>JBJMUA010000039.1:0-38312 GCA_045811425.1 Sphingomicrobium sp. | reverse complement strand
CCGACATCATCGAAGCCGCGGTGGCCGGCGCCGCACAGGTCCGCGGCGCGGCAGGGTGCGAATTCAGCGTCGACCTCCCGGCCGATCTGCCGGCTGTCCGGGGGGACGCGGCCCAACTCGCCCAGCTGTTCGACAACCTGTTGACCAATGCCGTCCGCTACGGCTGCGACAAACCGGATTCGAAGGTCCGCGTCTCGGCCACGCGCAAAAACGGCTGGGTCGCCGTAACCGTGGCGGACCGCGGACCGGGCATTGCGCGCGAGCATTTGCCCCGCGTCACCGAACGCTTTTATCGTGTCGATGCGGCGCGCAGCCGCGAGTCCGGCGGCACCGGGCTGGGCCTTGCGATCGTCAAGCATATCGTCGAGCGGCATCGCGGAACGCTCGAGATCAAAAGCATCGTCGGCGAAGGAACGAGCGTCACGGTCAGGCTGCCCGCCGCACTCTAGCCAATTCTCAGTGGACGAACCTCGCGACCACGTCGCGATAGCTGCGCGATACTTTCACCTGGGCCCCTGAATCGAGCACCAGGAAGCATTCGCCGTTGGTGTGCGGCTTCACCTGCCGGACGAGATCGAGATTGACGATGGTCGAGCGGTGGACACGCTGGAAGCGCCGCGGATCGAGCCGCTTCTCGAGGTCCTTCATCGTCTCGCGCAGGATCAGCGTGTTGTCGCCGGTCTGGATGCACATGTAATCGCCGGCCGCGTCGATCCGCTCGATGGTGTCGACATCGACCCGGAAGATCTGGCCCTGGTCGCGGATGTTGATCATTTTCTCAAAGCGATTGGCCGCAGGCGCATCGGGCATCGCCTCGGCCAGTTCCTCCGCTGCCTCTGGCGCATGCTCGGCCAGCGCTTCCTTGAGCTGCTTGACCTCCTCTGCGCCGCGTTTTTCGGCGAGGCGCTGGCGGACCCGGTCCAGGGTTGCCGCCAGGCGGTCTTCCTCGACCGGCTTCATGAGGTAATCGACCGCCTGCGCCTCAAATGCGCGCAAGGCATGCTCATTGTAGGCAGTGACGAATACGAACAGGGGCGGCTCTACCTCCATCATGCCGGAGATCACCGAAAACCCGTCGAAACCGGGCATCTGGATGTCAAGGAACACCAGGTCGGGCTTGTGGGTCTTGATGGCGCGAATTGCCTCCCGGCCGTTGGATGCGGTGGCGACGATTTCCACGTCCTCATGCGCTTCGAGGCGCAGGCGAAGGCCCTGGGTAGCCAGTGGCTCGTCGTCAACGAGGATGGTGCGAATGGTCATGAAAGATCCTTTTGGTCGGTATCGAGCGGAAGTTCGATGATAACGCTGAAGCCCCCATGTTCGTTCGTTCGGGTCGAATAGCCATGCGCCGGGCCATAGGCCTGCGCCAGACGGTCCTGGATGTTCGCCAGGCCGACGCCGGTTGATTGGGCATCGATCGGCGTACCCCCCGGACCCGGGCCACTGTCGGCGACCTCGATCCTGACTGCGCGTCCCTCACGCTGCGCAGTAATCCAGATGTCGGCGCCATGTTCCGCCGGCGTGACCGCATATTTGATCGCATTTTCGATCAGTGGCTGAAGTAGCAGCGACGGAAGCCGGGCCCCGATCGCGTCGCCGTCGATCTTGAAATGCGGCCGAAGGCGATCCTCGAACCGCATCTTTTCGATTTCCAGATAGAGCTTCAGCGTCTCGACCTCCTGGACGAGCGTCACCTTGGCTGTCGGTTCGTTGACCAGCGTGTAACGGAGGAACGATGCCAGCCGCGAGAGCATCGCGTTGGCCCGCTCCGTCTGCTTCAACAGCACCAGGGTCGAAATGCTGTTCAGCGTGTTGAACAGGAAATGAGGGTTGAGCTGGTAACGCAGCATCGCCAGCTGAGCGGTCGACGCCTGGCTTTCCAGCCTCGCGCGCTGGTCGATCTCTTCTTCCAGCAGCAGATAATAGTTGATGCCATAATAGAGCGCCGACCAGGCTGCAAGCAGCGAGAAATCGAGAATGATCGCGCCGAAATATTCAACGCCGACGGGCTTTGCGTCCGGGCGAAGGAAGGTCGAGTAGCTCCAGGTTTCGATAAAGGAAAAGGCGGCCGAGGCGAGCATCACCGTGCCGAGGCTGATGATCACCGTCCAGATCGCCCGCATCGTGATCAACCGCCGGTAGAGCGAGGCCATCAACAGGGTCAGCGAATAGCCTGTTGCCGTCAGCAGCAAGGTATGGACGACGAACATCGCCCCCATCGAATTGGCCAGGCCGGACAGGGAGCGAAGCATGAAGAAGCCGCTCCACCCGATCGACTGCAGTACCCAGAAGGCGCGGTTCTTGTCGTCGAAGAACGGCCGGTCGAGGCCAACGCCAGCGAGGATCGGCCGGGCCGGACCCTTGCTGCGGGCGACGATGCCCTTGCCCTGCGCAGCCGCTTCGGCCAGCGCCCGAACGCTGTCGCTGGCGATTTGCGTCTGGGTAGTCGCGGCGCGATCCATCGCAACGGATATAGGCAGCAAAGCCCGATGCGGCCACCCTTGGCGTTCCCTTGCTCCGGGTCTAGGCTGGCTTCAAGGAGAGGCGAAATGGCGGAACAGCGCGCAGGTTTCCGGTCGCTGGCGGAAAGCACGCAGGCCGACTGGGAAATTGTCGGCTCGCATTTCAGGTCCTTTAACGAGGGCCTTGCCGACCGTGTCCTGGCCCATTTGAAGCTGCTCGATGGCGACTATGGCGGCTTCCCGATCGACCGGTTGCAACACAGCCTCCAGACTGCGACCCGGGCTCACCAGGCCGGAGAGAGCGAGTCCTATGTCGTCATGGCTCTGTTACACGACATCGGCGACACGCTCGGCAGCTATAACCACCCCGATGTCGCGGCAGCGATCCTCAAGCCCTTCGTCGACCAGAAGCTCCACTGGATGGTCGAGCATCACGGCATCTTCCAGGGCTATTACTTCTTTCACCACCTCGGGATGAACCGTGACATGCGCGAAGCGTTTCGCGGCCATGACCATTTCGAGGATACCGCCCGCTTTTGCGAGCTGTACGACCAGAGCGCGTTCGATCCCGACTACGACAGCGCGCCGCTGGATTTTTTCGAGCCCATGGTCCGCCGCGCTTTCGCTCGGCCGATCAGCAGCCTTTATAAGGCCGTCGGCGAAACCGCCTCGGCATAGTCCGCGGAGAATTTGATTGTTGCGTGCCCTTACCGCCGCCCTTGCGGCCCTGTTCCTTCTCTCCTGCCAGACCGACACCACGCCAATCGAGCCGACGGACGTCGCGCCGATCCTCGACGCTCCGGACGCAGTGGACGTCCACAGCCATGCCAAGCCGCTCGAAGCGCGCGTCACGCATCTGGCGCTCGACCTCGATGTCGACTTCGATGCCAGGAGGATCGGCGGAACGGCGACTCTCGACATCGACGCCAAGCCGGACGCCACGGAGATCACCCTCGACGACAAGGGGCTGGAGATTTCGGCCATCACCGACCAGGCGGGTAATCCGCTGCCCTACAAGGTCGGCGCCATGGACGAAAATCTTGGGGCTCCGCTCACCATCCGGATTGGCGACAAGCGGAAGATCATCATCCGCTACAAGTCGGCCCCCGAGGCCGGGGCGCTGCAATGGCTGACGCCTGAGCAGACGGCGGGCAAGAAGCATCCCTTCCTGCTCAGCCAGGGCGAATCGATCGAGAACCGGACCTGGATTCCGACGCAGGATTCACCCGGCATCCGCCAGAGTTGGGAAGCCAGGATCAGCGTGCCGCAGCCGCTGACTGCAGTGATGAGCGCCCCGCGGTCCGGCGAGCCGGCCGTCGAAGGCGATCGGCGCACCTTCGCTTTCAGGATGGACCATCCGGTGGCGCCCTATCTGATCGCCATTGGGGTTGGCGACCTGGCCTTCCGCGAGTTGGGCCGGCGCTCCGGCGTTTGGACCGAGCCGGTGATGCTCGACAAGGCGGCGGCGGAGCTCAGCGACACGGAAAAGATGATCGATGCCGCTGAAGCCCTTTACGGCCCGTACAAGTGGGGCCGCTACGACATGCTGGTGCTGCCGCCCAGCTTCCCCTTCGGCGGAATGGAAAACCCGACCCTGACCTTCCTCACGCCGACTTTCATTGCCGGCGACAAGAGCCTGGTCAGCCTGGTTGCTCATGAACTGGCGCACAGCTGGTCAGGCAACCTCGCGACCAACGCCACCTGGTCCGACTTCTGGCTCAACGAAGGCATGACCAGCTATGCCGAGCGGCGGATTGTCGAGGCCATCTATGGCCCAAAGGTTGCGGCGCAACAGGTCGCGCTCGGGCTCGATGCCATGAACAAGGCCATCGCGGAAAATGGCGGACCGGCGAATCCCGACACCCGGCTGCACATCGATTTGAAAGGCCGCCATCCAGACAGCGGCCTGACCGATATCGCCTATGAGAAGGGCGCGGCTTTCCTGCGCACCATCGAGGTTACGGTCGGCCGCAAGCGCTTCGATGACTGGCTCAAGGGCTGGTTTGACCGCCATCAATTCCAGCCGGTGACGACCAGCATCTTTCTCGAGGACATCCGCGAGCATCTGGTCAAGGGCGATCGAGCCCTCGAAGACAGGCTTCAGTTGGACCGCTGGGTCGCTCAGCCGGGCATTCCCGACAACATAGCCCCGGCCGATCCCCATGCCTTTGCCGAAGTCGATGCGGCGGTTACCGCCTTCAAGGGCGGAAAACTGCCGGCAACAGCGGCATGGCAGCGCTGGACTACGGATGAGCGACTGCGTTTCCTCACCAGGATCGACCGAAAGCAGCCGGCAGGCCGGCTCGAAGCGCTCGATAAGGCGTTCAACCTCTCCCGTTCGGGCAATAACGAGCTGCGTTTTGCCTTCCTGTCACTCGCCGTCGAGAATCGCTTCGGTCCGGCCGTTCCCGCCCTTGAGGAATTCTTGACCATGCAGGGGCGGCGGAAGTTCGTCAGGCCCCTCATCACTGCGCTGGCCGAGGACCGGCAGTGGGGCCGTCCCATCGCTGTCCGGGTTTATGCGAAGGCGCGGCCTTCTTATCACCCGGTTACCATGCGCGACCTCGACAAGCTCGGGCTGCTTTCCGGTGCGAAATCGGGCAATCTTTAACCACGAAGTAACCCAATTCGGCCTAAGTTTGGCGCCCCAGGCCAAGCGGAAGACCGGATGTACGAGGCTCCTGATCGTTATAAGCGCATGATTTCTGCACGCCTGCCCGATGGCGAATCGCTGGGCGTGGCGTCGCAGGAAGCCGATGAAGGCAGCAGCCCGCTTCGGGATGCGCAGCTGATCGCGCGTGGGCAATTCGCACCCTTTTTCGCGGCCGTGAACAGCATTGCCGCGGTCTTCATGGCGATGATTCTCTATGGCCATGTGCCGTCGGCCTATCTCGGCGGATGGGCACTTGCCGTTGCGGCCACCAATGTTGGGGCGATGCAGCTGGCCCGCACCCAGGCCGTCACCCATGTGGGCCGGTCGGGGCGCAAGGTGCCAAAGTGGCAAATGATCGGCGATGTCGCCTTGCGGGCTCTTGCCTGGCTGTCGCTTCCCGTCATCAGCTTTTCGTCGCTTGCGCCGCAGGCCCAGGCCGTGGCCGCGATGTTGATAGCGGGCTTGGGCATCGCCTCGCTCGGTCTGGTCGTCGTCCCGGCCTGCGTTACCGCCTGGATGGCAATCTTCACCGCGGGACTCAGCTATACCTTGCTTGTCGGACGCCATGACGTCCCATTCGACAGTATCCTGGCCATCCTGTTCACCCTTGGCGTGGCCATCGTCGGCGTGCTGACAGTCGCTCGCTGGGCGTTCGGCCAGTTGAAGACCAATGCCGACTTCGGCTCGCAATCGGAAAGCGCCAGCCTGCTGCTCCAGGAATATGAACAGCGCGGCGTGGGCTGGCTATGGCAAGTGGATGGGGAGAACCGGGTCAGCTATATTTCCAGCCGGATGAGCGCGCTGCTCGGCCGGCCGGCGGGTCAACTGCTCGGCCATTCTCTCCCGGCCCTGCTGGGCGGCCATGCCGAATTGGGCCGGGTGCTGCTCGAGAAGCAACCCTTCAACTCGCTCGAGATGGAGCTGAAGACCGCCCGCGGCCAGCGCTGGATTTCGATCGCCGGCGATCCGATCATCGATACCGCCGGCCGATTTGGAGGCTTCCGCGGCGTCGGCAGCGATATCACCGAAATCCGCCAGACCCAGGAGCGGCTCACGCATCTCGCCAACATGGACGTGCTGTCCGGCCTGCCCAACCGGGGCCGGGTCCGCCAGCTGCTCGGCGAGGCATTGCGCCATGCCACCACCAGCAATGTGCCCTGTGCGATCATGTTTCTCGACCTGGACGGCTTCAAGCCGGTCAACGACACCTTCGGTCACCCGAAGGGGGATGCCGTTCTCCAGGCCGTCGCCAAGCGGCTCTGCGACCAGGTTGGTCCCGACGGCCATGTCGGCCGGATGGGCGGCGACGAGTTCGCAATCGTCATTGCCGACGCCCAGTCGCGCAAGCGGGTCGAGCAGCTTGCCGACAGCATTATCCGAGCGATCAAAGAACCCTACATGATCGACCAGACCGAAATTCGCATCGGCGTGTCGATCGGCTGTGCCTTCGGGCCGATTGATGGCGCGACCGTCGACGATCTGATCCTCAAGGCCGATCTGGCGCTCTATGAGGCCAAGGGCGCCGGCCGTGGCTGCGCCAAATATTTCTCGTCCGAGCTTCAATCCGAGCAGGATGATCGCGTCAGGCTGGAAACCGACCTGCGCGGCGCCATCGCCGCAAAGCAGTTCCATCTGGTTTATCAGCCGCTGGTCAACGCAAAGACGCAGAAGCTGGTCGGGTTCGAGGCACTCATCCGCTGGAACCATCCGCAACGCGGCTTCGTGCCACCCAACGTCTTCATCCCGGTGGCCGAAGAGAGCGGCTTGATGCCGGTTATCGGCGAATGGGTCATCGAAGAGGCCTGCCGGACCGCTGCAACCTGGCCCGAGCAAATCACGGTCGCGCTCAACATCAGCCCGAAACAGATCATCCTGCCGGCCCTTCCCAACACCGTCAGCCAGGCTATTGGCCGGCACAAGATCCAGGCTAACCGTCTGGAACTTGAGGTCACCGAGGGTGTGTTCCTGGGCGACAACGGGACGACCCTGGATGTGCTGAAGCGGCTACGCGCCCTGGGCGTCGGAATCGCGCTCGACGACTTCGGCACCGGCTATTCTTCGATCGGCTATTTGAACAAGGCGGTATTCCACAAACTGAAGATCGACGGCAGTTTCGTGCGTGAAGCCGGATCGCGGCAGGAGAATGTCGCGATCATTCAGTCGATCGTGCAGCTCGCGAAGTCGTTCCGCATGTCCGTCACCGCCGAGGGCGTCGAGACCGCCGAAGATTTCGAGCGGATGCGCGATCTGGGCTGCGACACCATCCAGGGCTATTTGTTCGGCCGGCCACTTTCCTACGAACGTGCCAACCAGATGGTCCTTGGCCTCGGCGCCAAGCGGATGGCCGGCTAGGCCTCCGACCAAAAGGGGCCGATCCTTTCCATCTTGCGCAGGTGCCGCCTCGCGGCGCGCAAGGCCCTGTCCGCATCCTTTTCCGGAGGCGGCATCGGCCAGGAAAGCATGGCGCGCCGGGTCGCCAGGTCGTTGAGATGGCCCAATGTGTCCTGCACGCCTTCCGCGGCTGCGATGAAATCGCGCTGCGTCTTGCCGGCAGCTCCCGCGGGTTGGCCGAGAAACTCGAGGGCATAACGCATCTTCTTGGAGTCGATCCTGAGGTGATGCCTCTGTATCTCCGAAAGTTGGCGAAGCTCTGCCCCGCGTTCTTTGATGTGTCGCCACAGCCGGTCGAGACGCTTGCGGGCAAAAGGCATGAGCGGCTTGCCGGGCCTGCTGCCCTGACGCCATTCGCCGGCGTTTATCCAGCATAGGATGTCAAGGATGAAGCCCCGGAATCGCACCGTGTCGAGCTTCCGCAGGATCCGCCCGTAGAGTTGCCTTCGATCCCTTTCAAGCTGGGACCTGGCAGGGTCGTTCGCGGTCATGGAAGCCAGGATTACATCGATGTTCCGGGCCGCGCCGAGCTCCCGGGTGAAGGTCCGGAGCCTATTGTTGATCGACTCAAGCCCGGGACCATCCACCACCGGTTTGAACATCCACAAGGCGGTGCGCAGCCGGCGGATCGATACGCGCAATTGGTGCAGCGCCTCGGCATCGCGCTCATGAATGAACAGCGGCTCGTTCATCCGGAAATGCTTGAGGCATGTCGTCACGATCGCGGCGAAGCTGTCCCCGATCATTGAATTGGCGGGCAGGTCGACCGCCGTCGCCTTGACGGGGCCGGACGGCTTGCGCTGCACCAGGGCAAAGCCGCGCTCAGACTTTGCCTCTACTCCAAGCCGGATGGGGATAAGGCGGCCGATCTTCCGCGCAACCTCGAACAATGCGCCGACTTCGCCCTCCTTGAGCTCAAGCTCCAGTTCGTGAATCGGCTCCGACGCGCCTCCCGCTTCGATCGTGCCCGCATCATAGGTCAGTTCGATTTTGGCGCCGGCGCGTTCGACATGCCAGGTCGTCCGCTCGACGTCGGTCCGAAAGACCGGGACGAGATGGCGGAACTGGTGCGGTTTGATCAGGTCTTTCAGCGGGGAGGCGGCTATCGCTTCAAGGTCCGGCTGGAGGGATTGAACGGGCACTTCCCATTCATCGCGATCGAACAGTCCGGCGGAGTCGGTTTTGCGCTTGACCGTTTGGACCCATCCATCGTCCCGCTGGCGGACGCGCAACACCAGGCCTTGCTGCCGCAGCTTTCGCTTGGGTGTGTCATAATAGACGGAAACCAGTCGCTCGACCTGCGGCTGGCCCCCGAGAAGGCCATGGGTGCGAAGCTTCGCGATAGCCGCCGGGTCAACCTCCAGCTTGAGTTCCAGCTCGCGGGCCATGGCCGCCTCGGTCAGGCTTTCGTGTTGGCCAGCGCAGCCCGCACTGCATCCTCGAGTGCGGCCGCGCGGAAGGGCTTGGCCAGGATATTGGCATCCGGCGCAACCTTCCTGATCGCGTCCGTCTCATTATAGCCCGACACAAACAGGATCGGCTGCTCCGGATTGGTCGCCAATATATGGCCGGCGACTTCGGCCCCCGACAGGCCGGGCATGATGTAGTCGATGATCACCAGGTCGGGCTGGCTGGCCCCGAATTTGTCGATTCCCTCGCCGCCATCGGCGGCCTCGATCACATCATGGCCATATTCCTCGAGGCCGGCCGCGATGAAGTGGCGAACATCGGCGTCATCGTCGATCACCAGAACGGTCGCGGCGCCCCGGGAACGGCGCACTTCGTCGCCGGTCATTCCGCCGCTGGCCGGGACTTCGGCATCCCGATCGGCACGACGGAAATAGAGCCGGACGGTCGTCCCGACACCGGGTTCGCTTTCGATCTTGACCGCGCCGCCGCACTGGAGCGCCATGCCATAGACCATCGACAGGCCGAGGCCGGTTCCCTTGCCGACATCCTTCGTGGTGAAGAAGGGCTCAAAGGCGCGGGCGAGCACTTCGGGCGCCATGCCGGCGCCGGTATCGGCGATCGAAAGCTCCACATAGGTGCCCGGCTCAAGTTCGGGATCGCTGGTGATCCGCAGCTTGCGGCTGCTGACCGTCAAGGTTCCGCCGTCGGGCATGGCGTCGCGCGCGTTGATCGCCAGGTTGAGTACTGCCACCTCCAGCTGCGTCGGGTCGGCCAGCACCGGCGTCAGGTGGGGATCAAGATCGAACTTCTTCTGGATGCCCGGGCCAAGGACGTTGCGAAGCAGCGGCCGCATCTCCTCGATCAGCGGTGCGACATAGGTGGCCCGGACCTCCAGCCGCTGGACCCTGCTGAACGCGAGCAGTTGCGCGGTAAGCCGGGCGCCTCGTTCGGCCGCCGACAAGGCATTGGTGGCAAATTTCAGCAACCGCTCGTCCTGGACCTGCTTGGCGATTAGATCGAGCCCGCCGACCACAACGGTCAGCAGGTTGTTGAAATCATGGGCGATGCCGCCGGTCAATTGGCCGAGCGCCTCCATTTTTTGGGCCTGGCGAAGCTGGTCTTGAGCCTCGCTGAGCTCGGCAGTCCGTTCGGCGACCTGGCGCGTCAGCGAAATTTCCGCTTCCTTCTCCGCCGTGATGTCGGTCGCGACCCCGATGAATCCCGATAATTGCCCATCGGCGCCAAACCGAGGCTGGGACACGGATCGCAGCCAGCGCCATTCCCCGTCATGACGCGAATATCGCGCCTCAAGCGTGAAGGGCTTCAAGCTTGCCTCGCCCGCGATGCTTTGCGCGACCACCTGCTCGACGTCGTCGGCATGAATGCGTGTCCGCCAGTCCAGCACCCGCGCTTCCTCGCGCGACATGCCGCAAAACTCGGCATAGGCATCGTTCACGAAATCGCGCGTGCGATCGAGGCGCGTTACCCACATCATCACCGGCGCCGAATCCGCGATCCGGCGAAACCTTTCCTCACTCTCTCGTAAGGCCAGCTCGGTGGCGCGCTGCTCGGTGACGTCCTGCAGCACCACCATCAATCCAACCGTGTTCCCCTTGCTGTTCAAATGGGGGACATATTGGGTCTGAACGGTCAGCATCCCGCGCGATGGATGATTGAAGTCGGCAATGAACCATTGCTTCTCGCCCTGGAGCGCCGATTCGATCATCGGCCGGCGGAATTCATAGGCTTCCTCGCCAATGACCTCCGGCATCGTCCTGCCCAGGATCGACTTGCGCGGCAGTTCGAGCCAGTCGGCCAGGGTCCGGTTGAGGAACATGTACCGCTGGTTGACGTCCAGATAAGCGATCATCACCGGCAGGGTGTCGGCAATCGCCAGCACGCCGGCGAAGCTCACCGGACCCGGTAGCGCGGCGAGACTCGCGGCAACGGCCTGGATATCGGCTACGCCCGTATCATCCAGCTTGGCCTTGTCGGCATCGCCCCTGGGCGACTCAACTTCCCCCCAGTCCGCCATCGTCGCCAAGCTGACGCGAATCCGCCCGAGAGTCATCCAACTTGTGGATAACCATTTTTAACTGTCGGATTTCTCAGTCGAAATGGAGCCGTCGATAGCTGCCGCGGAAGTAGAGCAGCGGGTCGAGGCCGGGTTCGAAGGTTGCCTTCTTGACCTCTCCGACCAGGATGAAATGGTCGCCGCCGTCATGAACCGCGTGATGCCGGCATTCGAACACGGACAGCGAATCCCGCAGCACTGGAACACCATGCTCACCCAAGCCCCACGGCGTGCACCCAAACCGATCCTCAACGCGCGTTGAGAAAGTGATCGAGGCCGGCTGCTGCTGGGTCTGCAGGACATTGACCGCGAAATGCTCGGCCTTCGAAAGCGGGTCGGCGCTGGCCGTTCCCTTGGCGACGCACACCAGCAGCAACGGCGGATCCAGGCTCAATGACGTGAAGCTGTTGGCGGTGAGGCCGATCGGGTGCCCCTCCTCGTCAAGGCAGGTCACGACCGTCACGCCCGTCGCGAAGCAGCCCAGCGCGTCGCGCAGGGTGCGCGGATCGGAGCCGGTACGATATTCGCGGGAAACGGGCGCGTCACTCATCGCGGCCGCCATAGCCGCCCTCCACCCACGCGTCACCCCGCCAGGCGCCTGAGTCCGTCAAGATCAAGCGCCTCCATCTCGGCCGCGACACGGTCAAGCGAATGGGAGACAAAGTAGAGCGGCTGGAACGCATCGCTACGATATCCGGTGGCGGCGGCATCCTTCAAGGTGAAGGCCGGTCGCGGCACATCGGCTTCGATCGCGAAATGCGCTTCGCCGAAGCTGGAAGCGAGCCCGGCGCCGAGGATCTTCACCTCGCCATTCTCACGCGCCAGGCCGAACTCCACGGTATGCCAGTATAGCCGCGAGATCATCTCACCGAGCCCGGCAGCCACGGCGTCGACGCCAAGCTTCCCCATCGCCTGCATCATCCGCGCGACCGGCTCATGGCTGAGCATCGGCACATGGCCGAAAATGTCGTGGAAGCAATCCGGCTCTTCCAGATAGTCGAGACTGTCTGCCGGGCGGATGAAATTGCCGATCGGGAAGCGCCGCTCGGCCAGCATGGCGAAGAAGGCGTCGTCGGGCACCAGGCCTGGCACCGAGACGCAGCGCCAGCCGGTCAGCGGCTCCAGCAGCTGGTTGAGCCGGTCGAGGTCGGGAATGCCGGGCCGGTCGAGCCCGAGCTTCGGAATGCCGTCGAGGAACGGCGAAACAATTCGCGTCCCAAGATACGGTACTTGCCGAGTGAACAGCGTATCCCAAACGCCATGCTCCTCGGCGGTGAAATGCGCCCAGTCCTGCGGAACGAGATAGGCGCTCCAATCCCGCCTGATCTTGCCGGGGGAGGGTGGCGGAGCGGCCAGTTGGTCAACATCTCGAAACATTCTTCATTCCTTTGCGGGCAATAAAAAACCCCGCCGAAGCGAGGCTTGGCGGGGCGGTGGTCCGGTTGCTGGGCGCGCGAGAGCCTCAGCCGGTTTCCACCGCATTTCGATAATAGCGGACCGCGGCCGGCAACATGGTCGGCGGGGTCAGGGTCGAGGCGGCAAGCGCGGTCATCGGAGAGTTCCTATGCCAAAACGCTTCTGAACGGAAGATGGATGCCGTGCCGCTTTGAATATTAACAAAAAGTAAACAACCATGTTAAGAACCGATCCGGACGCTGCCGCTGGTTTTCGCCGACCAGCAAGCCACGCAGGAGGGATCGTGACGTTCTGGCTGGCCATAATTACTGCGGCATCGATCAATCCGGCCGACTTCTCGACCTACCTTTGCCTCGACAACAGCATATTCACCCTGAGCACATCGAACGAAATCGCAATCGTCCGATTCCAGGATGGCGAATATCGGCTGCCCAGACGGCCCTCCGAGGTCGCCATCAAATATGCCACCAAGGAGGCTACGCTCTATCTCGACGGTGAGTTTGCGGCGTTCGTGGCTGACGACCGGCCACTTCCGGGCTGCTACAAACTGGAAGCCGGCGAGCGAGGATAACTATAATTGCGGCTTGGTGACCGGGGATCAGGCTAACCTATTGATCGCCTCGGCCAGCTTCATGTCCCGCTCCGTCACGCCCCCGGTGTCGTGCGTCGTCAGCCGGAAATCGACCTTGTTCCAGACATTGGTGAACTCGGGATGATGATCGACTTTCTCGGCATGCATCGCGACCCTTGTCAGGAAGGCGAAGGCCTCTGGGAAATCCTTGAAGCGAAAGCTGCGCTCCAGCGCCTTGCCGTCCTCGCTCAGGGTCCAGCCATTGGGAATGTCCATGCGGGTCTTATACCTGCTCTGCCGTCATGCTGAACTTGTTTCAGCATCCGTCTGGTGACTGTCGGCGCGGGAGACGGAATGGACCCTGAAACAAGTTCAGGGTGACGGGTTGGAATGGAAATCCAGTGCCTTGCAAACCGGCGGTCCCGAGCGCAGAGGGGCGGCGAAAAGGAGAGTCCGATATGGCCACCGCCGCCCCTTCCATCGAGCTCGGCCCGCTAGGCCTGGAGAATCCGATGGGCACCGACGGCTTTGAGTTCGTCGAATATGCCGCGCCCGATCCGCAGTTGCTGCGCAGCCTGTTCACCAAGATGGGCTTCCCGGTCGTCGCCAAGCACCGGCGGAAGAATGTCACCTTGCACCGGCAGGGTGACATTAATTTCATCATCAATGCCGAGCCGGACAGCTTCGCCCAGCGCTTCGCCGCCGTGCATGGCCCTTCCGCCTGCGCCATGGCCTTCCGGGTCAAGGACGCCGGGCGGGCGCTGGAACGCGCGATCGATCTCGGCGCGGACCCAGTCGAATGCGACGTCGGACCGATGGAGCTATGCCTGCCGGCGATCGAGGGAATCGGCGGCTCGCGGCTCTACCTTATCGACCGCTACGGCGACAAAGGCTCCATCTACGACGTCGATTTCCTATTCGAAGAAGGCTGGGAGCAAAAGGTCGCCGACCATGACAGCAGGCTGACCTATATCGATCACCTCACCCACAATGTTCACCGCGGCCGGATGGGTTTCTGGGCCGAATTCTATGAGCGGCTCTTCAACTTCAAGGAGATCCGCTACTTCGACATCGAGGGAAAGGTCACCGGCCTCTTCTCCAAGGCGATGACCTCGCCTTGCGGCAAGATCCGAATTCCCCTGAACGAGAGCCAGGACGACAAGAGCCAGATCGAGGAATTCCTGCGCGAATATAAGGGTGAGGGCATCCAGCACATCGCGCTCGGCAGCGCCGACATCTACCAGAGCGTCGACATCCTGCGAGGGCGCGGCATTCCGTTCCAGGACACACCCGACACCTATTATGAGCTGGTCGATCAAAGGGTCCAGGGCCATGGCGAGCCTACTGCCGAACTCGAAAAACGCCGCATCCTCGTCGACGGCGCGCCGACGGAGGGCCAGGGCCTGCTGCTGCAAATCTTCACCCAGAATGTGATTGGCCCGATCTTCTTCGAAATCATCCAGCGCAAGGGCAACGAGGGCTTCGGCGAAGGCAATTTCAAGGCGCTGTTCGAATCGATCGAGCTTGACCAGATCCGCCGCGGGGTGATCGACGCGGAATGACGGACAGCGACGCGAATGCGCTGGCGCGGCGCGTTGCCGATACCATGCTGTCGAAAGAAGGCACCGGCCCCGCCTGGGGCCTGGTGATCGAAGAGGCGCGCGAGGGTTATGCGCGGGTGCGGATGCTCATCCGCCCCGACATGGCGAATGGCCATGGCATCGCCCATGGCGGCATGATCTTCGGCCTGGCCGACAGCGCCTTCGCCTATGCCTGCAATAGCCGCAATGCGACGACGGTTGCTGCCCATGCCTCCATCAGCTTCCTGTCGCCCGCCAGGATCGGCGAAACGCTGCGTGCCGAAGCCGAAGAGCGCGCCCGCAACGGCCGCAGCGGTGTTTACGCGGTGCGGGTCACCGCCGACGACGGCCGCGTCGTCGCCGAATTCCAGGGCCTTTCGCGGGAGATCGGCGGCCCCATATTGGACCCCCTATGACCGAAGCCTTTATTTGTGACGCCATCCGCACCCCCATCGGCCGTTACGGCGGGGCATTGAGCGGCGTTCGCGCCGACGACCTGGCCGCCATGCCCATCCGCGCCCTCAAGGAACGCAACCACCAGGTCGATTGGGCCGCGCTGGACGATATCATCCTCGGCTGCGCCAATCAGGCTGGCGAGGATAATCGGAACCTGGCGCGCATGGCCGGGCTATTGGCCGGGTTGCCCGACAGCTCGGGTGGCGTGACGCTGAACCGGCTGTGCGGTTCCGGTCTAGACGCGGTGGCGATGGCGGCCCGGGCGATCCGGGGTGGCGATGCCGAACTGATCATCGCTGGCGGTAGCGAAAGCATGAGCCGCGCGCCGTTCGTGATGCCCAAGGCGATGAGCGCGTTCGACCGCAACGCGGAGATTTACGACACCACGATCGGCTGGCGCTTCGTCAATCCCAAGATGCGCGATGCCTATGGCGACGATACCATGCCGAGCACGGCTGAAAATGTAGCGGACGAATTCCAGATTTCTCGCGAGGACCAGGATGCTTTCGCCCTGCGGAGTCAGGAGAAGACCGCCGCGGCCCAAGCCAACGGCCGGCTGGCTGCTGAGATTGTCCCAGTCACCATCCCACAGAGAAAAGGCGAGGCGGTTGTTATCGACCGGGACGAGCATCCCCGCCCGACCAGCCTCGAAGCACTGAGCCGCCTGAAGCCGATTGTGCGCGGCGACGGCACCGTCACCGCCGGCAATGCGAGCGGGGTCAATGATGGCGCCGCTGCGCTGATCATCGCCAGTGAGGAGGCGGCCAAGCGCCATGGTCTCAATCCACGTGCCCGGATCCTGGGTGCTGCGGTCGCTGGTGTGCCGCCGCGCATCATGGGGATTGGTCCGGCGCCTGCGACGACCAAATTGCTCGGGCGGCTCAGCCTGACTCCTGCCGATCTCGACGTGATCGAATTGAACGAAGCCTTTGCTGCCCAGGGTCTGGCGGTGCTGCGCCAGTTGGTGATCGCCGACGACGACCCGCGCGTGAACCCAAATGGCGGCGCCATCGCCATTGGCCACCCGCTTGGCATGTCGGGTGCGCGGCTGGCGATGACCGCGACCGAAGAACTGCAGCGCAACGGCGGTCGCTATGGCCTCGCCACCATGTGCATCGGCGTCGGACAGGGTATCGCGCTGACGCTGGAGCGCGTGTGACGGGCGTTCGCGATATCTGGGCCGTTCTAAGGGACGTTCCTGACCCGGAAATTCCGGTGGTGTCGGTGCTGGACCTCGGAATCGTCCGCTCGGTCGAGGAAGGCAAGGTGGTCATCACGCCCACCTATTCTGGCTGTCCCGCAACGCAGTTCATCGAGCAAAACATCCGCGAAGCGCTGGATGCAGCGGGTTACCGCGACGTTGCGATCGAAACGGTCCTGAGCCCGCCCTGGACCACCGAATGGATCAGCGAAGAGGGCCAGAAGAAGCTTCGCGCCTATGGAATCGCGCCGCCCGAGCTCGCCAAGGCGGCCACCTGCCCACGTTGCGGCTCAACCAACACCGAAGAGGTCAGCCGCTTCGGATCGACACCATGTAAGGCGCAGTGGCGCTGCAAGGACTGCCTGGAACCGTTCGACCGCTTCAAGTGCCACTGATCAGCCGCACTGTCCCCGGTGCAACAGCTTATGGTCGGCCAGCACCAGCGCGACCATCGCCTCGACCACCGGAGCGCCGCGAATGCCGACGCAAGGATCATGCCGCCCCTTGATGCCGATGCTCGACGTCGGCTTGAATGCCACGCGGACGACGATCGGCTGTCCCGTCGATATGCCGCCATCGATGCCGCTGATCCGCATTCCCTCCCTGTTCTCGCTGCCTTTGATGCGCCCGGCAGCAAATCCCTCGCCGATCTCGATGCCCTTGACGGCGTTGATGCCCATGCAAGCCGCGGCCAGTTCGGCGTCGAGCTTGGCGTAGACCGGCGCGCCCCAACCGGCGGGGACTCCTGTCGCCACGCATTCGATGATGGCGCCCAGGCTGTCGCCTGCGGCTCGGGCCTCATCGAGCTTGGCCTCCCAGCGGCTTTCGTCGGCTTCTCCACCAATCTCGACCGCGGCCGCAGCGATCTCGACCTCTGGAATGACCAGCCTCGCCACCGCGCCGCCGGCAACCCGCATCGCGGTTTCGCGCGCCGAAGCGCGTCCTCCGCCGCGAGGATCTCGCAGTCCATATTTGGCTTCATAGGCTGCATCGGCATGACCCGGCCTGGGCGGCACGTCGGCATAGTCCGCCGGCCGCGCATCGACATTGTCGATCATCATCGCGATCGGCGTGCCGGTGGTGCGGCCTTCATAGATACCGGAGAGGATGCTGACCCGGTCAGGCTCCTGCCGCGGCGAGACATTTCTCGACGTCCCCGGCCGGCGCAGGTCGAGGAAGCGCTGCACCCACGGCTCGTCGAGTTCGATGCCGGGCGGGCAGCCGTCGACGACGCAGCCGATCGCCGGCCCGTGACTCTCTCCCCAGGTGGTAAGGCGGAACAAATGGCCGAAGCAGTTGATGCTCATTGGATCTCCGCTCCCAGCGACCGCATCACCGCGACAAAGCCCGGAAAGCTAGTGTCGATCATTTCAGCTTCATCAACCTCTACCGCCTGTTCTGCCGCCAACCCGAGCACCAGGCAGGCCATCGCGATGCGATGATCGCCCTGCGTTGCAATGCTTGCCCCACCCCGCGCCTTGCCGCGACCGAAAATGCGCAGCGAGTCCCCGCTTGCGATGGTACTGACGCCGCAGGCCGTTAAGCCGGCGACAACGGCTCCCAGCCGGTCGCTCTCCTTGACCCTGAGCTCGCCGAGACCCTCGATCACGCTTTCGCCATCGGCACAGGCGCAGGCCATGGCCAGGGCCGGGATTTCATCGATCATCGAAGCTATTTGCTCGGCGCTGATATGGCAGGGACCGAGCGGAGCATGCCGGACCCGCACATCGGCGATAATTTCGCCGGACTGGATACGCTCATTGGAAAGCTCGATTTCCGCCCCCATTGCCTCCAACGTCTCATACAGCCCGGTGCGAAGCGGATTGACCAGCATGCCGCGGACGGTGACATCCGATCCGGGCACGATCGCCGCCGCGACCAATGGAAAGGCGGCGGAGGAAGGGTCGGCGCCAATGGCCAGCTCGCAACCGGACATCGATCGCTGCTCGCCGAGCGAAATGACCCAGCCTTCGGGCCGATCGTCGACGACCACCCGGCAGCCGAGCTGGGCGAGCATGATCTCACTGTGATCGCGGCTGGGTATTGGCTCGACGATCTGGATCGGCGCCGCGGTGCCTAGCCCGGCAAGCAGAATCGCCGACTTAACCTGCGCCGACGACGGGACGTTCCGAAAGTCGATTCCGCCCAGCCGATCGCCCTGGACCGTTATCGGCAGCCGCTCGCCGCCTTCGATGATCGCACCCATCCTGCCGAGCGGGGCAGTCACGCGCTTCATCGGCCGGGCCGAAAGCGATGCATCGCCCGTGAAGGTCGCACGGACGCCGGGCATCCCGGCTACCGCTCCCATCAACAGGCGGGCAGTCGTGCCGCTGTTGCCGCAATCCACGGCGCCGTCCGGCGACCGCCATGGTCCACCCCGCACGGTCCAATGTTTCCCGTCTTGATGGGCCGCTATCCCGAAAGCCTTGATCGCTTGCATCGTCGCGAGCACATCCGCGCTTTCAAGCAATCCGGAAATGCGCGTCTCGCCCTCGGCCATGGCGCCCAGGATGAGGGCCCGGTGGGAGTAGCTTTTGTCGCCCGGGACGGCCGCCTCGCCGTTGAGCGGCCCGCCGGGCGACGCCGTCAGCTTCACCCCAGCAGCGCCGTGACGTGCGCTGCCAAATCGATCGCCTGGGCGCGGTTCAGTCGCGGGTCGCATGCGGTCTGCCAATTCTTTTCCAGCTCGTCGATGGATGCCGGCCCTCGGCCGCCGATGCATTCGGTGACATCCAGCGCGCTCATCTCCAGATGCACCCCGCCGCCATGCACGCCCTCGGCATTGGCAATGGCGAAGAAGGCGTCGATCTCGGACAGGATGTCGGGCAGGCGGCGAACCTTGCGCTTGCCCACCATCGTCGTGTTGCCGTGCATGGGGTCGATCGTCCAGATGACCGGACGATCCCTTGTCGCCCGTATCAGCGGCGGCAGCAACTCGCCGATTTTCCTGGCGCCGAACCGTCCAATCAGCACCAGCTTCCCGGGTCTTGCACGCGGGTCGAGCCGGTCGATCAGCACGAGCAGTTCATTAGCCGTTAGGCCTGGCCCGCATTTCAGGCCGACGACATTCTCAATACCGCGCAGATACTCGACATGGGCCCCGTCGAGCTGACGAGTACGGTCGCCAAGCCACAACATATGGCCCGAGGTTGCCCACCAGCGGCCGGCCGAATCCCGGCGGGTTAGCGGTTCCTCATAGGGAAGCAGCAGCGCCTCATGGCTGGTGAAGATCGGCGAGCCGGTTTCGCGCGCGGCGGCAAGGCTTGCAGCGGTTCCAACCGACTGCATGTGGGCGCGGATCATCCTGCTGGGATCGGCTTCGCGTGCCTGCGGATCAAAGGCGATGCCATTGACGATGTCGCCGCGATAGGCGGGCAGCGTTACATCGTCATGAGTCTCGGCCTGGGCACTGCGCGGCTTGGCGAACTGGCCCGCAATCCGCGCCACCTCGATCAGCGGGCCATTGATCGCCGGCTTCAACCGCTCAGCCATCGCGTCGAATAAGCCGACGATTCCTGCGACCTGCTCGGCAACCGGATCGTCGAAGCTCTCCGCGCAATCGCCGCCCTGCAACAGGAGGCCGCGCCCTTCGGCCAGCCCCGCCACCGCATCACGCAGCCGCGCCGAGTCAGCGATGGCAACGACCGGGGCGGCATTGGCCAGGCGGGCTTCGACCTGTGCGAGCAAAGCCAGGTCGGCATAGGCGGCACTTTGCCTGGCCGGGAAATTGCGCCAACTGGACGGATACCACCCGTCGCTCGAGACTAGCGTCGCATTCATCGCGTTGCGCCCTAGCCGATTGCTGGATGGTCGGAAAGGAGCCGCACCGCCCGATCTGAGCGGCGCCTCCACCGCATTATGGCCGCATTGGCCTAATGGACATGATGATGCTATGCTGCGGTGCGCAAAAATTGTGCACTTGCTAACGTCAACTGGGAAACCTGCGCCGCCCAAGTTCGTTAGATAATGGGGCCCGACTTTCTGTCGCGCACCCTTCCTTTGTCCTGGAAATCGAGGCGTGATGTTTGATTTCGACATTCTCCCTGAAGACGGCGACGAGCGTAGCGCTGCCCGCAACGGCCGTCCGCCGTTCCGTCACCTTGCCTTGATCGGCAACGCCCTCCCCCGCAAATGCGGGCTGGCGACCTACACCAGCGATGTCGCCGAGGCGCTTCGCGCACTCTATCCGGCCATGAAGCTGGATCATTATGCGATGGATGACGGCTCGGGCGATTTCTACCCGAGCTCGATTGCCACCATCGATGCGGAATCGCTCGATGCCTATCATGCCGCGGCCAAACGGATCGAAGCGAGCGGGGCCGAGGCGATCTGGCTGCAGCACGAATATGGAATTTTCGGCGGCACCGCTGGCTCCCACATCCTGGAACTGGTCGGCGCGACCGACCTGCCGCTGATCCTGACCCTTCACACGGTGCTTGAGCAGCCCAACGAAGAGCAGGAGGTCGTGCTCAGGCGCCTGATCGACCGCGCGGAGCGGACGATCGTCATGGCCTCCACGGGCGCGGACATTCTGAAGCAGCGCTATGGAGTTGCCAGCGACCGGTTGAAAGTCGTCCCACACGGCGTGCCGGATCGGCCAAACCGCAATGCTGATGAAATGAAACCGCGCTTCGGCTGGCAGGGCCGCAAGGTGCTGATGACCTTCGGCCTGCTCGCCCTGGACAAGGGTATCCGCCACATGATCGAGGCAATGCCGGCGATCGTCGATGAACATCCGGAAGCGCTGTATGAGATCGTAGGGGCGACGCACCCCAACCTCGTCCGCAAGGAAGGTGAACGCCATCGGCGAATGCTGATGGACTTGGCCCGCGACCTTGGCGTCTGGGACCATGTCCGATTCGTCGACCGTTTCGTCGAGCAGGAGGAACTGCTCGACATGCTCCAGGCCGCGGACATCTATGTCACGCCCTATCTCAACATGGCGCAGGTGACGTCCGGCACGCTAAGCTACGCCGTCGCGGTCGGAAAGCCAGTCATCGCCACGCCGTTCGTCCACGCCAGGGAAATTCTTGCCGATGGTCATGGCCTGCTGGTGCCGCCGTCGAGCGCCGAGGCCCTGGCCGAGGCAGCCCTGGACCTGCTCAATCACGACGAGAAAAGCCGTGAGCTCAGCCGGAAGGCCTATCGCCGCGGCCGCACCATGTTGTGGCCGCGCGTGGTCGAACAATCGCTCGCCGGCTTGCCTGCCCGGCCGCGGCTCGTGGCCAGCCAGGCGGCACAGCCCCGGTTGGCCGAACTGCCGCTCGAGGCGATCGAGCGGATGAGCGATGCGGTCGGCATGATCCAGCATGCTGTATATTCGGTGCCCGATCGCGACCACGGCTATTGCATCGACGACAATGCCCGTGCGCTGATGACAATGATCCGCCGGGGCGAAGATGACGCTCGGGCGGCAAGCTTTGCGCCCGTCTATGCTGCCTTCATCCAGCACGGCTGGAATCCTGCGCGCCAGCGCTTTCGCAATTTCATGGCCTATGACAGGCGGTGGCTGGAGGAATGCGGTTCGGAGGACAGCAACGGCCGTACGATCTGGGCGCTGGGCATGGCAGCCGCGCAATCGCAATGGCCGTCGATCCGCAACTGGGCGCTGAAGCTATTCAACGAGTCTGCCCCCAGCGCAGCCGACCTGACAGCGCCGCGGGCTCGGGCCTTCGCTGCCTTCGGCGCCCTGGCATTGCTCGAAGTCCAGCCTGACCATGCTTCGGCACGCGAGATGGTGCGCCAATCGGCCGAGCAGTTGATCGGCCTTCATGACCAGAATGCTCGCGATGGATGGGACTGGTTCGAACCATCGCTGGCCTATGACAATGCCAGACTGTCAGAAGCGTTGATCCGCGCCGGCCAGGCGCTCGGCGATCCTGAAATCGTCGAACTCGGGCTGTCGACCTTGGCCTGGCTGGTCGGCCAGCAGACAAGTCCACGTGGCGCCTTCCGGCCGGTGGGCTGCAAAAGCTTCGGTCGGCCATATGCCCCGGCACTGGCGTTCGACCAGCAGCCGCTGGAAGCCACCGCGACGATCGATGCGGCGGCTGCCGCCTATCGCGCGAGCGGCGAAGATAGGTGGCGGCACGTCGCCCGGAATGCTTTCGCCTGGTTCTTCGGCGACAATGATGCTGGCGTGCCGATCGCGACGCCCGGGGACGGCGGTTGCTTCGATGGGCTGATGGCGACCGGCATCAACCTTAATCAGGGCGCGGAATCGATCCTTTCGCTGCATCTTGCCGCGCAGACGATGCGGGAAGTCTTCGGGACTGGGAAACAGGCTGGACAGTTGCGTTCCATCGCAGCAGAAGCGAGGTCATTCGCCGCCACCTGACATCGCTACCACAAGGGCCCATGATCCAATCCGAACTCCATCCGCTCAGGCTCAAGGCGGATCCCGCCCGAGTCGTGGTACGCTCGTTCCACCTCGCCTGGCAGGGGAATCGATCGGACCCGGGCCGCGCCCGCCGGCTGGTCGACCAGGTGCTGACCCTAAGCGACCAGGAAATCGGCCGGCAGCTTCAGCAGGTCATGCAGAATTTCGAGACCAGGCATTGGCAGACCCGAAAGGTGTTCCTGCGCCGATTTTCCGAAATCTCCAAGCTGGTCGGCCTTTCGATGACCGGCATCGGCGACAAGAGGCAGCAGCTGATCGGCGCCTATTTCTGCCAGGAATATAGCTATGCCGCGGCGGCGCTGATGAACCCGAGCGTGGTACCGCATCCGGACCAGAGCGGGCTTGATCAACATACGACCCGCATCCTCATGTCGTTGAGGGCGGTGGGCGAAGGCCACATCAGCTCGATCGCGTTCCGGGAAGGCCTGGTATCCGATCGCGCCGGGCTCGAACTCATGCCCGAGCCGCCCTTTGCGGTCGCGGCCGATGCTCCCGATCTCGACACCCTCTGCGCCGATTGCGCGGTGACCGTTTACCGCAGCGAGGACAGCACCCTTTCGGGTACGGTCATCTTTCCGATGACCTCGGCTCAGTCCAACGGGCTGGAGGACCTGCGCCTCACTTACTTCACGCATGACGATGGCAGCACCGAATATATCGGCACCTATACCGCCTTTTCGGGGCGCGACATTCGCTCGGAGCTGCTCCGGACCCGCGATTTCCGCGCGGCGGAATTGGTGCCGATGACCGGCGATGCGACCCGTAACAAGGGATTGGCCCTGTTTCCGCAAAAAATTGGCGGGCGCTACATGATGATCGGCCGCCAGGACGGGCAGAACATGTTCCTGCTCGATTCCGACGAGATCACCCATTGGCAGGGCGGCAAGCTGCTGATGGCACCTAAATTTGCCTGGGAATTCATCCAGATCGGCAATTGCGGCCCTCCTATCCTGATCGACGAGGGCTGGCTGGTCCTCACTCATGGCGTAGGCGCGATGCGCCAATATGCAATCGGCGCGGTCCTGCTCGATCGTGATGACCCGTCGAAAATCCTTGGCCGCACCCGCTATCCAATTCTCCAGGCGGAAAATGACGACCGCAACGGATATGTCCCCAACGTCGTTTACACCTGTGGCGGCATGAGGGTCGGCGACCAATTGTTCATGCCCTATGGCATTTCGGACAGCTCGATCGGCTTCGCCTTCCTGCCGCTCAAGGACCTGGTCGCGGCGCTAAGCTAGAAGGAGCGAGCGTGCAGAAGCTCGCAACCAAGATTGTCGACAAACCCTGGGGCAAGCGGGGCATCGATCCGCGCTTCGGGGTGGAGCCCGATCGCCAGGTGGGGGAGATATGGTTCGAGCCGCCGGCGGGCCGCGAGCTCGATGTGATGGTCAAATATCTGTTCACGACCGAGCGCCTGTCGATCCAGGTTCACCCCGACGACGCAACAGCGCGCGAACGCGGTTATCCGCGCGGGAAGGATGAGTGCTGGATCGTTCTCGATGCAGCCGACGACGCGGAGCTGGGCATTGGCACCGTACGCGACGTCCCGCCAGCTGATCTGATTGGTGCCGCGCGTGACGGCTCGATCGTCGAGCTGATGGACTGGCGACGGCCATCGAAAGGGGATTTCATCTACAATCCGGCGGGCACGATCCATGCGCTCGGACCGGGCCTGACGGTGTTGGAAATCCAGCAGGCGGTCGACCTTACGTACCGGCTGTTCGATTATGGGCGCCCGCGCGAGCTGCATCTCGACGAGGCGGAGGCCGTGATCCGTCCAGAGCCGCACCACGATGATCGTGACACAAGCGTCAATGGATCCAGCAAGATGTTGGTCGACGGACCGCATTTCGGCGTCGCCTGGTGCGTGAAGGAGCCGCCGAAGCTTCCCGAGCGGATGAAGGATGTCCAGCTCCTGCCGATCGATCAGCCGGTCGGGATTGTGAAGCCGGGCGAGTGCGCACTGATCGACCGGGGGGCGGCACGAACACTGATGGGTAGCGGCACCTTCGTGCTCGCCTGGTCGACCGAATAATAGCCGAAAACCGGGAGGGGAAATGGCCGAAGCCTATATTGTCGAAGCGCTTCGCACGGCGGGCGGGCGGCGTGGCGGCGCCCTGCGCGAATGGCATCCCGCCGATCTCGGCGCAGTGGTGCTCGATGCGCTGATCCAGCGAAGCGGAATTGACCCGGCCGCGGTCGAGGATGTGATTGCGGGCTGCGTCAGCCAGGCCGGAGAGCAGGGCTTTCATATCGGCCGCAACATGGTGATGGCGTCCGACCTGCCCGACAGCGTGCCGGCGGTCAGCATCGACCGGCAGTGCGGCAGCTCCCAGCAGGCGCTGCATTTCGCCGCGCAGG
This sequence comes from Sphingomicrobium sp., assembly GCA_045811425.1. GTDB lineage: Bacteria > Pseudomonadota > Alphaproteobacteria > Sphingomonadales > Sphingomonadaceae > Sphingomicrobium. The sequence goes on along the minus strand of JBJMUA010000039.1, from coordinate 13,334 downwards.
CGGTGATGAGCGGTACGCAGGACGTGGTGATCGCGGCCGGAGTCGAAAGCATGACCCGCGTGCCGATGGGGACGCCGGTATTCCTGCCGATGCAAGCCGGAATCGGCATCGGCCCATGGCCAAAGTCGATCAAGGATCGTTACGGCGTCGAGCAGTTCAGCCAGTTCACCGGCGCCGAGATGATGGCGCAAATCTATGGCTTCTCCCGCGACGAGCTGGATCGGTTCGCGCTGGCCAGTCACCGCAAGGCGGCGACCGCAGCGGACGGCGGCGCCTTCGAACGCGAGATCGTCATTGTCGAGGGCGTTGACAAGGAAGGCAATGCCCGCCGCCACGGTCGGGACGAGGGCATTCGCGCGGACGTCAGCCTGGACGGGCTTGCCGGCCTCAACCCAATCACCGCGGACGGGATGATCACCGCCGGCAACGCCAGCCAGGTCTGCGACGGCGCTTCGGGCGTGCTGGTAGTCAGCGAGCGAGCGCTCAAGAGTCACGGCCTGACACCGATCGCCCGGATCGAAAATCTGACGGTCACTGCCGGCGACCCGGTGATCATGCTTGAGGAGCCGATCCCCGCGACGCGGCGAGCGCTGGAGCGATCGGGACGCAAGCTCGACGAGATCGACCTTTATGAGGTCAACGAGGCATTTGCGCCGGTGCCCCTGGCTTGGCTCAAGGAAATCGGCGCGGATCCGGACAGGCTCAACGTCAATGGAGGAGCGATCGCCCTCGGTCATCCGCTTGGCGCCAGCGGGACCAAGCTGATGGCGACCCTGATCCATGCGCTGCGCGCTCGCGGCAAGCGGTTCGGGCTGCAGACGATGTGCGAAGGCGGCGGCATCGCCAATGTGACGATCGTCGAGGCGCTATAATTCCTCCCCGAGCTTGCTCGGGGAGGGGGACCAGGCGCAGCATGGTGGAGGGGTCATGACGCGGCTCCACCTACCCCTCCACCGCCTCCGGCGGTTCCCCTCCCCACCGCTTTGCGGCAGGGAGGAAACGAAAATCAGTGAAAGTCCCGCGACTTCGGCAACACCCTCACATTTCGCGGATGATCGTGACGTTCGGGGAGTGCCTGAAACGAGTCATCGGTTAGCCGGCCCAGCAAATCGCTTCGGTCGAATACGCGGCGCGCGATCAAATGCATCACCCCTTCCTGGCTGCGCTGAATCTCCCCTTCCACCTCCATCAGCCGGGCGGCCATTACCTCGCGCCGGCAGCGTTCGAAATCGCGGGCCCACAGCAGCACATTGGTGATGCCGGTTTCATCCTCCAGGGTGATGAAGAGGGCATTGCCCTTGCCCGGCCGCTGGCGGATCAGCACCACGCCCGCGACCCGCTCAATCTTGCCGTTCTTCGCCATCACCGCATCGCCGCAGCTCAGCACGCCTTCCCGTTCGAAGACCGGTCGCAGGAATTGCATCGGATGGCCTTTCAGGGACAGGCGCGTCACCTGGTAATCGGTCACTATCTCTTCGGGTAGGGGCATGACGGGCAGGTCGACCGGCGGTTCTTCGCCAAGTTCCGCCGCTTCGGCGTGCGCGAATAGCGGCAGCATGCCTTGCGGCGTTCGCCGCGCTTCCCACAATGCCTCCCGGCGCTTGAGTGAGATCGATCCGCACGCATCGGCATCGGCCAGCAGTCTCAGCGCCCGCGACGGCAATCCGGCACGCTGCGCCAATTGCTCGACATGCGTGAAGCCCGCGCCTCGCGCCGCGACCAGCCGCTCCGCCCATTCCTTACGGAAGCCGTCGACCTGGCGGAAGCCGAGACGGATTGCGAGGCCTCCCCTCCCTGCAAGGGAGGGGCAAGGGGTGGGTTGCGACGAGGCGGCCTCAATGGCCGCGTCGGCGCCTAATTCCGGCGAGTGAAGATCTGGCGCGCTATCGCGCGTACCCACCCCCGTCCCCTCCCTTTCAGGGAGGGGAGCTTCGAGCAGATTGTCATAGTCGCTGGTGTTGATGTCGGCCCCGCGCACCTCGACCCCATGCTCGCGCGCGTCGCGGACCAATTGGGCGGGGGCGTAGAAGCCCATCGGCTGGGAATTCAGCAGCGCGCAGGTGAACACCGCCGGGTAATGGCATTTCAACCAGGCCGAGACATAGACCAGCTTGGCGAAGCTCTGGGCATGGCTTTCGGGAAAGCCATAGCTGCCGAAACCCTTGATCTGGTTATAGCAGCGCTCCGCGAAGTCACGGCTGTAGCCGCGCTTCACCATCCCCTCGACCATCTTCGATTCATAGCGATGGATGGTCCCGGCATTGCGGAAGGTCGCCATGGCGCGGCGGAGCCCATTGGCCTCGTCAGGCGTGAAGCCGGCGGCGACGATGGCGATCTTCATTGCCTGCTCCTGGAACAGCGGCACGCCGAAGGTCTTGCCGAGCACCTCCTGCAACTCGTCCGCCGGATATCCTGGGCCAGGCGAGGGAAGCTCGGTCCTTTCCTCGCCGTTGCGGCGGCGGAGATAGGGATGGACCATATCGCCCTCGATCGGGCCGGGGCGGACCAGCGCCACTTCGATCACCAGGTCGTAGAAGCAGCGCGGCTTCAGGCGCGGCAGCATGTTGATCTGGGCCCGGCTTTCGACCTGGAACACGCCGATGCTGTCGCCCTTGCACAGCATGTCATAGACCGCCGGATCCTCGGGCGGGACAGTATCGAGCTGCCAGTCGCCGAGCCCGTGCAGCCGCATCAAATCGAAGCTTTTGCGGATGCAGGTGAGCATGCCCAACGCCAGCACATCGACCTTCATCAGCCCCAATGCGTCAATGTCGTCCTTGTCCCATTCGATGAAGGTACGGTCTTCCATCGCCGCGTTGTGGATCGGCACAATCTCATCCAGGCGCCCCTCGGTCAGCACATAGCCGCCGACATGCTGCGACAGGTGCCGCGGGAATTTGAGCAGCCGCTCCACAAGGGTCTTCAGCCGCGCGATCTCGGGATTGGCCAGGGTGAGGCCGGCCTCTGTGTAACGTTCCTCCTCCAGGTCATTTTCGTAGCTTCCCCAGGTCGTATTCGCGAGCCGGGCGGTGACATCTTCCGATAGGCCGAGTGCCTTGCCGACCTCTCGCACCGTGCTGCGCGAGCGATAGTGGATCACTGTTGCGGCGATGCCCGCCCGCTCGCGGCCATAGCGCCGGTAGACATATTGCATCACCTCTTCGCGCCGCTCATGCTCGAAATCGACGTCGATGTCGGGCGGCTCCCGCCGCTCCTCGGACAGGAAGCGGGTGAACAACAGATTGTTCTCGACCGGGTCGATCGGGGTGATCCCGAGCAGGTAACAGACCAGGCTGTTGGCGGCCGATCCGCGCCCCTGGCAGAGGATCGGCGGATCCTGGTCCCGCGCAAATTTCACGATGTCATGCACGGTCAGGAAATAATTGGCGTATTGGCATTTGCGGATGAGGCCGAACTCCTCGTCCAGCACCCTTTGCCATTTGGGCGGCAAGCCCCCCGGATGGCGCTTGTTCGCCGCCTCCATCACCAGATGCTCGAGCCAGCCTTGCGCCTCCCAGCCCTCCGGCACCGGCTCATGCGGATATTCGTAGCGGAGCTGGTCGAGGGTGAACTGGATGCGATCCAGGAAGCGCAGGCTTTCCTCGACCGCTTCCGGGCAGTCCTTGAACAGTCGCGCCATTTCCTGGGGCGATTTCAAGTGCCGTTCGGCATTGGCGGCGAGCAGGCGTCCGGCCTGCTGGATCGTCACGCCTTCGCGGATGCAGGTGACGATATCGTGCAGCGGACGATCCGACGGACAGGCGTAATGCGCGTCATTGGTGGCAAGCAGCGGAATGCCGATCCGCTGTGCCAGCCGCTGGAGTTTGGCCAGGCGGCGCCGGTCGCTGCCGGCCCTCGGCATAGATACACCGAGCCACACTGCCCCCGGCCGCGCCTCGGCCAGTCGGCGCAAGAGGAATTCCTGCCCTTCCTCGCCCAGCGCGATCAGCAGCAGGTCGTCGGAATGCTCGAGGAGATCGGCGAAATGGAGGATGCAATTTCCCTTTTCCGCCCGCCGGTTGCCGATGGTCAGCAGCCGCGTCAGCCGCCCCCAGCCGTGGCGCGTCGCCGGATAGGCGATAATGTCCGGCGTCGCGTCGGCGAACACCAGCCGGGCACCGACGATCAGCCGAAAATCGATTTCCTCCTGCGCCACCCGCGCCTGCTCGCAGGCATCATTAAGCGCCACCCAGGCACGCACCACCCCGGCGACGCTGTTGCGATCGGCGATGCCGATGCCGGCCATGCCCAGCTCCAGCGCGCGGCCGACCATGTCCGACGGGTGCGAAGCTCCGCGAAGGAAGCTGTAATTGGTCGCAGCGGCCAGTTCCGCAAAGCCGGTCATGCGAACAGTCCGTGGAGGTACCAGCGGGGATCGGGCTTTTCCTCGTAGAGCCCATGGCGAAAGACCCAGTAGCGCCGGCCGCGCGCATCCTCGACCCGGTAATAGTCGCGGGTGAGGCCGGCGCGGTCGACCGCACCATCCTTGCGCTTCCACCATTCCGACCCGATCCGCTCCGGTCCCTCGAACCGGCGGACCTCATGGAATTTGCGGCGCCAGCGAAAGCGGTGCGGCGGACCGTCGGGCACTTCGGCGACGACCTCGATTAGTTGGGGCGGGTCGAACAGGTGAAGAGGGCGAAGCGGCGGCTCGTCCGGCATCGGCTTGGGCCAGGCCGCGCTTGGCCGGCCGATTTCGACCGCCGGAAGCGCAAGCTGCATCTGCTCGGGAATATGCGTGTCCTGGGGGACCATGCGACGGACCCGGTCGCGGCCGAGCCGGATGCTTAGCCGGTCGACCAGCGCCGCGACCTCGGTTTCCCTGGCCGCTCCGCCTTCAAGCCTCAGCTGCGTGACGGCGAGGGGCTCGGTCACGGGCACCGACAAGCGGATGAGGTCGAAACCGAAGCCGGGATCGATCGGGTCGGAAAGCCCCTCGATCCGCTCATTGAACAGCCGCATGGCCAATATTGGATCGCGGCTCGGGTGGCTGGTCTCGATGGCAATCCGCCGGACCAGCCCGTCACTGCGGAAGAAGAGCGCCTCGAACCGGCGCCCGCCTTCGCCCCGTTCCTCCATCTGCCGTGCCGTATCGGCCGCCAAGGCGCCCAGCACTTCGATTGCGTAGTCGGTCCGTGCGATTGGCTCGGCGAAGCGCCGCTCGGCGATGATGGACGTGATGGGCAGGCGCGGCCTGATCGGCCTGTTGGCCTCGCCCAGCAGGTGACGCAGGGCCGTCACCGTCTCGCCGCCGAACCGCGCGGCGATGGTCGCCATCGGCCGCTTGGCAAGCTCGCCGACGGTCTTGAGGCCCGCGCGGAGTAATCCCTGCGCCGCCTCGGGTTCCAGCTCCAGCGCCGCGACCGGTAGCTTGCGGATTGCCTCGGCTTCACGCCTCGCCGGCAACGCCTGGTAGCGGGCGAGCGCATGGGCGGCGCCAGGCGTGCTCGCCAAGGCCAGGCGGACCGTCATGCGCAGCCGCGCCATCCGTTCCTCGACTTCGGCGGCCAGCCTTTCCTCACCGCCGAATAAATGAGCGCAGCCGGTCACGTCGAGGATCAGCCCGCCGGGCACATCGAGCGCGACCATTGGGGTGTAGCGGATGCAGCCGTCCGCCAGTCGCTCGAGCCAGGAGCGGTCGGCAGCCGGATCATGATCGACCGCCGCCAGTTCCGGCACCCGCGCCCGCGCGTCGGCCAGCGCCATGCCCGGCTCCAGCCCAAGCGAGCGGGCAGCCTGGTCGACCGCCACCAGCCGAAGCGCGCCTTTCACCTTCTCGATAAAGGCGAGGGGAACTTCAGGCGCTAAGCCGCAACTCGGCTGTTCCCCTGTTGCCCGGCGAAGCCGGTCGGCCGGAAGGTAGGGGAACCATAGCGCCAGGTAGCGTCGGTTCTCGGAAGATGAGTCGGTCACGGTTCCACTCCAGCCGCCAGCGCATTCCCGAAGGGCCCGCGCGACGGCGCAGCAATTCAATTTCAAACATTGGCGCGCCCGGCGCCTTGGCCTCCAGCGCCTGGCTCGGCGCGGCGCTGATCGCCCAGCGCGTGTCGGCGGCGCTGGGCACAGGCTCCGCATCCAGCCGGAGCAGGAACAGGGTCACGCCAGACTGCTCGGCGGCGAGTACCAGCCGCCGGCTGGCGGTCAAATCAAGCGCGGGGCACTTGCCCCAGCATTCGACAACCAGTGCCTTGAGGCCAGGACAGCGCGCCGCATCGGCGGCACTTTTGAGCAAGGTCCTGGCATCGGGCGCGAGTCCCAGCACCAGCGCATCCGGGTCGCCGCCCAGCTCGGCAAGGCCCGGGCCATGAATCCGTCCGCCGCGGCGCTCGGCCTCGTCGGTCCGGAGCCAGAAAATCGGTTCGCCGGGCCCCGCCGCACGCAGCACCAGCATGGCGGCAAAGCCGGTCGCGCTCGCGCCGTCATCGGCTTCCGCGGCAAACAGCTCATGCATCCGCCCGCGCATGAGGCCACCGTCCAGCGTCGCGTCCAGCGCCTCATGCCCGGTCGCGAACCGGTTGCCCGGGAACAGCCGCTCGCGGCGATCGATCGAGGCCAGTTCCGCCTTCAGCATGGCAAAATGATCAACCGACTCGTGCATGGTTTTGTTCCTGATTTGTTCTCACTGCGCTTCGCCTCATGCAGAGTCAAGCGCCAGTAAAATCAGGAAAAGTCGCAAAAAAGCCGGGAAGCCGGCTACTGCACAAGCGCCGCCGTGTGCCGGGCAATGACCCGCTCCTCGTCGGTCGGCAGGACCCAGATCGGGATCTTGGAATAATCAGAGCTGATCAGCCCCTCGCCGGCCGCATTGCGCTGCTCATCCAGATCAGCTCCCAGCCAGGCGCATCCGGCGACAACCTCCTGGCGCGTCCTCAAATCGCGCTGGCCGATGCCGCCGGTGAACACCAGGCCTTCCAGCCCGCCAAGCGCCGCCGACAGCGAGCCGATCTCGCGGACGATGCGATATATGAACAGCTCGATCGCTTCCCTCGCCTTCGGATCGTCGGAGCCGCGCAGGCTGCGCATGTCGGACGAAATCCCCGAAACGCCGAGCAAGCCCGATTTCTTGTAAATCAGGCTCTCCAGCGCGCGGGCGTCCATGCCGTGCTCGTCCATCAGATAGATGAGCACGCCCGGATCGATCGACCCGCAGCGCGTGCCCATCACCAGCCCTTCGACGGCCGTGAAACCCATGGTCGTGGCGACGCTGCGCCCCTCGTGGACGGCGCACAGGCTGGCGCCATTGCCAAGATGGGCAATGACGATCCGCTTGCCGCCATGATCGGATGAAATCTCGGCCAGTCGGCCGCTTACATATTCGTAGGAGAGGCCATGGAAGCCATAGCGCCGGATACCGGAATCGCTGAGCTCTCGCGGCAGTGCGTAGGCCTGGGCAAGATGCGGCTGGGCCTGGTGGAACGCCGTATCAAAGCAGGCCACTTGGCGGACATCCGGCCTATTCTGGGCAATCGCCTTGATCGGGCCAAGGTTATGCGGCTGATGGAGGGGTGCCAGTGGTGCAAGCTTCTCCAGCTCGGCGATGATTTCGGCAGTCACCTCGACTGGCCCGGTGAAGTTGGTGCCGCCGTGAACGACGCGATGGCCGACGCCCTTGACCGTCGATCCGGCAAGCTGCTCGCGCGCCACCTCCAGGATCGCCGCCATCGCCTGTGCGTGGCCGAATCCCTCTGCCGGCCAGCTAAGGCTGGAGACTTCCTCGCCCGCCGGGTTGCTTGCTGAAAGGCTCGGGGCCACGCCAATTTGTTCGACCTGCCCCTTCAACAGCAAGGGCTGGTCGCCTTCGCTGTCGTAGAAGGCGAATTTCACGCTCGATGAGCCGGCGTTCACGACGGCGATGCATTCGGCCATGGCCGCCTCCTGCTCCTATTGGATTGCGGCCGAGGCACTGGCGCGGCGGAAGGCCACCAGCAGCTGGGCGACAGCACAGGATGCCAGTCTCGCCACCGGCGCATCGGCCCGGCTGGTCAGGATGATCGGGACCTTGGCGCCCAGGACGATACCGGCCGCGTCCGCCCCGGCCAGGAAGGACAGGCTCTTGGCCAGCATATTGCCTGCCTCCAGGTCGGGCACGACCAGCACATTGGCCCGTCCCGCGACCGGTGACTTGATCTTTTTCACCGCGGCAGCCTCGAGGCTGATGGCGTTATCGAGCGCCAGCGGCCCGTCCAATATCGCGCCGGTGATCTGGCCGCGATCGGCCATCTTGCAGAGGGCGGCCGCCTCCAGGGTCGAGGGCACGTCGGGATTGACCGTCTCCATTGCGCTCAGGATTGCAACGCGTACCTCCTCCGCGCCCAGCGCATGGGCAAGGTCGATTGCATTCTGGACGATATCGACCTTGGCCTTGAGGTCCGGAGCGATGTTGACGGCAGCGTCGGTGATGATCAGCGGCTGGTCGTGACCGGGCACATCCATGACGAAGCAATGGCTGACCCGCCGCGCCGTACGCAAACCCGTTTCGCGCTTCACGACTGCGCCCATGATTTCGTCGGTATGGAGGCTGCCCTTCATCAGCGCTTCGGCGCGGCCCTCGCGAACCAGGGCGACAGCCTTTGCAGCAGAATCATGGCTGTGCTCGGCATCGATGATCTCCAGACCGTCGAGGTCGACCCCGAACTCCGCCGCGACGCTGCGGATCTTGTCCGCAGGGCCAACGAGGATCGGCTGGATCAGCCGCAACCGGGCCGCTTCCGTAGCGCCTTCCAGCGACACCTGGTCGCAGGGGTGGGCGACGGCGGTTTTTGCCGGCGGATGCCCCTGCGCCTTTTCGAGGAGCTGCCGGAACTTCTCATGATCACGCTGCTCGCGGACGGGCTGCGGTTCAAGCACCATCGTCATGGCCTTCTCCTTCGCGGCGGGGGAAGTTCAGCTTCTGGGTCCGCCAGCGCGCGCTTTGTATCCGGATATGTCCTGACGGCCGGCGCCGGTCTGCCCTGACTGGCTTCGCAGGCAGGGATATCAGCAACAGGATGAGGCCCTCTTGGGGTTCCCCCTGATAGCCGCCGCCTCTCACGCGATTAATGCTCGATCCGACGCTCACGAGTGGGATTTCGGGGCCGGACCAATTTCGTCCTCGCTGCATTTGCGGCAGCCAGAACTCGCTCGTTCGCAATTGGGAGGATTGGGCATGGACAGCGAATCTCACAACAGCGGACCGTTCACGCTACCCGAACTTGATTATTCCGAGCCGCCGAGCGGATCCGACCGCCGAAGCTTCATGGTGCGCAGTGCAATGGCGACCGCAATCGGCTTGCTGGGCGGACAGGTTAATCCCCTGTTCGCGCAGGCGGCGTCCGAGCCGCCCCTGCAAGGTAAGGAAAACCCTGACCTGCAGGTGGTGAAGAACTCGAAAGGCCCGGTGATGACCTTGGTCGACGAATTCTACAAGGTCGGGCCGGGACCGTCCTCATCGCACACCATCGGCCCAATGCGGATAACCTATGATTTCTACCAAAGGGCGATCAAGTTGCCCCAGGCGCAGCTCGACCAGGCCACGGCGCTCAAGGTTCACCTCTACGGCAGCCTCAGCGCAACGGGTAAGGGCCATGGGACGGAGCGTGCGGCACTGGCGGGCCTCATCGGCCACGAGCCGGCAACGATCGATCCGGTTGCAGTCCTCGACAAGATGCAGGCCGAGCCGGACAAAACCTATCCCGTCAAGCTTGGAACGAAGACGATCAATGCGTCGCTAAAGGACATCATCTACGATGCAACCAAGGGCGACTTCCCGCACGCCAATACCATGACAGCCAAGCTGATGGCTGGTGACAAGGTGTTGCTGGAGCAGGAATATTATTCGGTCGGTGGCGGCTTCATCGAGTGGAAGGGCTATCAGCCGCCGAAGAAGAATCCACCGAAATATCCCTATGAAACGATGAAGGAAATCATCGCATATACGACGCGCGACAACATCTCGATCGCGCAGCTCGCAATGGCCAATGAGACGTCGATTTCCGGCCGCAGCGAAGCGGAGATCAATGCCTTCCTCGACAAGATCATCGGCGCCATGAGGGCGACCGTGAAGACCGGCCTCGCCGCGCCGACCTCGACCTTGCCCGGCCCGATCAAGCTGAAGACCAAGGCGCGCGACGTCTATGAGCATGCGATGAAGGAGCCGAAGCCTGCACGGCGCGGTATCGGCGTGCTTTCGGCGGCGGCGCTCGCCGGCTCCGAGGAAAATGCTCGCGGCCACCTGGTCATCACAGCGCCTACCGGCGGGTCGGCGGGGGTGATGCCGGCCGTCCTCTATTCGCTCGATGAAGGGGCCAAGGTGACCCAACAGAAGCTGCGTGAGGGCCTGCTGGCAGCCGCGGTGGTCGGCTATCTGTGCAAGCACCACGCCACGTTGGCTGCCGCCGAAGGCGGGTGCCAGGCGGAGATTGGAGTCGCGTCAGCAATGGGTGCCGCCATGACCGCCCAGGCCCAGGATGCCACTCCGCAGGTCATCGCGAATGCCGCGGAAGGTGCGCTCGAGCACCATCTTGGAATGACCTGTGATCCGGTAGCAGGTTTCGTCCAGATACCATGCATCGAACGCTGCGCATTCGGAGCGGTCAAAGCCTGGACCGGGTACCTCATCGCCTCGAATGAGATCCCCAGCAATCGCCGCGTCGACTTCGACTCCACGGTGCAGGCTTTGGCGATCACGGCCAAGGAGATGAACAGCAAATATAAGGAAACCTCTGAAGGCGGCCTCGCCGTCTCTTTGACCCTTTGCTGATGGCGAGACGATGAGCCAGGCAAGCGCTCGGCCGGCAATGACCCCGCTCGGCGCGGTCACCGTCGCCTGGCTCATCACCTCAATCTATTATTTCTATCAATATGCGATGCGTTCGGCGCCCGCCGTCATGGTGCCGGAAATGTCGACGGCGTTCGGGCTTACGCCAGTCGGCATCGCCTCGCTGATCGGCCTTTTCTATTATGCCTATGCGCCGTTCAGCCTGGTCGCCGGCGTCGCAATGGACCAGCTCGGCCCGCGCAAGGTTGTGCCGCTTGGCGCAGCGACGGTCGCGGTCGGTGCGTTGATGTTCGCGACCGGCGATCCCAATCTCGCGAGCATCGGGCGGTTCCTGCAGGGTGCCGGCGGCGTTTTCGCCCTGATCGGCGCGGTTTATATCGCAACCACCCATTTTCCCGCGTCCAAGGCAGCGACCTTGATCGGCGCAACGCAGATGTTCGGAATGGCCGGTGGCTCAGCGGGCCAGTTCGTGGTCGGCCCCGCCATATCCGGCGGCCTCGTCTGGAGCCAGTTCTGGTGGCTGATGGGAATCGCGGGAATTCCGATCGCCATCCTCCTGTTCCTGTTCATTCCGAAACGAGAGGCTCCGGTTCAGCCTGTTGGCACCCGTAATAATTGGATGAAGGTCGCCGGCAGCGCCATGTGGACGGTGTTCCGCAATCCGCAGTCGATCATCTGCGGCCTGATTTCCGGCCTGCTATTCATCCCCACCACCATCTTCGACATGGTGTGGGGCGTCCGCTTCCTGCAGGAAGGGCATGGCATGCCCTACGACGTAGCCGTGCTGCGCTCGGCGGCGGTCCCGTTCGGCTGGATCATCGGCTGTCCGCTGCTCGGGTGGATCTCCGACAAGATCGGGCGTCGCAAGCCGGTCATCATCGTCGCCGCCGCGGTCCTGATGGCGGCCATGGCCATGGGCCTTTACGGGCCTCCCGGCCTGCTTCCGCCCTACAGCATCGCACTGGTCGCCGGCATCGCATCGGGCGCGGCGATGATCCCCTATACGATCATCAAGGAAGCCAATCGGCCGGAGCACAGCGGTACCGCGACCGGCGTCATCAACTTCATCAATTTCTCGTTCTCGGCATTGCTCGGCCCGCTGTTCGCGGCGCGGCTGATGCGGATCAGCGGCAGCGATGACCGCGCGCTGGGCGACTATCAGGCGACCTTCATGCCGATGCTGTTCGGCATCGGTCTCGCCATCATCCTGGCTTTCCTGTTGCGCGAAACTGGAACGCGCGCCCGCACCGCCCTGCCATTGGGCCAACCCCTGACCGAAGCCCCCTGAGGGAGGAAGATTATGTCGACCGTTATCCTTGAGCCGCGTCCTGCCGAAGAGAAGAAGCAGACCGGCTTCAAGCCCGGACTGTGGACGAAGGAAATCAACGTCCGCAACTTCATCCAGCTGAACTATGAGCCCTATTATGGCGACGAAGCTTTCCTTGCGGGCCCGACGAAACGCACCACGGCGATCTGGAAGAAGCTGACGGACCTTTTCGTCGAGGAACGCAAGAAGGGCGTGCTCGACGTTTCCCAGATCCCGAGCACGATCACCGCGCATGATCCGGGCTATATCGACAAGGATAATGAGGTCATCGTCGGCCTTCAGACAGATGCTCCGCTGAAGCGCGCGATCATGCCCAACGGCGGTCTGAGGATGGTTGTCACGTCACTCGAAACCTATGGCTACGAGCCCGACCCGGTCGTCGTCGAGACATTCACCAAATATCGCAAGACGCATAATAATGGCGTGTTCGACGCCTATACCGAGGACGTCCGCAAGTGTCGCAGCTCCCATGTCCTGACAGGTCTTCCCGATGCCTACGGACGTGGCCGCATCATCGGCGATTATCGCCGGGTCGCGCTTTATGGCGTGGATCGCCTGCTCGAGGTGAAGAAGCAGGAAAAAGAGTCGCTCGACGACAAATGGTCGACTGACGAAATCATTCGTGACCGCGAAGAGCTCAGCGAGCAGATCCGGGCACTCGGCGAACTGAAGGAAATGGCCGCCAAATATGGGTTCGACATTTCCGGGCCGGCTACCACCGCCAGGGAAGCGGTCCAGTGGCTCTACTTCGGCTACCTCGCCAGCGTGAAGGAGCAGAATGGCGCGGCCATGTCGCTAGGCCGCGTATCGACCTTCCTCGACATCTATATCGAAAATGATCTCGAAGCCGGCAGGATCAATGAAAGCGAGGCCCAGGAGATCATCGACGATTTCGTCATCAAGCTGCGCATCGTGCGTTTCCTGCGCACGCCCGAATATGACGATCTCTTCTCGGGCGATCCGACCTGGGTGACGGAATCCATCGCAGGCATGGGCGACGACGGACGGCCGCTGGTCTCCAAGACCAGCTTCCGCTTCCTTCAGACCCTCTACAACCTTGGGCCCGCGCCGGAACCAAACCTCACCATCTGGTATTCCCCGCAACTTCCGGAAGGCTTCCGCCGCTTCTCGTCAAAGGTCGCGATCGACACCAGCTCGATCCAGTTCGAAAGCGACGAGATCATGCGCATGGCATGGGGCGACGACGGCGCGATTGCCTGCTGCGTCTCACCAATGGCCATTGGAAAGCAG
>JBJMUA010000038.1:0-17709 GCA_045811425.1 Sphingomicrobium sp. | reverse complement strand
ACCGGCCTGCTGCTCGACCCATATTTCAGCGCGTCGAAGATGGAGTGGCTGCTAATCAACCGGCCCGAGGTCCAGGGCGCCGGCGAGCGGCTGGCCTTTGGAACGATCGACAGTTGGCTGGTGTGGAAACTGACCGGCGGGCGAGTCCATGCGACCGACGCGAGCAATGCCAGCCGGACGATGTTGATGGCCCTGGACGGTGCGGATTGGGATAAGGAGCTTTGCGCGCTGTTCCATGTCGGCGCCCTCAGCCTTCCCGGCGTCGTCGATTGTGTCGGCCCGATCGGCGAAACCGACCCCGAGCTGTTCGGGGCGCCGATCCCGATCTGCGGCATGGCCGGCGACCAGCAGGCAGCCACGATCGGCCAGGGGTGCATCAAGCCCGGCGATACGAAGGCGACGTTTGGAACCGGGGCGTTCGTCCTCTCCAACAGCGGCGATCGGCCGCTCCATTCGGCCAACCGCCTGCTGACCACCGTCCTGTGCCAAGCCGCCGGCCGCCGTATCTACGCCCTTGAAGGAAGCGTGTTCGTCGCCGGCAGCCTGATGCAATGGCTGCGCGACTCCGCGGGTCTGCTGGTGAGCGCGTCGGAGAGCGAGGAGCTGGCGCGCTCGGTGCCGGACAATGGCGGGGTCTATATGGTGCCTGCCCTGTCGGGCCTGGGCGCACCGCATTGGCGCCCCGAAGCGCGCGGCCATATCTGCGGCATCAGCTTCGCCACTACGCGCGCACACCTCGTCCGTGCGGCGCTCGAGGCCCAGGCGCATCAGGTCCACGATCTCAAGCAGGCCTTTGAGGCCGACGGCGAGAAGTGGGAGGTGCTCCGCATCGATGGCGGAATGGTCGCCAATAACTGGCTCGCCCAGGATCTGGCCGACATGCTGGACATGGCGGTCGAACGTCCGGCCGTGGTCGAAACCACTGCCCTTGGCGCTGCCATGCTGGCGGCGGTGGGCGCGGGAATCCATGCCAGCCTGCAGATTGCCGCCGCCGCGATGCGCGGAGAGGTCACGCGCTTCGTTCCCAGGATGAAGCCGGCTGAGCGCGAACGCCGGCTGGTGGGCTGGCGCGACGCAATGGCCAAGATGTGAACGCCATTCGTTCCCGGCCCGAAATGGTGTAACCATGGGCGGGACGTAATCGGCAGGAGGTAGCAATGCTGTTTCGCAATGCAATTGCCCTGGGATGCCTTCTCAGCCTCACCGCCGCGGCCGAGCAGCAGGCGCCGCGGCCGTCGGCCCTGGCGCATGGTGCGCCGTGGCAGGCCGAAATCTATACGCCCTTCACGGCATGGTCCGACCAGGAGCGCCAGGGCAAGGAGCAATGGGAGCTGGCGCACCGTTGCGGTGGATCGCTGATCGCGCCGGACTGGGTGCTGACCGCCGCCCACTGCATCAATCGGACGCGCATCCAGAACGGCTTTCGGGTAAGGCTCGGCGCGCTGGACCTGAAAAGGGATGCCGGCGTGACGTACCGAATCGACCGGATGGTCAGGCATGGCGGCTATGTCGAGGGCAAGCATCCCAATGACATCGCGCTGGTCCATATCAAGGCGGATGAGCTGACGGTTAGGGGCAGTAGCCGGCGGATTGCGCCGATTGCAATTTACAATGGCGAACAGCTGAAAGCGGGCGCCGAAGTAACCGTGACCGGCTGGGGCTATGACGAACATGACCGCTACACGCGGAATCTCAACCAGCTGGACTTGAAGGTTTCGAATTGCAGCGACGCGCCTGACTATCGTGGGCTGACGACCGAGGCGATGTTGTGCGCGTCGACGGACAGCGGGGACGCATGCAAGGGCGACAGCGGAGGGCCACTGGTCCTCACCTGGGGAGAGCCCCGGCTGGCCGGAATCGTCAGCTGGGGAATGGGGTGCGCAGAAGAAGGCAAGCCGGGCGTCTACATCCGGCTAGACAGGTCTCACTATCTCGACTGGATCAAGCGCGCGATGCGGGCCGATCCGTCCATCGATACCCTCAACTAGCGATCGTCCGGGCTGCCCCTGTCATCCGGACTGCCGCGATCGTCCGGGCTGCCCCGATCGTCCGGGCTGCCGCGGCTATTGCCGGCGGCGCGCGCAACCGACTTTTTCTGGATCGCTTTCAGCTCTCCGTCGCCTTCGTCCTTTACGGGCCTTCCTCCGATAACCATGACCGAGCTCCTTTGGACTGAGGCCAGTAGAATCTCACGATTCCAGGCACACCGATAGTATCTTTCGTTAATTTTGCGATCAATCGAAACCTAACTGCTTGATCAGGTTGATAAATCTTGGGTCCCTGCGAAGCGGATCGAGCAGCGGGTCGGTGACGATCAGGCTTAGCCCGGAATCCCCGACTTTCCGCGCCTGGTCCAGTTTCGCCAGCGCTTCGGCTGTCTGGCCCCATTGCGCCAGCACCTCGGCCTGTTGGTACAAGGCCGCGTCCCCAACTTCGCTGACGAGCTGGCCATAGGCCTGTTTGGCGGCCGGCTGATTGCCCACCCGATGTTCGAGCACCGCCAGCCCGCGCAACCGGAACATCGCGGCAGGCTCGGCTGCATAAGCCGCGCGAGCCTCGGCCACCTTCCCAAGCTCCATCAACGAGTCGCCCATCAAGGCATGCGCGTTGGTCATGGCGGGATTCAGCTCCAGCGAACGCCGATACTCCGCGACCGCGTCGGCGTAGCGCTTCGACGCATAGGCAACGGTGCCGGCCGCTCGGTGCGCCCGCGGGTTGATGGGATCCAGCATCAGCGCGCGGTCGATGGCTTCGCGAGCCTGAGCAAAACGGCGCGACCTGACCGAGTATAGTGCATACAGAAGGAGTATATCGGCGTTGCCCCGGCCATATTGATAAGCCTTATCGTAGAAGGGGCGCGCGCCTCTGACGTCGAGCCTCCCGGCGAACAATGCGTAGCCCAGCGCCAGCTGGCCCTCCGCCATCGTCGGCGCCAGTTCCACGGCGCGGCGCGCCTCGGCAATCGCGTCATTGTAAAGCGGCTTCAGATCGCGCGCGCTGGCATAGGTGGAAGCGATCGATGCGAGCAGCCGTGATCGCGCGGCATGCGCCATGGCGAAGTTGGGATCGGTTGCTATGGCCAGGTCGAAGTGAGCCAGCGCCTGGCGGTCGCTCTGCTCGTCCTTCGCCAGATTATATAGGGACCTGCCCTTAAGATAATGCTCATAGGCATCGACTTGCCGGGTTCCGCCCGGCGCGGGCTGATCCGTCGCGATCTGGATCGACAGAGCCTGCGCAACCATCCGCGCGATCTCCGCCTGCACCGCGAAGATGTCGGTCATCCTGCGATCGACGCTTTTCGACCAAAGGCCGAAGCCGGTCTTGCCGTCGGTCAGCTCGGTGGCGATGCGGACGATGTCGCCCGACCGCCTGACCGAGCCGCCGAGCAGGAAGCCGACCCCAAGCTCGCGCGCGATGGACTTAAGGTCGCCCTGCCGCTCGCCGGCCACTTCCGACGAGGTCGCGGCCGCAACGCGAAGCGCATCGAGGCGGACCAGCCCTGCGCGCACCTCTTCGGTCAGGCCTTCGGAAAAGTAATTCTGCTCCGGGTCGCCGCTCAGATTCTTGAAGGGCAGCACTGCGATGCTGAGCGGCTCATCGCCGCCGCTGAACAGGCCGCGCTCAAATGCCAGGAATGCGCCTCCGCCAACGGCGACCGCCACCGCCGCGCCGCCGGCCAGCATCATCGTCCGGCGCGAGACCCGCCTTGCTGAGCGCGCAGGTGCCTTCGCTTCCTGCCCAATGGCGGCGGCGATAGCCCGCTCCAGCGCAACGAACTGCCGCGCAGTCATGCGCCCGCGCCAGTTGCGGAAATTGATGAACTGGTATTGGCGGAAGCCCAGCGGCGGGCGCGTTCCGTCGAGCGACAGCGGAACCAGCCGGTGGCGGTCCCTGCCAAGGGCCGCCTCGTCGCGCACCCAGTCGGATTCGACCGAGGCGGCCGACCAGAGAACAACTACGACATCGGCGGCTTCCAGGGCCGAGTTGATCGATTTCGCATAGGCGGTTCCGCCTTCGATCAAATCATCCCACCAGACGCTGTAGCCCGCCTGCTGGAGCGCCTTCGCCAGCCGGCGCGCCCGCACCTCATCGTCATGCGCATAGCTCAGGAAGAGCGTGGTGCGCTTGGCTTCTGTCGGTTCAGGCGACTGGTCGGACATCCGTTTCCCCCGCTGCCGGATGGCGAACGCTAGCCAAAAGCGGTGAGGCTGACCAGACAAGCCGGCCCGGTGCGTTCAAATGTTGGTATCGGTCGGCTTGCCCTCTGCCATCGAACGCCTCTACGTCTGCATTTGCCGGAACCTGCCAGGGAGACGTGGTGGCCGATTCAATCGATCCCAAATTTCGCCGGAAATTTGACGATGCCCTGGGAAGCGGCGACATGTTCGCGCTGTTCGAGCGAACGCGCGAGGCGATCCAGCAATATCCCGACGATCCCGACGCCCGCTATCTGCAGGCACTCGCAATGGCGCGGCTGGGCGATCCCAATGCCGCATTGCGGATTTACGAGCGGCACCGCGTCGATGAGATCGGTACGGAGGATGCGGTGGCCCTCAAGGGCCGCCTCCTCAAGGATCTCGCGGTTCGCGCGGCCGGCGCCGAGAAGATCGAGCTGTTCCGGCAATCAAGCCAGGCATATCGCCAGGCGAACAAGCTATCCGACGGGTATTTCTCCGGCATAAACGCGGCCACCACGTCTTTCCTGGCCGGCGATATCAAGGCTGCCTGTGACCTTGCCGCGGCGATCGCTCATCGACCGGACGTCGCGCAGCCTCAGGACTATTATGCGGCGGCGTCGGGCGCCGAGGCCATGCTGGTTTGCGGTGAGGTCGAACGGGCAACGTCATTATATGCAGAGGCCAAGCGCCGCCCGGACGCCTCTCCGGGCAATATCGCATCCACGGCGCGCCAGGTTGCGCTGATCGCAGAGCAGCTCACAATTTCCCCTGACCAGCGTCAGACCCTGCTGGCCGCGATACGACCGTCGCCAATCATCCATTTTTGCGGCCACATGTTCAGGGCAGGCTGGCAAGTGGAAGAACAGCTCGCCAAGGCGATCGACGCCATCATTGCGGAGACAGGCGCAATGATCGCCTACGGGCCGCTGGCCTGCGGGGCGGACATCCTGGTTGCCGAGGCGATCCAGGCCCGAGGGGGCGAGGTCCATGCGGTCATGCCCTTTGCCGAGGAGGATTTCCTGCGAACGTCGGTTCGCCTCGGCGGACCGGAATGGGAAGAGCGCTATGTGCGCGCCCGCGATGCGGCTGCGTCGGTGACCTTTGCGACGCAGATCCAGCATTGCGACGACGATGAGCTGTTCGCCTATTGCTCGAAGCTGGTGATGGGGCTGGCGCGCCTCCGCGCCGAAATCATGAACAGCGAGGCATTCCAGCTGGCGGTGTGGGACGGCAAGCCGCCGAACGGGGTTGCGGGCACGGCCGCCGACGTCGCCGAATGGGAACGCCAGCGTGGTAAAACGCGCATCGTCGCAATTCCGAAGGAGCGGCCTCCACTCGACGCCGTAGCCATGGCCAGTCCGACAGACCGCGGCCGTTGGACGCTCCGATCGATGCTGTTCGCCGATTTCGCGGGATTTTCCCGTCTGGAGGAAGATCGCCTTTCCCGTTTCCTGGAGGTGGTCATGGGACGGATTGCCCGCGTCCTCGACCGGCATGGCGACGCAATCCTGACGCGCAACAGCTGGGGCGATGCTGTGTTTGCGGTCATCACGACTCCCGAGCAGGCCGCCCAGGTGGCATTGGAAATTCAGTCGGAACTGAGCCCGGCCTTGCTGCAGGAAATCGGGCTGCCCGCGGAGGACGGGATGCGCATCAGCCTGCACCACGGACCGATCTTCGAGCATTTCGACGCCGTGCAGGGTGCGCGGACCTATTACGGCACGGAAGTAACGGTTGCAGCGCGGATCGAACCCAGGGTGCCCGTCGGCGCGATCTACACCACCCAGCCTTTCGCCGCGATGATCGAGTCCGCTCGCAACGATTATAACTTTGAATATGTTGGAAAAATGGATTTGGCGAAAAACTATGGCGTTCGAATCCTGTACCGCCTGTCCGGCCGTGGCTGACTAGTCCCGCTTTGGAACAATGCACTGCTAGTCGGCCGCCGGAAGGGTCCGCGCTCTGGCCTCGACATCCCGGGCAGGTTAACAGACTATAAATAAAGCGCTGTTCGAGTCGCATTGGGAAGGCTTGTCGGCATCAGGGTGATCCGCCGGACATCCCGGTGGTCCGCCGACGGTCCCCCCAAGGAAGGTTCGAACAAGGGGGATTTTTGGTGTCCGGACCTGACATTTTTATTTCGTACAACCGACAGGAACGGGCCGCCGCCCGGCTCTTCGCCGAATCCTTCGAATTGGAGGGGTTCAAGGTGTGGTGGGACGCCGTGCTCCACTCCGGCGAAACATTCGACGAAGTGATCGAACGGCAGTTGAGGGCAGCCAAGGCGGTAGTCGTCTTGTGGTCGCCCAGTTCGGTCTCTTCCAGGTGGGTCCGGGCAGAAGCGACGCAGGCGGACCGGGCCAACAAGCTTGTCCCGGTCGTGATTGAGCCGTGCAACCTGCCGATCATCTTCGAGCTGACCCACACCGCCGATCTTTCCGAATGGAAGGGCGATCGGTCCGACGCCGCCTGGGAGTCGTTGATCGTCGACCTTCGCCGCCACATCGGGCCGGCGAAAGAAGACGCCCCGGTCCAGGCCATCGCTGAAAAACCGATTGAGGATCTCCCGCCTCCGTCACCAGCGCCCGCACCCCCTGTCGAGGCGAAGCCGGTGGTTGCGGAACCGGAGCCTGCCGAGCTGGAAGCGAAGGCAAAGGCCAACGGCAAGGCGCTCAAGGCCAGCGAGGAAGACCTGGCGCAAGCGCTTGAGCGATACAACCAGGCACGTGGCGCAGTCCTTCTGGAGCCGACGCACGCCGAGGAAGTGCAATCGAAATTTTTCAAGGAATCGGACGCATTTCGCAGTACTGAAGGCGGCAAGGTTCATTGCCTCCGGAGGCTGCATGCCCCGGATACAGAGGCACTATATGCGGTCAGTCCATCGGGCTTGAAAATCGGCCGCACGGCACCTGCCGACATCATTGTTTCGGAGCCCAGTGTTTCACGGGCACATTGCCTCGTCGAATTTGCCGCCGACAAGCTGCGCGTCATGGATCTGAACTCGACCAACGGCACCTATATCGACGACAAGAGAATTGGCCGTTCCGAAATATTGGCGATCGGCTCTGTGCTCCGCGTTGGTAATGTCTCGTTCGAGCATGAAGTCCACGACCGCTCGGACATCGAACAGCAGAGCGACCCCATGAGATTCAGCCTCAGGCCCGATGGGCGCGAAGCAAGGGCCGCCAGGTCGTCCTGACCGGACAAGCCGCACGGCTCTGGATGGTGGGCTACTCTCCCGACGATTGCTTGTGCAGGAACGAGATATAGGCCTTCGTCTGGTTGGCCTTCTTGATCAGCTCGTCAAACTCTCGATCGGTGTTCGCGCCGCGCGCGGAATCGGCCACGTTGGCGAGATATTTGTCGTAATTCTTGGCAAGGGCAGCGTTCGCCTTTTGCGTCGCGGTGCCGCCACTTCCCATGCGGATCACTTCCTTCGCCATGCCGCGGCCGCTGCTGACGATTGAGGCGAGTTGTGAACGCTTCGACGCCGAAGCACTGGCAGAACTGCTGCTGGGCGCGGCCGTCGTTGTCGTCGTGGCAGTTGGCGCGGTGGCGACCGGACTCGTGGGCGCAATGGCAACCGCCGCCGCTGGACCTTGCGGCAATTTCTCCGTCGCACGCTTGGCCGCGGCCTGGGCGCTGTAAGCCCCGGAAAGCGCAGCGCCGAAAGCCTGCGATTTGGCCAGGGCGTCACGGGCGGAGCCCAGCGATTGCACCGGGTCGGTCAGGCTGGCCGAAGCTTCGACCGAAGTGCGAAGGTCGGCCAGCGCACTGTTCAGCGCCCCAGTCCTGGCCTTCCCTGAAACAGCCTGCGCCCGGGCATCCGCGTCACGCAGCAATGCGTTGGCAAACTCGACGTTGGCAGAGGTAGCCGTGCGCTTCATTTCGTCGACGCCGGCGGTGGCTGCTGCGGCTTGGGCCTGATCGTTGGCAATGGCCTGGAGACCGGCCAATTGCTTGTCGAGCTGTTCCCCGGCCGCCACCAGGTCATTCACCGCGGTTGCAGGGGCGCCCGCAGTGCGCGCATCTTCCGCCAATGTGCGTTCGGCCGCGACCAACTGCCCAAGCCCTTCGATCGGAATCGCGCCTGCCTCAACCGAATTCAGGTCCGGAATCTCAAGCGGTTCGCCTTCGTTCCCGCCGCCTCCCAGCATGAACGAGCCAGCGGCGACGGCTGCCAGCAGCGCCACCGCGCCACCGCCCGCGAGCATCGCTTTCCGGCGATCCTTGTACCAGGGCTCGGACGTGGGCTTTGACACGGTCCGTGCCGCCGGGGCCGGCTTTCGTTCCACCGGAACTTCCTTGGCCTCAATGGCCGCAGCCGGCGTCTCAATTTCTTCCGCCTCGGCAGGCTCGGCGGCTTCTTCGGCCTCCTCGCCCTTTTTCTTCTTTTTCGATGCGCCGGTTTCCTCGCCGGCCCGCTTGAACTGCGCATCCTTGGGGTCGGACGGCACCTGCGTCTCAAGCTCCTTGGGCTCGAAGCCGGGCGCCGGCGGCGCGATGGGGGTAATCTCCTTGGCGGTAACCTCATGGGCAAAGAAGCGCGTCGCCACATCTTCTTCGCCGACGACCTCGTCCACTTCCTTCTTGCCGAACTGGTCGAGCCATTCCTGGAGCGCTTGCGGGCGATCCGAGGGCTTGATGGTCATGCCCGCGTCGATCGCCTGCAGGAATTTCTTGGTGAAGCCCGGCCAATGGCCGTCGGAAAGCGGCGTGCCCAATCCGCCGTGAAGCCGTTCGAGCACCTCCGGCGGCTTCTCCCCGGTCACGCACTCGTAGAGCACGACGGCAAGGGCATAGATGTCGGTCCAGGGCCCCTGCGGATAGGTTTTCACATATTGCTCGACCGCCGCATATGGCGGGGTGTGGAACGTTACCGACGTGCTGGTCGCCTCCGCGGCCTCGAACCGGGCCGATCCGAAATCGATCAGGACCGGCCGATTGTCATCGGTGATGAGGATGTTGGGCGGCTTGATGTCGCGATGGAGCACGCCCACCCGGTGGGCGCGGGCGAGACCTTCGGCGACCGGCTTGATGATGTTCCACAAGCTTCGCTCGTTGAACCGCCTGCCCTCTTTCAGCAGCTTGGACAGCGACACGCCGTCTTCGAAGTCCATCACCATGTAAGCGGTGCCATGAACCTCAAACAGGCTGCGCACGCTCACGATGTTGGGATGCCTGGTCGGGGTCGAAAGGTTCCAGAGAAGCTTCGCCTCCTCGACGAATTTCTTGAGACCCAGCGCATGCACTTCCTCGACGTCGGAGCCGATCGGTACGACCGTGCTCTCGGCGTCGCGCTCGGAGATTGAGCTCGGGAAATATTCCTTGATTGCAACCAGCTCGCCGAAATAAATGCCGCGACCCTTGTAGACGATGCCAAAGCCGCCCACACCGAGGACGTCCTCGAGCCGCCACTCGCGGATAACGGTACCCGGTGGTAATGCCTTGCTGCTGTAGGCCTTACTCATCGACGGCTTCCCCCTGGGCCAAGTCGCAACTAAGAAAAAGTTAATCGCATGAAGCTTTCGCGATTGCTAGTCTCCCTGTGTACCCCAGGACAGAGGAGTTTGGGTGGCCATAGAATGCATCAGCCGGACCCATGTGGGGTTGCGCCGGAAGGTCAATGAAGATTCCTTGCTCGTCCGGACGGAGCATGGACTTTGGGCGGTTGCCGATGGGATGGGCGGGCATCAGGCCGGCGACGTCGCAAGCTCAACCGTGACCCAGGCGCTCCTGCATCTTCCCGCCGACAATGGCCTGGATGCGATGGTCGAAGACGCGATCGTGGCGCTCCAGCGGGCCAATAGCGAATTGATTGCGCTGGCCGGGGACGGCGATGGCGATCAGTCGATGGGCAGCACCGTCGTCGGGCTGGCCATTGCCGATGGGCAGTTCCGCTGTTTTTGGGCCGGCGACAGCCGCGCCTATCGCGTCAGGGACAATCAGATCGAACAGATATCGCGTGATCACAGCCTCGTTCAAAGCCTGGTGGACGCAGGTATGCTGCAGCCGGAAGAGGCAGTCGATCATCCCAATTCAAATGTCATTACGCGCGCAGTGGGCGTGGCCAAGGAACTGAGCGTTGACGTCGTTAGTGGTGACGTGAAGCGGGGCGATCAGTTCCTGCTGGCCAGCGACGGGCTGACCAGGGTCGTCGAGGACCATGAAATGGCTGCGCAGCTTCTGTCCAATCCGCCCAGGGCGGCGGCCGAGAAGCTGATCGAGACCGTGCTGGCGAGGGGAGCCCCGGACAATGTTTCGATCATCATCGCCAAGGTGATCTGAGGGTCCGTTACGGGCTCAGCTTTCCCATCGAATTGGCAGCAGGAACTCCAGCCGGTTGCCGCTTGGCGTCGAGCCATAGCTGATGAATTTGGCCCAGGCCCGGACGATGTCGATCCCGGCGCCGCCACCGCGGTCAGGCCGCTCGGCCTTCGGCTTCGCTGTCCAGGGATCGAATGGCGCGCCCGGATCGGCGATCGAAACGTGAATACCCTCCGGTTCCGCAACCAGTCCTAGCTCGATCTCATCCCGATCGGTCAGTTCGCCATGATCGTAAAGGTTGGCCACCAATTCCTCGACCACGATGCAAAGGCGCGCCAGTTCGTCGTCGGCAAGCCATTGCGCCTCGCCGAACGCGCGGGCCGCATCGGACGCAGATCGGATCGCGCCGTCGCCGGTCAGGCGGCAGTACTGGCTCTCCGGATTTGATTCGCGCGGGCTCATCTGATCAGCTATGTCACGTTGCCGAAACGGTTGGGAGGCCTGCGATGCGTAGAGTGCCTTTTGCGCTTGGGCTGATGGCCCTTTTGATGGCCTCGCCAGCACTTTCCGAAATCGCGCGCATCAAGCAAAGCAGCGGCACCGCCTTTGTGGAGCGCAACGCACAGCAGCTGAAGCCGGCCCCGGGCCTCCAGCTTCTTGCCGGCGACAGGCTCGTCACCGGCAAGGATGGCCGCATGAGCCTGACCTTCGTCGACAACACGCGCTTTGCGGTCGGACCGAACAGCCGGATCTCGGTCAGTGAGTTCCAATATGACCGTACCCGCCAGAAGGGCAGCTTCGTCACCCAGGTCGATCGCGGCTCGCTGGCGGTCGTTTCCGGCAAGATCGCAAAGTCGGACCGGGACGCGATGAAGGTCCGCACGCCCAACACCTTGCTCGGCGTCCGCGGCACCAAGTTCATCGTCGAGGTCCCTGAATGAAGGGGGCCCGCCTTGTGGCGGCATGCTTGCTGCTGCTGGGCGGCTGCGCGACTTCGTCGCTAGTCCTGCTACCCGACGACGAAGGGCACCAGGGTTCGGTCGCGGTGCTCGAGGCTGGCGGCAAGCCGACCGAGGCGGTGATTGCCGAGGGCAATAGCCGCACCAAGCTGGGCGACCCCACCCCCGCATCGCAGCCGCTCGGCGACAAGGGACTGAAGGCGCAGGAGGCTGCGCTGCTGACCAGCCTGCCGCCGCCAGCCAAGAGCTTCGTCCTTTATTTCGCCCAGGGAACGGTAACGCCCGCGCCGGAATCGCAGGCGGTGCTGGTTGCGCTCCGCTCCGAAATCGCGTCCCGCTCCGGTCCGCAGGTAGAAGTGACCGGGCACACGGACACGGTCGGCAGCGAAGAGGACAATGATCGCCTGTCGCAGCAACGTGCGGAAGAAGTGCTCAGCTGGCTTGCCGGCCAGGGAATCGACCGGTCGCTGATGTCCGCCGTCGGCCGCGGGGAGCGGGAGCTCAAGGAGCCGACCGTGGATAATATCGCCAGCGCAACCAATCGCCGCGTCGAGGTGATCGTCCGCTAGGCCTGACCCAGGAACCGTATCGCCATCACCGTCAGGTCGTCGGTCGCCTCCGCCCCTTCCTCGAACAGCCGCACCCGATCCCGGATTGTCTCGACGATATCGGTTGCATTGCCGCCCTTCAGCGCGCCATCGGCCAGGATCCGGTCGCGCCCGAACAAGGCGCCCTTCCTATCCTGCGCCTCGGTTACGCCGTCCGTCACCAGCACTAGGGTTTCGCCGGGCTTCAAGGTCAACGTCTCCAGCGGGTAGGGATAATCCGTGACGCAAAGCGGCGGTCCGCCCTCGAGGCGGATGCGCTTCGCATCGCCATTCGGGGATAGCAGCAGCGGGTCCTCATGGCCCGCACAGACCATCCGCACGTCTCCGGAATTCAGGTCGAGAATGCCAAGCAATATGGCGACGCCCATGGCTTCGCTATTGTCCTTTAGCAGCTCGATATTGATGGCCGCCGCCATGGTCGCGGGGTCGGCCTGCATGCGGGACAGCGCGGCACTGGTCAGCGCCTTCGACATCGCCATGAACAGGGCCGCGGGGACGCCCTTTCCGGTAACATCCGCGACGGCAAATCCGACCTGGTCGTCGCCGATCTTCAGCGCATCATAATAATCGCCTCCGATCGACCTCGCCGGTTCCAGCAGCGCGTCGAGATCGACACGCGGGTCGAGTTTCCTGAGCCGCTCGCGCGGCGGGACCATCCCCAGCTGGATCGCTCGCGCGGCCTGGAGCTCACCGTCCGCTTCGGCCGCCGACACTCGTTCCTGGACCAGCGCTTCGCGCAGCCGCTCGCGTTCGGCGCGCGCGAGGGCGAATAACCCGATGGCAACGCCGGCCACCGCGCCGCCGCCCACCAGCATCGGCCTGGCTGGATCGAGCAAGATGCCAGCCCGCGCAAATGCGAGCCAGCTGACAACGGGCAAGGATGCGAAAATGGCTGCCAGGATCATGCGATTGGCCCGCCCAAACACAGCGTTGCCTAGCGCCACCAGGGCCAGCAATGCAGCCATCGCCCATTCCGCCCGCCCGGCCCAGGCCGGCCGAACCAGCCAGCCGCCGCGGAGGATTGCATCGACCGCCTGGGCCTGGACGAACGGCCCAAACTCCTGGGAAGCGATCGGCGTCGCGGCGATATCCGAAGAGCCTTCCGCCGTCACTCCGATCAGCACCGTCTTGCCGGCGAATTGATCGGCTGTGACATGTTTTGAGTTGCCGATCACATCGGCAGCTGAAGAGATGGCCGAGGGCGGAAGATTGCCGAAATGGAGCCACATCCGGCCGCGTCGATCAACCGGGACCAGCTGATTGCCGATCCGAACGCTGTCGGGCGTCACGGCGACAGAGTCAGCGCCCAGGCTATTGCGGGCGATCTCGGCCGCAAATCCCAGCCGGGGCCTGCCCCCCGCCCGCATCACCAGCGGCACCCCGCGAATGGCTCCGTCCTTGTCGGGCGGGACATTGATCAGGCCATGGCCAAGCGCGACATCGTCAAGCTCCGGGATGGCGGCAAGCTCGGCAGGCCATTGACCTACGGCTGGAGGAAGCACGCCGGTAACCGGCATGTCCGGAAGCGGCGGCTGATCCGCCGGCGCCTCTGCAACCCCGGCATGCGCAAGCACCACCGGCGCCGAACCGATGGCCGCACCGAAAAACTGGTCCATCGGCTGCAGCGCCCTGACTTCGTCGGCGGCAGCCGGGCTAAGCTCGGGGTAGAGCGAAGCGAAGGTTTCGGGACCGACGCGGTCAGGCTCCGGAAACACAACGTCGAACGCAATGACCCTGGCCTTCCGTTTGGTCAGCTCTTCGGTCAGCCGCGCCAGATAATATCGCGGCCACTGCCACGGACCGAGCGCCTCGATGCTGCGGTCGTCGATCATCACGACCCGGACATCGGTCGCCGACAGGTCTCGTGGGCTTGCGGTCTGCCAGCTGTCAAAGATCCCGCGCCGCATGCGATCGCCGACCGCCTGAGTGGCCAGGACGGCAATCATCGTCATCGCCAGCCACGTCAGCAGGACACGGCTGGCTGGCCATCTTCTGCTAGAGCCGGACTTCGAGCCCGTCATAGGAGCAGATCACTTCGAGCGGTGTTCCGTCGCGGGTCAGTTCCTCATAGCGGATGCTTTCCTCGTGCATCCGCTGGATGTCTTCATCCTCATAGGTCGGCTCATGGTGGAACAGGGCCAGGCGCTTGGCCTTGGCCTGGTGACACAGGTCGACCGCCACCAAATTGCTCGAATGGCCCCAATCCTCTTTCATCGAGACACTTTCGGCGAGCGAATACATGGTGTCGCAGATGACTAGATCCGCCTCCCGGAAAAAGTCGATGAAGGCCGCCTCCACCGCCATCTGGTCCAGCTTATGTTCGCTGTCGGTGCTGTAGATCACCGTCCGCCCGCCTGAATCGGTGAAGCGATAGCCGTAACTGTCATGCGAATGTTGCTGCAGGATGGTTTCGACCTGCACGCCGTCGACCTCGTAAGTCTCGCCTTGTGTCAGTTGCACAAACTCGAAATTGGCGCGCAGCCAGTCGAACGGAACCGGGAAGGAGATTTCTTCCTGCTGGCGCCGCAACGCTGCTTCCGCGTCGGGATGGCCCGCGTGAATGCGAATGGTGGCATCAGGATCGAAGGCGGGCGCGAAGAAGGGGAAGCCCATGATATGGTCCCAGTGGAGGTGGGACTGGAAGAAGTTGTAGGTTTTGCTGTGACCCGCCGCATTCCGCCGCAGGGAGTCGAGGCCGAACGACCTGAGGCCGCTCCCCATGTCGCAGATGAAATAAGATCCGTCGCCGGCTTCCAGTTCGACGCACGACGTCGCGCCTCCGTACGTCGCCCCTTGCGCAAAGCTCAGTTCCATGTCGACGAACAACCTGGCTTCCGCCACATTCTCGAACCGCAGCCCGCCGGCGGAAACCAGCGCATTGGCGATCTTCCGCCGGACCGTTTCCGCCGTCGGCGCGACCGGCAGTGACCCTCGTGTACCCCAAAACCGCACTAGCATGATGCCGTTGCCCCCTCGGCTACGGGCGAAGGACTCAATCTTTCAATTCGATTGAGTCCGTGATGGTGAACAATTTGTCGTAGCGGCTGATGGCCAAAATTTCGCTCATCACTTCATTGGGCGAGGCCAGCAGGATGGAAATGGCGGATTCGTCGGCCTCGCGCTTGGCCACCGTCAACACCCTAAGGCCGCGGGAGGACATATAGTCCAGCTCGGATAGATCGAGGATGACATTGGCAAGGCCGGCGCGCCCCGCCTGCCGCACGGCTTCGCTCAGGCCCGCGCCGAATGCTTCCCAGGTCGCCTCGTCCACGCGACCGTCGACCCGGACAACGACCGCATCGTCCCGGCATTCGAGGGAATATTCCATCCATCGCCCTTTCGAAGGTTCGAGCGCGATTGAGCAAGGGTTACCGTTGAATCGGCGGCCAATGCAAATCGGCCCGCCAGCGAAACGGAAAGCAGTGCGCTAAGGCGGGGTCTCCAAAGCCCCCGGCAGTTCCTTGGATGGACGGTAGACCGCTTGCCGGCGATCGCGTTGGCGAGAACATATTGCCGACAAACGATAAGTCATATATCGTTTATCGATAATATTCGACTCGGAGATGCCCGATGACACATTCCACGGCTTTGCCAATTGCATGGATCAGCCTGCGTATCCTGATGCTCCTCAACTGGCTGTTCGGAGCGGCGATCCTGGTGTTGCTGGCCGCGACGATCGTCGCGGAACAATGGACCTTCCGGGCGCTGGGGATCACCGACGCTTCCGGCATCCCGCAGCTGATCATGGGCCTTCGGTTCATCGCCGCGCTCGGCCTGGTCGGCGTGCCGATCAATGACCAAATCCTGCGGCGGCTGCTCAACATGGTCGAGACGGTGCGCCTCGGCGATCCGTTCGTCGCGGCCAACGCCTACCGGCTGCACGCCATCGGCTGGTTCCTGCTGGCCCTGCAGCTGCTCAGCCTGGTCATCGGCGGCATCGGCAAGGCAATTTCCACGCCCCAATATCCACTTCACCTCGATGCGGGATTTTCGCCGAGCGGCTGGCTGGCCGTGATCCTGTCGTTCGTCCTGGCCCGCGTGTTCGCCGAGGGAGCGCTGATGCGCGAGGACCTGGAAGGCACGGTCTGATGGCGATCATCGTCAATCTCGACGAGCTGCTGCACGAGCGGCGAATGACCCTGACCGAGCTGGCCGAGCGGATCGATATCACCCTTGCCAACCTGTCGATCCTGAAGACCGGCAAGGCGCGCGCGATCCGCTTTTCGACCTTGGAGGCAATCTGCGAGGAATTGCGCTGCCAGCCCGGCGACCTGCTGGAATTCAAGCATCACATGGGCGCCGGCTAGGTCAAAACTCCGTCGTGACCGCCAGGCGAAAGCGGCGTGAGGGGCTGTACGCCATGGTGCCGGCCGACGAGACGTCCCAGCTATAGCTGTTGAATATATTGAGCAGCTGGAAGCGGACGGTCGACTTCAGCTTTGCCATCCCGAACGGCGACCTGAGGCCAACATTGGCGGTCCAGCTGGCGGGCACGATATTGTTTGAAGCATCCGTCTTATGCGTGGCCTGCCGGTTGCCGGTAAACTGCACCGTGGCATCGGCGTGGATTTTCGGCATGAACTCATAGTCCGCGCTGGCAAGCAGCCGGATCTTCGGCACCCCGATCGGCCGGAATTCTTCGCCGCTATCGGTCCTGACGACGGGATCAAGAGCGACCCCGCCAAGGATTACGGTCAGGCCTGGGGCGAGCGTTCCAGCTCCCGAAAGTTCAATGCCCCTATGCCGGACACGTCCCAGCTGCTTGTATCGGCCGTCGGCCATGTCGGCCCCGAAATAGCCTCGCTCCAGGTCGAACGCGCCAACCGATAAATTGAAATTGCCGAACGGCCGCAGGATCGCGGCAATTTCATATTGGCGCGCCGCGGCCGGCGACAGCACCTCATAGCGGTTGGTCGCGGAAGCTGGCGCAACGCCTGCTTCCTCCAACCCGCGGCTGTGCCCTGCATAGATCTCGACCCAATCGGCCAGCCTATACGCCGCCGAGAGATTGTAGAGCCACTTCGACGTCTGAAGATCGCTTTCGGCAATGCCCGTGCCTGAAACGGCCTTTCGATAGCTGGTTCTCAAGACGCCGGCATTCACCCTCCATCGTCCAAATCGAGCGCGATAAGACAGGCCGGCGCCATATTGGTTGATCCGGTCCCGGAGCCCTGCCTCTCCATCCGGGTCGAAGTCATCTGCGTTCAGATCGAGCGGCTCATCAAATGCCACGCGTCCAAGATTATGGATCGTCGCGCCCCCGAAACCGGAGCGGGTCCGCCGAAAGCGGCCCAGCACATCGATCCGGTGTTCATCCCCCGAGGCCTCGTCGCCGGAGATCCAATAGAGGCGCGCCTCCGATGAAACGGAGGTGGTCTTCTGGGCGGGCGTGGCAATGATTTTGGCGAGGACCGTGTCATCATCGGCAAGTCCGCTGAACAGGGTGAGGAAGGATTTGGACGGATCCTCCTGGGTGAACACTGTGGTCGCTCCCAGCCCGAACCGCCTGGTCAGCGCCGTGTCGGCGAGCAGGCCGGCAATATGCCGCTGTCCCTGGTCGTTCATTCCGTCAACGCCAATGAGCCTGCCGCGCTCCATCCTGCGATCAAGCAGCGCCTCGTCGGTAACAAGCCGGAACTGGCTCGGCCGTTCGAAACGATATTCGCCGCCAAACAAGCGGACGTCGAACTGCGCGTG
>JBJMUA010000037.1:0-8910 GCA_045811425.1 Sphingomicrobium sp. | reverse complement strand
CCACGGCGGGAAGCGGCGGGCTTCGCCGGCGCGGTAAAGGAAAACGGTGTTTCCGGACGGGTCGCGCAGCCGCGATTCGCGCCACATCCAGGGTTGGTTCCTGGGACCATGTTCGAACGGCATGCCCGACCTCGCCAGCCGTTCCACCCGCTCATCGAGGTCGTCGCACTCGAAATAGACGGCGACCGTCTCGCCGATCTCCGCTTCCGGATCGCACTGGACCGAGAAGGTCGCCCCGCCCGCGTCAAAGCGCGCATATTGATTTTCCGGACTATCGACGATCTGCTTCAGGCCGAGCTTGCGGTAGAAGTCGACCATCTTG
The DNA here is from genome assembly GCA_045811425.1 of Sphingomicrobium sp. Classification (GTDB taxonomy): domain Bacteria; phylum Pseudomonadota; class Alphaproteobacteria; order Sphingomonadales; family Sphingomonadaceae; genus Sphingomicrobium. The sequence continues at coordinate 8,588 of JBJMUA010000037.1, read as the reverse complement.
GCATAGTCCTTGCCGGTCACCGTCACCTGGTTGAGGCGAAGACCCAGCCCGGTGTCGAGGCGTACCGCCTGTTGCCCCAGGGGACCATGACCGTGCCCTAGCCCCGGCGCCTCATGGAGTGCCATGCGGACGAACAGCCGGGCCCGCTCCACCGCCTGCGTCAGGCCAAGCCCCGCGCCCAGATAGAAAGCGATCCCACTGGCGAGCGTGCAGCCGGTCCCATGAGTTGAGGTCGTATCGATCCGCTGACCCTGCCAGCTGGTCATATTATCTTCTTCGATCAGGGCATCGGCGAGCGCATCGCCCTCCTCATGACCGCCCTTGATCAAGACTGCGCAGCGATGACGCGACACCAGGTCCAGCGCCGCCGCCACTTCGTCCTCCTGTTCGGTCAAGCGGCGCAGTTCGGGCAGGTTGGGCGTGGCAATCGTCGCAACATCCATCAGCTTGCCGAAGGCCGCGACCGTCGCATCGTCGGCCAGGGTCGCGCCGCTGGTGGCGACCATCACCGGATCGAACACAACCGGAATGCCTTCGAGCATTTCGAGCCGCGCGGCGATGTTGAGCGCCGTGAATGGCGATCCGACCATGCCGATCTTGACCGCATCGACCCCGATATCCTCGATGACCGCGTCGATCTGGGCCAGCACGATCTCGGTCGGAATCGGGTGAACCGCCGTCACCCCTTGAGTGTTTTGCGCAGTCACGGCCGTCACTGCGGTCATCGCGTGGCCGCCGAGCATGGTGACGGTCTTGATGTCCGCCTGAATTCCCGCGCCACCGCCGGAATCGGATCCGGCGATGATCAGGATGCGGGGAGTTTTTGCCGTCATGCCACCCTCTCTAGTGGCTAATCGTTAAGCAGCCGCAACCGCTTCACAAATTTGGTCGACCAGCCGCTCGACCATCGCCGGGTCATCGCCCTCGGCCATGACCCGGATCAGGGGCTCCGTCCCCGACTTGCGTATCACCAGGCGGCCACGCCCAACCAATTCGCTCTCCGCGCCGGCGATGGCAGCCTTTACCCCATCGGTTTCCAGCGGGGTGCCGCCGTTGAAGCGAACATTCTTCAGCAATTGAGGCACCGGCTCGAACACATGCAGCAGTTCGCTTGCGGGCCGGCCGCTGTCGACCAGCGCGGCAAGGATTTGCAATCCCGCGATCAGCCCGTCGCCGGTGGTCGCATGATCGCTAAGGATGATGTGCCCTGACTGCTCGCCACCGACGTTGCGCCCCATCTCGCGCATCGCCTCGAGCACATAGCGGTCGCCGACCGCCGTGCGGTGCAGGTCGATGCGTTCATCGCCCAGTTTCCGCTCCAGCCCCAGGTTGGACATGACGGTCGCGACGATTCCACCACCGCGCAGCGTGCCGCGCTTTTGCTGCGACAGTGCGATCAGCGCCATCAGCTGGTCGCCATCGACCATTTCGCCCTTCTCATCGACGACGATGAGCCGATCGGCATCCCCATCGAGCGCAAGACCCAGATCGGCACCTGAAGCGATCACTGCCTCCCGCATCAGCTGGGGCGACGTCGAACCGCACTCGTCATTGATATTGATGCCGTCCGGCTTGGTACCGAGCGGGACGATGTCGGCGCCCAGCTCCCAAAGCGCGTCCGGCGCGACATGGTAAGCGGCGCCATTGGCGCAGTCGATCACCACCTTCAGCCCATCGAGGCGGAGGTGATGCGGGAAAGTCGACTTGGCGAAATGAACATAGCGCCCGCGCGCATCGTCGATACGTTTGGCGCGGCCGATCTTCGAGGATTCGATCAGGGTCGCCGGCTGCTCCATGAGCCGTTCGATCTCCAGCTCGGATCGATCGCTCAGCTTGTAGCCGTCCGGTCCGAACAGCTTGATGCCATTGTCCGCAAACGGATTGTGGCTGGCCGAAATCATAACGCCAAGGTCGGCGCGAAGGTCACGGGTGAGCATTGCAACGGCCGGGGTCGGCATCGGTCCCAGCAGGATCACGTCCATGCCGACCGATGTGAAGCCGGCGATCATCGCCGATTCCATCATATATCCGGACAGCCGCGTATCCTTGCCGATCACCACGCGGTGCCGGTGTACGCCGCGCAGGAAGTAGGTTCCGGCGGCCTGGCCGACCCGCATCGCTACATCGGCGGTCATCGGCGCTTCGTTGGTGCGCCCGCGAATCCCGTCGGTTCCGAAGAATTTCCGTCCCATCAGGACGCCAATAGCCGGTTTTGGCTCAGCCGAAAAAGGCCCAGATGCCGGCGGGGCGATATCCGAGCGCCCCGTGCGCCCAGGTTGCTGCCAGCCACAGGATCGTCCCGGTCGCCAAGGCGAAGCCGTCGGCCGACTTCAGCCCGCTGCCATAAGGCACGAAACTGGTCTTCGAAAGCCAGTCGTTCCACACATCACCGAGCAGCGCCGCCTTCTTCCGATCCTGCAACGCGGCGCCGACCAGCGCGAGGAACGCAATGGTGAAGCTGAGCACCAGGCTGGCCTTGGTCGGATTGACGATCGCATGGGTCAGCGCCCACAGCGCGAAACCCCACATCATCGGATGGCGGGTGATGGCATAGACGCCATTCGGATCATCGATCTTCTCGATCCGCTTCCCGGGTCGAGGCAGCGCCGGGTTCTTTCGCAGCGACCCCAGGAACAGCACCGACCCCAGCCACATCAGCAGGGTCGCGGCGATCCATCCCGCCTGGCCCGCATCCCACAGCGGCTGCGGCGCTTCGGCGGAGGCGCTTGGAAAGACCCAGATCATCCAGCCGAACGTGACCAGCGAAACCAGTGTGTAGACGATGGTAAAGCCACGCTCGCCAAGTGCAGCGACCATTGGCGCCCGCAGCGGATGCGACATGAGGAAATGGGTGCCGACGAAGATGATCGAAGCCAGCGCCAGCATGCCGACCCCGCTCATTTGCGATAGGCCTCCGGCAGTGCCTCTCGCTCCAGTGAGCGATAGCGATCGCGCAGCTTGGTCTGATGATTATCCAGTGGCTGGCGCACGCCGTCGATCCACACCGCCTCGGGCGCCGAGTCGAGTTCCAGCGGATCGCCCGACCAGATGACGACGTCGCCGCGCTTGCCGGCGGCCAGGCTACCGATTTCATTGCCAAGCCCGACCGCTTCCGCCGGGCGGGAGCTGATCATCGCAAACGCTTCGCCCCAGCTGACACCAGCCGCGCCGGGGACCTTGCCAAGGGCGACCAAATTGCCGGCATATTGGCGCTGGTTACGCTGGTTGCGCGTGTCATTGTCGTCGATCATCCCGATCGCGACCTTGACGCCTGACGCGCGCATTCGCCCGATGTTGGACTGCGTCGCGGCCAGCATCTCGAAGCTGGATGGCAGGTCGTTGAGGGCCGAGGCGATCACCCACACGCCGGATGCCGCAATCCGGTCGGCTACCGTCCACCCTTCGGTTGCCCCAACCAGCGCAATGTTCAGGGCGGGAAACTCCGCCCGCAAATTGAGGACATTCAAGATATCCTTTGCCCTCTCGACATGAACCAACAGGAGCTGCCGGCCTTTTACCACTGGCACCAGAGCCGCCGCGTCGAACCGGGTAAGCAAAACGTCTTCACGGCGCTGCGCCTGTCGCGACAGCAAATTTGGATCAGGTCGCTCCTCATAGGGAATATCGGCCACCTGCGGGTCGCTGCGCGATAACCCGGCGAGCTCGGTCTGGCGCAGGCCGCCTAAGTCACGCGCTTCGCGCAGCGCGTTGCGGAACAGGACGAATGCTGCCGCGCGCGATCCCCCGGCCTTACCCGCGCCGGTCTCGCCAAGCTCAACGAACTGAAACGCTCTGGCGCGCAGCACCGCGTCCATGTCATCGCCAGTGTCGATCACTGCGCCCTGCCCGCCGAAGATGCTCTTGCCGGCAACCGGCGCAACCACGGCCCGGGTCACGCCATCGGCGCGGCTGACGGCGATGGTCGAGGCTTTGGGATTAATGCCGGGCGTGACGTCAATCGCCGCGCTAAACGGGCTGTCGCCGGTGTCGGTATCATCCGATCCGTCCGCGCCCAGATCCACTTCGGCCAAGCCGAGCCGCGAGAATCCGGCGACGATCCCCGGAGTGACCCATTTGCCCTGCGCGTCGATTTCTTCGTGAGGCCCCTGAACGGAGAGCTCGTCAGGTCCCGCCGACGTGATTCTGCCCTTCTGAATGATTACCGTGCCACCGCGGATCGGCTCGGATCCGTCACCGACGACAAGTGTCGCGTTGCTGATGACGATGCTCTGCGCGAACAGCGGAGAGGCGGTCGTCATGAGTACCGCCGCGATGCAGCCGAAGCGCCTCATTTCACATCTCCTTCGCCCGGCTGGCCGAGCTCGAAGTCGCTGACCGGACGCAGCTTGGGGTTGGCCGCGTCATAGAGCAGCGCGCCGTCGATCCACACCTTGTCGGGCCGGGTATAGGCGCTGAACGGATCGCCATTCCACAGCACGACATCGGCCATCTTGCCGGCCTTGAGGCTGCCGGTCTGGTCGAAGATACCGAGCGCCCTTGCCGGATTGGCGGATAGCCAGGTCCAGGCGGTGGCCTCGCTGATGTCGATCCCGGATCGCTTGCCCGCTGCGATCGCCTTGGCCGCTTCCTGGTTCAGGCGCTGGATGCCATTGGCGTCGTCGGAATGGACGATCGCGCAGGCCCCGGCATTATGGACGAACGCGATATTCTCGTTGATCCCATCGTATGACTCCATCTTGAAGCCATACCAGTCCGCCCACATCGCCGAGCAAATGCCATTTTCTTTCAGGATATCGGCGATCTTGTAGCTTTCGACCGCGTGGTGGAAGGTGCTGATCTTGTAGCCGAACTCCTTGGCCACATCGATCATGATCGCCATTTCGTCGGCGCGATAGCAGTGGTTATGGACCAGGATCTTGCCGTGCAGCACGCCCCTGAGCGTGTCCATCGCCAGGTCCTGGGCCGGGATCTCGCCGCCGGCCTTCTCATATTTGGTCCACTTGCGGTCATATTCCTTGGCCTTGATCCAGGTCTGCCGGACATAGGCGATATTGCCCATGCGGGTCTGCGGCATCTGGTTCTTGGAGCCATAAACGCGCTTGGGATTTTCGCCGCAGGCCATCTTCAGGCCATAGGGTGCACCCGGGAACTTCATCCCCTGCACCGTGCGCGACGGCACATTCTTCAGCACTACCGATCGGCCACCGAACAGGTTGGCGGACCCGGGCAGGATCTGCAGCGAGGTGATGCCGCCGTTTGCCATTGCGCGGGAGAAGCCGGGGTCCTGCGGCCAGACGCTATGTTCGGCCCAGACTTCGGGACGCGCCGGCGACGTCGCCTCATTGCCGTCGGAGAGCGACTGGACGCCGGGCGAGGGATAATCCCCCAAATGGCTGTGGACATCGATGATGCCGGGCGTGACATAACGCCCGCCTGCATCGATTACGGTGGAGCCCTCGGGGGCGGCGATGTCCGCCCCGCCGACCGCCTCGACCTTGCCGTTCACCAGCAGGACGGAGCCATTGTCGATCCGCCCGCCCTCGCCATCCAGGACGATTGCGTTCCGGATCAAGGTCGGGACGCTGCCATAGGGCTGATAAGTCGACGGATAGGGATTTTCGTTGATCCGGATCGCACCGGGCTTCGGCTTCTCCGGCATGGTGCAGCCGGACAGGCAGAGGGCGGCGATCAACGCCGTCGCGACCCCCTTCATCGCCCCCGATTTCATCACTTCACGCCATGCATCAGATATTTGAGCGGCCAGCTGAGCAGCAGCAGGACGGCGCCAATGCCCACCGAGATCCAGCCGATCATCGTGAACACGCCGACATAGGTGTTCAGGGACACCTGCAGGTTGGTGACCTGCCCGCCGACGGTTTCAACCGAAGCGACCTGCGCCACAAGGCCGGCGACATATTGCGCCACCGCAATCGACAGGAACCACACGCCCATCATCATGCCGACGATCCGGGCGATCGACAGCTTGGTGATCATGCTTAGGCCGACCGGCGAAATGCACAGCTCTGCAACCGAATGGATCAGGTAGAGCCCGGCCAGCCACCACAGGCCAACCTTGAAATCGGGCCCAGCGAACTGCGCCCCCCAGACAAGGAACAGGAAGCCCGCACCGACGCCCATCAACGCGGCACCGAACTTGATCGGAATTGGCGGCTCTAGTCCCCTTCGCGCCAGGCCGTTCCACAACATGGAGAACAGGGGCGCGAGCAGCACGATGAATGCGGCATTGAAGAACTGGGTTTGCCCGGCCGAGATGCTGAACAGTCCGAACACGCTGAGATCGGTGTTGCGGTCGGCGAACAGCGTCAAGGACGAGCCGGCCTGTTCGAACAAGGTCCAGAAGACGGTGTTGAAGGTGATCAGCACCATGGCCGCGATCATCATCTGGAACTCGGCCTTCGTACCTTTGAGGTAGGACCAGATGAGGATGCCCGGAACCGCGACCAGGAATGTGCCGAACATGATCTTGCCCATGATCGGCAGGTTGGTGATGTAGCCGATGATGCCAGTCCCCTCGGGCGACGCCACGCTGTTCATCAGATTGCTGAACAGGAACCAGGCTACCGGAATAGCGAGGATCGCACCGATGTAGATGACATAGTCGCGATTGGCCGGCGCACCGGCGGGACGATCGCCGACACCGTCAAGCTTGCCGCCGTCGAACTGGATCAGGGTCCATGACACCAGCATGCCGGCGGCAGCAAGCGCGAAGCCTGCCCACCAGCCGAGCCCGCCCCAGCTGCCCATCCCGACCGCCAGCAGCGGGCAGAGGATCTGCGAGAAGAGCGAGCCGAGGTTGATGCCCATGTAGAAAATGGTGAAGCCGGCATCGCGCCGCCGGTCACCCTCGGCGTAAAGCGTTCCGACCATCGTCGAGATATTGGGCTTGAAGAAGCCGTTGCCGATGACCACCAGCGCCAGCCCGATCAGCAGCAGGAATGTGTAGAAGGGATTGCGCTCCCCCTTCGCTTCGAAGCCGCCCGGTACGATCGTGCGAGCCACGGCGCCGTCGGCGGAGAGCAAGGAGACGCTCTTGTCCTCATTGCCCTTGATCTGCAGCTGCGTGCCGTTGTCGACAACAAACTGCTTGGCGTCATCGCCGGCGCCTTGCTGGACGACCTCATAGCGTTGGCCATCGATCATCGCGTAGGGCTTGGCCGGCTGTCCGCCGAAGCACAGGGTCAAGTAGCCAAGGCTCATCAGGATGGCGCCGAACTTCACGGAACGCTTCGATCCCAGGAAGCGATCGGCCATCAGGCCGCCGACCAGGGGTGTCAGGTAAACCAGGGCGGTGAAGCCGCCGTAGAGACCGGTGGTGGTCTGATCGGAAAAGAGGAAGTGCTGCGCCAGGTAGAGCGTCAGCAGGGCCCGCATGCCATAGTAACCGAAGCGCTCCATCGCCTCGGTAGTGAACAGCCTCGCCAGCTGCCGCGGATGGCCAAACCATTCGCCCTTGCTGGCTGGATTTTCGTGGCTGATATCCGGTTCGCGCGGATTATCCGCGGTCGGCGTGTCCACCATCTTGTACGTCTCCCCAAGGATCTATTGCCGGCCGTCGATCGCGGCCGATTGAATTGCGCGGCACCCTAGCGGCGAAAACGCACTTGTGAAGCCGATTGTTGCCAACGGGTTGCGCCGTTATGCGGAGGGGATGACCCTCAACGACAATTCGTCCGCTCTCGCCCTCCTTGAAACGCGCCGTTCCGGCAAGCCCCGCGACCTTGGTCCTCCGGGCCCGACAGCCGAGGAATTGGCCCGCATCCTGACCATCGCAATGCGCGCGCCCGATCATGGCAAGATCGCCCCGTGGCGGTTCGTCATCGTCGGCACGGACCAGCGGCGGCAGCTTGCCGACCTCCTGGTCAAGGCGCTGCCCGAGCATGATCCCGAGGCAACGCCGGCGCATTACGCCAAGGCGCTGGAATTCTGTCACCAGGCACCTGTGATGATCCTGCTCATCTCCTCGCCCATCGAGGGCCACAAGATCCCGGTGTGGGAACAGCAGCTGAGTTGCGGCGCGGTGGGCATGAACCTGCTGCAGGCTGCCCATGCGCTGGGATATGTCGGCGGGTGGATCACCGGGTGGCAGGCCTATTCGCCCCGCGTCACGCGAGCCTTTTGCAAGGAGGGCGAAAGGATTGCGGGGTTCATATTCCTCGGCACGCCGCAAACCCCGCTTGAGGAGCGGCCGCGCCCTGCCCTGACCGACCATGTCAGCCAGTGGCAGCCGCCGGCTGAATAAGGTCATTGCGAGCAAAGCGGAACGATCCAGGCTGGGCCGGTCCGCCGCTCCCCTTCCCGCGATGACGAACTCCTTGAACTTATTCCGCTTTGCTGTATTGTGACAGCATGACGCTTCGTTCTTCCCATGAAAAACCCGTTTATGTTCGCCTTCGCGAAGTGATCGCCGATGCGATCCTGGCCGGGCAATACGGCGACGGCGATCCGCTGCCCTCGGTCCGTGCGCTTGCCGCCGAACAGGGCGCCAATCCCCTGACTGTCGCCAAAGCCTATCAAGGGTTCCAGGACGAAGGCTTGATCGTGGTCAAGCGCGGCGTCGGAATGTTTGTTGCGGCCGGTGCCGCCGCCCGGCTGCGCAGCAGCGAACG
>JBJMUA010000036.1:0-2795 GCA_045811425.1 Sphingomicrobium sp. | reverse complement strand
TGAGCTCGACATCAAGACGGTTGCGGTCCATTCGACCGCCGACACCGATGCCATGCACGTCCGCCTAGCGGACGAGGCGGTATGCATCGGGCCGCCGCCGGCCAAGGACAGCTACCTCAATATCGCCAACATCATTTCGGCGGCCGAGATCACGCACGCCGATGCCATCCACCCCGGCTATGGCTTCCTTTCGGAGAACGCCCAGTTCGCCGAAATCGTCGAGAGCCATAACCTGATCTGGGTCGGGCCCAAGCCCGAGCATATCCGGATCATGGGCGACAAGATCGAGGCCAAGAACAGCGCCGCGAAGCTTGGCCTGCCGCTGGTCCCCGGATCTCCCGGACCGCTGCACAGCATCAAGGAGGCGCGCAAGATCGCCGCCGAGATCGGCTATCCGGTGCTGATCAAGGCCGCCTCGGGCGGCGGCGGGCGCGGCATGAAGGTCGTGGCGAGCGAGGACGAACTGGAAAGCCTGATGGGCCAGGCATCATCGGAGGCGAATGCCGCGTTCGGCGATCCCACCGTCTACATGGAGAAATATCTCGGCGATCCGCGCCACATCGAGTTCCAGATATTCGGCGACGGCGAGGGCAAGGCGATTCACCTGGGCGAGCGCGATTGCTCGATCCAGCGCCGCCACCAGAAGGTGATCGAGGAAGCGCCCTCACCCGTGATTTCGGCCGAGCAGCGGGCGGAGATGGGAGCGCTGGTTGCGCAGGCGATGGCGGAAATGGGCTATCGCGGCGCCGGCACGATCGAGTTCCTCTACGAGGACGGCAAATTCTATTTCATCGAGATGAATACCCGGCTCCAGGTCGAGCATCCGGTGACGGAGATGATCAGCGGGATCGACCTGGTGCGCGAGCAGATCCGGGTGGCGCAGGGCGACGGCCTGTCGGTCACCCAAAGCCAGGTCCAGCTTCATGGGCATGCGATCGAGTGCCGCATCAATGCCGAGGATCCGCAGACCTTTGCGCCCTCGCCCGGCCTGGTGAAGAATTTTGTCGCGCCCGGCGGCATGCACGTTCGCGTCGATAGCGGCCTCTACGCCGGCTACCGGGTGCCTCCCTATTACGACAGCATGATCGGCAAGCTGATCGTCTACGGACAGACCCGCGAGGGCTGCATCCGGCGCCTGAAGCGCGCGCTGGAGGAGTTTGTCGTCGAAGGGATGAAAACCACCGTCCCTCTCCACCAGCGCATCATCCGCGACGAAGCCTTCCTGACCGGCGACTACACCATCAAATGGCTCGAACGCTGGCTGGAAGAGAATAAGGAAGCAGTCCCCGCCGAATAGCGGTCCTGAATGGCGCCAGGGCGCATATTTTTGGGCAGCGGCGCGTTTCCATCCCATGCCCGGATATCGCGCGGAGCCGACCCGGCCCGATAAGGCCAAGGCGATTGCCGGCGTTATCGCCGTCTATGCCGCCATGAGTGTGCTCATATTGCTGGCAAAGGGCGATACGCCGCTGCGGATACCGGAAAGCGAGCCTGCCGTCCTGATCGACGTCAACGAGCTGCCCGAACCGCAGCCGCCCCCCGAAGAGCAGCCCGGCAAGACCGAAGAGGAAGAAGGCGCGGCGGGCAAGAAGGCCGAGCCGACCGAAATCGTGGCCCCGAAGCCGAGGATCGAGGTTCCCGCCAAGCCCCCGGTAGCGGCGGCGCCGATCGCCGGTACCGGGGCGGCGACGACGGCCGGCGCTGCCAGCGTCGGCACGGGTCCCGGGGCGGGCGGATCGGGCACCGGCCGCGGCGGCGGCGGAAGCGGTGGCGGCGGCTCACCGGCGAAATGGATATCGGGAGGTCTGAGGGACGCCGACTATCCGCGCAGCGCGCTCAAGAGCAGACTCCAGGGACAGGTCAGCGTCGGATTCACCGTGCTGACCAACGGCCGCATCAGCAACTGCCGCATCACTGCCTCCAGCGGCAGCCCGCTCCTCGATTCGACGACCTGCCAGCTGCTGACGGAACGGCTCCGTTTCCGCCCGGCGCTCGACAGCTCGGGCCGTCCGATCGAGTCGGTCCTTTACAGCGACTACACCTGGGGAATTCACCTCCGGCGCTAGCGCGCGGCGATACTTCCATTGCCGGAGCCCGCCAGCATCGAGCGGTCCTTGCCGTAAATATCATCGTAGAAGACCACCGCGTCACCGGTCGTGACCGCGGTCTGATAGATGAGATAAACCGGCATCGGTTCGGGCAGTTCGACCGGCTGCTCGGTCCTGGCGCCCTTCCAGCTCAGCGGCCTGCCATATATCCACTTCGCCAGTCGCTGCGCATCTTCCAGCCGCACGCAACCGCCGCTGAACAGCCTCGCGTCCTCGTTGAGCAACTCCTTGTTGGGCGTGTCGTGAAGGTAAATGCCCTGAGGGTTGGGGAACATGAATTTCATGCGCCCCATTGCATTATTGGGACCCGGGTCCTGCCGGAGCCGGACCAGCGTCTTGCCCGCCGCTACCGCTTCCCAATCAACCGTCGACGGATCGATCGGCACCGCATCATCCCCCCAGTCGGACAAGAGGACATATCCGTGTTTCTTCAAGTAGCCGAGGCCCTCCTTGACGACCCCTGGAGCGACGCGCTCCGCGGCCAGGTCGGCCGGAACCTGCCAATAGGGATTAAGCGCGGTGAACTTGATCGTCGCTGCCATCATCGGCGTCGGCTGATGGGGCTTGCCGACAACCACCTTCATCCCGTCGACTACGTGCCCATCCTCATACATGTAGAGGCGCTGGGCGGCGGTATTGACCAGCACGTAGCGGCCATCCGCGGGCAGGAAGCGCACGCGCTGCAGG
>JBJMUA010000035.1:0-67521 GCA_045811425.1 Sphingomicrobium sp. | reverse complement strand
GCCGCACTCGTTTCGGCCGCGACCTTGTCGAACCGCTACATCACCGACCGCTTCCTGCCGGACAAGGCAATCGACCTGATGGACGAGGCGGCCAGCCGGATCCGCATGGAAGTCGAGTCCAAGCCCGAAGAAATCGAGAATCTCGACCGCCGGATCATCCAGCTCAAGATCGAGCGCGAAGCGCTAAAGAAGGAAAGCGACGCAGCCTCAAAGGACCGCCTGAAGACGCTCGAGCAGGAACTGGCCAATCTTGAGCAGCAGTCTGCCGAGCTGACCACGCGCTGGCAGGCGGAGAAGGAAAAGATCGCCGGGGAAGCGAAGATCAAGGAGCAGCTCGATGCCGCCCGGATCGAGCTGGAGCAAGCGCAACGGACCGGTGACCTCGCGAAGGCCGGCGAGCTGCAATATGGCCGCATCCCGGAGCTGGAGAAGAAACTCAGTGAAGCTTCGCAGGCGTCAAAGGGCGCCATGCTGCGCGAGGAAGTGACCGACCAGGACATCGCCGCAGTGGTCAGCCGTTGGACCGGCATTCCGGTCGAACGGATGATGGAGGGCGAGCGCGAGAAACTGATGAGCATGGAGGAGGCGATCGGAGCCCGCGTCATCGGCCAGCAGGATGCGGTCAAGGCCGTTTCCGCCGCCGTGCGACGCGCCCGGGCAGGTCTTCAGGATCCGAACCGGCCCCTCGGCTCATTCCTGTTCCTGGGGCCCACGGGTGTGGGCAAGACCGAGCTGACCAAGGCGCTGGCCGAATTCCTGTTCGACGATTCCCACGCGATGGTCCGCATCGACATGTCTGAGTTCATGGAGAAGCACGCGGTCGCGCGGCTGATCGGCGCTCCGCCGGGCTATGTCGGCTATGAGGAAGGCGGCGTGTTGACCGAGGCGGTCCGGCGGCGTCCCTACCAGGTCGTCCTGTTCGACGAGGTTGAGAAAGCCCATGGCGATGTGTTCAACATCCTCCTCCAGGTGCTCGATGACGGCCGCCTGACCGATGGCCAGGGGCGCACGGTCGATTTTACCAACACCATCATCATTTTGACCTCGAACCTGGGCTCGCAATATCTCGCCTCATTGGGCGAGGACGAAAATCCGACCAATGTCGAGGCGCAGGTGATGGAGGTGGTACGCGGCCATTTCCGGCCCGAGTTCCTGAACCGGCTGGACGAGATCATCCTGTTCCACCGGCTGTCGGCGGGTCATATGGGCCCGATCGTCGATATCCAGATCCAGCGGCTGCAGAAACTGCTCGACGATCGCAAGATCCAGCTGGAGTTGACCGACGCGGCGCGAGCATGGCTGGGCCGGGTCGGCTATGATCCCGTCTATGGCGCGCGACCGCTGAAGCGCGCCGTGCAGAAATATCTGCAGGATCCGCTGGCGGACGAAATCCTGGCCGGGCGGGTCGGGGATGGATCGAAAGTGAAGGTGGACGAAGGTGACGGCCGGCTGGTGATCGAGCCGGCCTAGTCGCCTCAGTTGCTGCTGTTGACCGGTGCCCGGCGCATCGCCTCGAGCGTATCGGCGGCATTTTCGTTGCCCTTGGCCGATGATATCTTCCACTGCTCGTTGGTGCGGCAGACCCGCAGTTTCCTTACCAGCGAGCCTATGACCTCGGTCTTCCGGCAGACGATGTAATAAGGGTGGCTGTGAGCGATGTCGGCATTATAGGCCTTGATCTCGGTCGGGGTCATTTCCGACGGCATGCGATCGGGCGGCTGCTTGTCGACAGCGGCCAGGCCCGGAGCGGCCAGGGCAAAAGTCAGCGCCGCAATCGAAATCAACCGCATGGTAAGCTCCCTAAAATAATCCGCGCAAAACTCGTATGCCGTCTACCAACTTCGCCGGCCAATTTAATTGCCGTTGGTTCCCCCGGAGCGCGCGAACCCTTCAACCATTTCCCTGGTGTTTTCGTTGCCCTTGGCCGAGGCTTCCTTCCACTGCTCGTTGGTCCTGCAAACGCGGAGCTTCTTCACCAGCGAGCCCATCGTCTCGGTCTTCCGGCAGACGATGTAATAGGGATGGTTGCGCGCAATGTCGGCATTATAGGCCTTGATCTCGGTCGGGGTCATTTCCGACGGCATGCGGCTGGGCGGCTGCTTGTCGGCGGCCGCAAATGCTGGAGCAGCCAAGGCCATGCTCAGCGCCGCAACTATGATTACTCGCATGCTAGGCTCCTTCACTATTCCGGGCGGGATCTTCCTCCGCCGATTGGCCGATATTCCATAAAACGAATCAACTTGCGATGAACAAAGCAAGACTCATTCGCCGCGGCGGGCATTATAGCCCGTAGCGTCCGACGCAGCATAATAGCGGGCAATCACGTCCTGCTCCAGCTTGGTCAAGTGCGGGTTCCAGACATCGAAGATCAGCACCGAACGGAGCTCGTCGCTGTCATTCCATGCCTCATGCTCGATCGTGTCGTCGAACGCGAACGGCTTGCCCTCGACCCAGGGACGGGTTTCGCCGCCGACGCGGAATCCGCATCCTTCGGGAACGATCAGCGGCAGGTGGATGATCGCCCTGGTATTGGTGACGCCCGTATGCGGCGGAATGCGCGTGTGCGGTTTCAGCATGGAGAAGAAGGCGCTGGGCGCCCGCCCGGGAATCTTGGCGCCGGGCAGTGCTTCCAACGTCCGGGCCGTGACGGGGCAGCGCTCCAGGACAGGCAGGTTCCGCTCACCATATTCCCACAGGAAAATCGCGCCCCAATCGAGGCTGTTGTCGAGCCCCGACCATTTGGTCTCGCCAATGCCCGATTCCATCCGGACATAAGGCCGCAGCGCCTCCCCCGGCTCCTTCATCAGATCGAGCAGTTCGGTCCGAATCGCATCGGTCGCTTCGGCCAGCTGCGAAAACCAGGGAAAATGTTTCTGGTCGAAGAATTCGTCGGCCGGAAGGAACGGATAGCAAAGTCCGTGGCATTCATTGACGAATATCCGCCGCTGGCCGAGCGCCCGTTCGATGAACGCCCGCGACCGGCGCTGCTCGGTTTCGTCGAGCCTGGCGGCGAGCGGCGCAAGGTCGGTGTCGACCATAGCGCGGATGGCCTGGATGCCGGTCGCAACGAATGCTGCGCCCTGCTCCAATGCGCTGGCCATCGGCCCGCCCCACGGGCGCAGCTGTTCGGCGAGGGTCAGCGCCGCGTTCCACGCCTCGAATGCCTCGCCCTTCTCCTCTCGCCGCTGGTGCAGCTCGGCCTTGCGCATCCAGGCCACCACGTCCCGGCGATCGAGGTCGAGCGCTCGATCAAGCGCTGCAAGCTCGGCGGCATCATCCCCCGCACCCCGGTGGGCGGAGGCGAGGTTGCGCAGCAGCGCCCCCGAACTGGGGTCCGCCGCCACTGCCCGTTCGAACGCCGCGGCCGCCGTCTTGAAGTCGCCTTGGCGCAGGGCATTCATCCCCTGGCTGTTATGTACGGCGGCCTGCTGCACGGTTTGTGACATTTGGGTTGCTTGCCAGCGGGCGGAGCCGACGGCAAGGTCGATGCATGAGCAATGACCCAGCCCGGACCGTGGCCGACCCAGAATGGCTGGCTCATCGCTATGACGAACAGGCCGATGCGTTCCAATATCGTCATGTGACCCGGGCACGGCACGCCGAGGTTCCGTTCGCGATCGATGATTATCTGGGCAAGGAGGCGAAGCCGGTGGTCATCGCGCGTGAGCAGGCGGCCGCGCTGCTCAGCCAGCAGGCGCCGATACATTTCATCTTCCACTCCGCCTTTTGTGCTTCGACCATGCTGGTGCGCGCGCTCGACCGCCAAGGCAGCGCCATGGGGATTTCCGAGCCGGTTATCTTGAACGACATGGTCGGCTGGCGGAAACGAGGTGCCGAAGTACCGCTGCATGCCAAGGTGATGGATGACGCGCTGGGCCAGCTTTCGCGCGCCTGGGCCCCCGGCGAGGCGGTCGTGGTCAAACCTTCAAATATCTACAACGGGCTTGCGCTTGGCGCGCTGGCGCTGCGGCCGGGCGCGAAGGCGCTGCTGCTCCACGCGCCGATTGACGAGTTCCTGCTGTCGGTGGCCCGCAAGGGCATGTGGTGCCGCCTGTGGGTTCGTGAGCTGCTGGAAGGCCTGTTGCAGGACGGCATGGTCGACCTAGGCTTCGAGGCCCGCGACTATCTTCGTCAGACCGACCTGCAGGTCGCCGGCGTCGGCTGGCTGGCCCAGCACATGCAGTTTCATCGAATGGCCAAGCATTTCGGGCCGGAGCGAATTGCCACGCTGGATAGCGAAAGGCTGACCCGCGAACCGGCAGAAATGGTGGCGAGGGTCGCCGCGCATTTTGGCCTGCGCGACCAGGATCCGGCGGACTATGCCGACCATCCGGCCATCCTTCTCAATAGCAAGTCGGGCGCCGCCTTCGAGCGCGGGGAGAGGCAAATGGACCAGGCCCGAGCACGCGAAACCTTCGGCGAGGAAATTGAGAAGGTCGCCGAATGGGTCCGCGTGGTCGGGGAGCGGCGCGGCATTTCGCTGGAGCTGCCGCTAGCGCTCTAATCTGCAGTCGCTGCCGCGAGGCAGCGCTTCACATCATTGCCGCCACAGAAAAAGGGCGGGCATTTCTGCCCGCCCCTCCCCTTTAACTGACCGAAGTCCGTTTAGAACTTCAGCTTGGCACCGACCGCATAGCGGCGTCCCAACGCGTCGTAGGTCGACGGGAAGACGTTGCCGCTGTTGAAGGTGGTCGAACCGATGGTGTTGCCGACGACCTTCGGCTGGTTGTCCAGCAGGTTCTGCACCGTGAAGGTGAAGGTCATGTTGTCGGTAGCGTTGAACCGCGCGGTCAGATCGAAATAATGCTCCGCCGGAATCTTGCGGAACTCTTCGTCGATCATGCAGCCGCCCGCATCGGCACCGTTAAAGTCCGGACAACCTTGGAAGCCCGGAGCGCCAATCTGAGCCGGCGTCCCGGGGACGGCCAGCAGGTTGCCGTTCGCGTCCCGATTTGCAGCATCCGCCGCAAGAGCGTCAGCCTCGAGTTGGCGCGGCTCGAGCTTCACACTGTCGATCCAGCGCCACAACAGCGACAGGTCGACCTTACCCATGGTGAGGGTCGTGCGCTGCGAGAACTGCAGCTTCGGCTGGATCGAGCCAGTGAAAGAGCAGTTGACGCTGTAGAAGCCGGCGCATTCGCGGAAGAAGCTGTCTTCCGAGGCGACGTTCGAGTTGAACTCCGAATTGTTGGTCCAGTTGCCGACGAACGAGAAGGCCAGGTCGCCAAAGCCGACGCTGGTCTTGTAGTTCGCGATCAGGTCCACACCGTCGGTGAACAGCTCGCCCAGGTTGGTCGTGAGACCGAACAGGCCCTGAGTGGTCGCCGGATCGCCGTCGAGGCCGCCGGTGATCGGGTTACGGCCGATGACCAGGCAGTCCGGATCGGTCACGCTCGCCGAGGTGATGGTACCGAAGCAGGCGTTGATCAAGTCGCCCGGTGTTGCCGTGCCGATAACGTCCTTCACGCGGATGTTGTAGTAATCGATCGACATCGAGAACTTCGGCAGGAACTCGGGCACGAACACCACGCCCAAGGTCCAGGTATTGGCCTTTTCCGGCTCCAGATTGACGTTGCCGCCAGTCAGGATGTTGGCCTGGGCCGCCGTCGGGTTGGTGATCTGGCCGATCGTTCCCGGAGGAGCACCCTGGGCAATACAGACCGCGCGCAAGTCGGCATTGACGTTCGGCGCATTACCGGCGCAGGGATCGATACCCAGGTTGGTCAGGCCGACCGTCGGCGGATTGAACAACTCGAACAGGTTCGGAGCGCGGACCGCGTGGCTGTAATTGCCGCGGATCTTGACGCCCCAACCGGGCTCCCAGCTACCGCCGGCCTTCCAGGTCCAGGTGTCGTTGCTGATATCCTCGCCCGACACTTCATAGTGCGAGTAGCGGACGCCGGTTTCGAAGGTCAGGCTTTCGAAGAACTCCTTGTCCTCGACGATCGGGGCGATGAGCTCGCCATAACCTTCGTAGACGGAGTAGGCGCCATTGATGTCCGGAGCTGCGCCGCCGGCGCCGCCCAGCTCACCCGGGGTCTTGGCCAGGAGGTCCGAAGACTGCGTGCCGCGGTACTTGCGGTACTCGGCACCGACCGCGAAGCCGATCGGCTGGGCCGCCCAGGGCAGCGCATAGCCGAAGTCGCCCGAGACGATGCCGCGGAGCTGAGCGAGCGTCGTCTTGAGCCGGGTCGTGCTGGTTTCGTTGAGGAAGTCCACCATTGCCGGGGTGATCGACCCTTCGGGACCGAAGATGTCGATCGGCACGCAGTCAACCCCGCCGACGTCGGCGCAGGTCGGGTTGGCAAGCGTGCCATTGACCAGCGAGCCGGCCCGGAAGCGCGACTGCAAGGTGTAGTTCTGGATTTCCTGAACGTTTTCGGATTCGCCATAGGCGGCCTGGACGTCCCAGTCGACCGTGCTGGTCAGCGGGCCGCGCAGACCAATACGCGAATCGAAGGTGGTCGTCTGGAAGTCGCTGATACGCGGACCGACTTCCGTCGTACGACGGCTGAGAGCGGTCGTGACCGTGCGATAGTTGGGATCGCTCGGACCCGTCGCCGTGGCGGCCGCGGCGCATTCCGCCGGCGTGAAGCGCGGTGTGTAGGGATCGGAGATGATGTTCCCGGCCGCGTCACGAACCGGAGGCGAGGTGTCGAATGCGCAGAACTGGTTGCGCAAGGTCGCCGGCAGGAACGGGTTGTTGAGGTTGACCACCACGGTGCCGCCGAACGAGCCCGACGGAGCGATGATCGTCTTGACGTTGTTCTTCGAGAACAGCCCGCGAGCATAAACCTCGACCGCGTCGGACACTTCATAGTGGGCCTGGCCCAAGATGTTGTACCGCTTGAACGGCGTCTGGAAGATGTTGAACGGGTTGAAGTTGAACGGCGCATAGAGGCCGGCGGTCAGGCCGCCCGGGCAGGGCCGGCCATCCCCGAGGTTGTTGATCTGCGAGGAACCGCGGTTACGGGTGGAGTTGGCAAGTCCCACGTCGCCGAAAGGCACGCAGCTCGCGTCGAGGGCACGAGCGCCGGTGAAGCGCGACGGAACCGCCGTGCCTGATCCGGCGGCGCCGCCGGTGTAGGACGAAACCTGGACGACCGAGAAGTCGCGAGCGCCCTGATAGACGGGATCCGATTCCTGGTAGCCGACGCTCAGAACCGCGTTGCCGCGGCCGTCGTCGAAGTTGGCGCCCAGGGTAAGGTCGGCGCGGAGATAATTGCCGTCACCCTGTTCGGTGATCTGGTCCGAAGCCGCCACTTCGACGCCCGCGAAGTCGCGGCGGGTGATGAAGTTGACGACGCCGGTGATGGCGTCGGCACCATAGGTGGTCACGGCGGCGCCGGTCAGCGCGTCGACGCGCTCGACCAGGGCCAGCGGGATGTTGTTCAAGTCGACGCGGCCGAGCAGTCCGGTCGGGACCAGGCGATTGCCGTCGAGCAGGACGATGTTGCGGATCGAGCCGAGGCCGCGAAGATCGACGAACGACGAGCCGCCGTTGCCGTTATTGACGGCCGAACCGATCGACGCAACGACGCCAGGCAGTTCGCGCAATACTTCTTCAGCGACGTTCGACTGCTTGAGCTCGATCGCGTCCGACGTGGTCACGTTGACCGGGGTCGACTGCTCGAGGTTCGGATTGCGGATCAGCGTACCGGTAACGACGATGTCTTCACCCTCGGCCTGAGCCTCCTGGGTGGCAGCTTCCTGAGTGGTGACACCCGGAGCCTGGGCATCGGTTGACGTATTCTCTTCCGGCGGAGGCGGAGGTGCGTCCTGCGCAAATGCAGGAGCGGCGTAAGCCATGCCCGCGATCACGGTCGTCGCAAGCAGCGAGGACCTGAAGTACCTATTCGACATTGTC
The DNA here is from genome assembly GCA_045811425.1 of Sphingomicrobium sp. Taxonomy (GTDB): domain Bacteria; phylum Pseudomonadota; class Alphaproteobacteria; order Sphingomonadales; family Sphingomonadaceae; genus Sphingomicrobium. Next base: position 59,654 of record JBJMUA010000035.1, on the reverse strand, counting down.
TTCCCCTTACAAAGCGCTCTTGAGGCGCATTGATCACGCAATAACGCAGTCGGCATGCCGACAAATGCCCTTCTTCCTAGGGTGAAGCAGGGCGTGGAAGCAACGGACGCCAGAGGGGCCGATGCGATTCACGACAAGGCTGTGACATTTCCAACACAGATTGAAATTGCGGCCCGGTCGAGCGTTTCATTGATGCAGATCAACGTCAGGGGCCTGCCGTTCATATGGTCAAAAACAACGCTCAGGCGCGCTCGTTCATTGCAAGATAGTCACTGCTGTCCGGCTGCGTTCGGTCACTTCCCGAATGTCCGGTCGTCGCGATATCAGGTTCGCCGGAGCCGGGTCTGGACCCTTCTGCCCGCGCATGGCACCTATGGCGCCAACACATTGACGGCGGGGATGTTTGATGAAGAAGCTGTTGCCAATCGTTTCGTTGCTCGCGCTCGCGGCGCTTTCCACTTCAACCCTGGCCAAGGAGCCGCCGAAAACCTCGCCGTTGGTCGGCGCCCTGCAGACATGCCGGGCACTCGCCGACCCGACCCAGAGGCTCGCCTGCTATGACAAAGAGGCAGGGGCGCTGCTGGACGCGGCACAAAAGGGCGATGTCGCCGTGGTCGACAAGTCCGAAGTGCGCCAGGCGCGCAAATCCCTGTTCGGCTTCGCCATGCCGAAAGTTCCCTTCTTCTCCGGCGACGATACGGCTGACGCGGTGTCGGACACGTTGGAAACGACGGTCAAGAGCGCCAGCGGGATTGGTTACGGCAAGTTCCGGATCATCGTCGCGGAGGGCGATGCCGTGTGGGAAACGACCGAGACCTACGGAACCATGCGAGATCCGCGGGCGGGCGACAAGATCCTGATCAAGCGCGGTCCGCTGGGCAGCTATATGCTCCGCATCGGAAGCAACCGGGGGGTCAAGGGCAGGCGCGTCGGCTGACCGAGCAGCTCATGGGATCCAGCGGAATTCCCTGATCCAACGCGTCGCCAGATATTTGATTCCTTGCGTGACCGGCATCCCAGCATGTTCGCTCAAGGGATTGGGGCCGCCGTCGGCTCCCTCATTTCGGAATAGAATCACGTCGCCGGTGCCGCCTTTGACGCACAATCCAGTTTGAACAAAGCGCGTTTGCCCGCCCTCATAATTGTCGTTGAGATAGATCAGCGCCGTCTGAAGACGGCGGTTGGCCGCACCGGTCACGAAGTCAAAATGCGGCCGATATTCCTGGCCGGGAGAATAGCGGAGCAAGGCTAGCGCCTCGCCATTCTCATAGGCGCTGTGACTGATGGCCGCGACCCGACGGTTGAGCGCAACAACTGCCGGATCTTCAATCAGCCAGTGAATGGCGGCTCCGTCAGATGTTCGGATCTGATCCTGAACCAGGCGTCGGTTCGAATCAAAGACCATCGATGGTTCGAAGGCGTCTCCAGTCGCCCGCCTCAGATAGTCACACTCTGCTTCCGTAAGAAGGCCTTCGAAATGCTGTACATCAGGATCGGTGCTCAGCCGCTTGCCTTCCGCTACGACCAGCGGATCGCCGTGGGCATCCAATTCCATCGCCTCAATCAGGTCGAGCGCCCGCTTCCTCGCGGGGTTCATCTTGGCCTCTTCACGGAGCCTGGAGATCGCCTGGCGCCAATCCTGCTTCCCGGCGACTCCACTAGCCAACAGGTTGGTTAGGGTCAGGGCAGCCTTTGCGTGCCCTCGCGCCGCTGCCTGCTCGTACAGGGTTCGTGCTCGGACGGGGTCCTGCTCAACCAGCCCGCCTCGCCACGTTAACTCAGCCAGCGCGCCTAGACCCTCGGGATCGCCAGTTGACGCGACTTGGCGCAGCAGCGCGACCGCTTCGGCATTCCGCCCGGCATTGGATAGGGCGATTGCCTGGTTGAGAATTGGGTGTCGCGCCATTGCTCTACCTTAGTCATCCAGGCTCATGAATTGCGAAGCATGGCGCTAGATCAAGCCGGCGCGGCGTTCCGCCTCCAGGCTGGCGGCGGCATCGGCATAGGCTTCCTGCCGGGCCACCGACCAATAGCGCAGCTCGTCGAGCGGGATGACCGCGCCGGTGATGGCGCAGCGGACGTGGTCGCCCGCCGACAAAAGGCGGAACGTGCCGTCCAGATAATGGATCTTGGCTTCGCGTTGGCCGCTGCCCATCAACATTTTCAATCCTCGCTATCGAACAGCCCTGGCTGGCCGGGCGGATAGGACGATGAGCCCTTGCGCTCAACCCGTTTTGCCGGGCGGAAGGGTATTGGCGCCATTCCGTCGCCTATATGGGCAGCCACCCGGCCGTCTGCAAAGTGGAGGTCGACTTGTGCAGCCGCACGGGCGTCCGCGGCATGGATGATCGTCTTGCCGGCGCGGTCCGTGACGCGGACGAAGCCGCGCTGCAGCGGCCGCTCGGGATGGGCCAGCTCGGCCAGCCGCCACAGCGACCCCAGATTCTCCCGCGCACGGGAAATACGCTCGCGAAGGAGGCGGTCCTGCAGGCGCGGCGCCACCGCAGCGAGATCGCCGCGGGCGTGCGCAGTGCGCTGGATCAGGGCGCGCGGCAGCCGCTCGCCGGCATCGTCGAGCCGTTGCGAGAAGGGCGCGAAAAGGTTGGTTCCTTCCGGCCAGCGGGAAGATATGAGATCGAGCCGCTCTGAAGCGCGAGCCGACGTCCGCGTGACGCAGGCCGACATGCGATGATCGAGCTCGGTCAGGAGAGCGGCCAGCTCGGCCCGCACCGGGACAGCAATCTCCGCAGCAGCCGTCGGAGTCGGCGCTCTGCGATCCGAGGCGAAGTCGATCAATGTGGTGTCGGTTTCGTGGCCGACGGCCGAGATCAGGGGAATCGGCGAGGCAGCGGCGGCGCGCACCACCTCTTCTTCGTTGAACGCCCACAAATCCTCTATCGAGCCGCCACCGCGGGCGACGATGATCAGGTCGGGCCGGGGAGTGAAGGAGGCAAATCCGCGGATTGCCGCCGCGACCTTCTCGGCGGCGCCCTCTCCCTGAACCGGCACCGGCCAGACGATGACATGCGTTGGGCAGCGATCTTCCAGGCGGTGCAATATGTCGCGGATGACGGCACCGGTGGGCGAGGTCACGACGCCGATCACACGCGGCAGGAACGGCAGCTTGCGCTTCTTGGCTTCGTCAAACAGCCCTTCGGCCGCCAGGGCGCGGCGGCGCTTGTCGAGGAGGGCCATCAGTGCGCCCTCTCCGGCAAGTTCCATACGATTGACGACGATCTGATATTTGGAACGGCCGGCATAGGTGGTGAGCTTGCCGGTGGCGATGACCTCAGCGCCGTCCTCCGGCTTGAAAGCCAGGCCGGCCGCCTGGCCCTTCCAGATTACCGCGTCGATGCAGGCCGCTTCGTCCTTCAAGGTGAAATAGCAATGGCCCGAGGCATGCCGCTTCCAGCCACTGATTTCCCCGCGTACCCGAACCAGGCCGAATGCCGACTCGATGGTTCGTTTCAACGCGCCCGACAACTCGCTGACCGAAAGCGCCGGCGCGTTGTCGCCGCTCGCCTCCTCCGCTAGGAGGCGATTGGTATCGAGATCGTCGGGGAGAGGCATGAATATCCTGCTGCTGGGATCGGGCGGGCGCGAAGATGCGCTGGCATGGCGGTTGAAGCAATCGCCAAGCTGCAGCCTGCTGATCGCGGCGCCGGGCAATCCCGGCATCGCGCGCTGGGCGGAATGCGTTGCGATCGACCCATGCGACCCCGGGGCCGTGGTCTCGCTTGCTTCCGAGCGTGGCATCGACCTGATCGTCGTCGGCCCCGAGGCGCCCTTGGTTGCCGGCGTCGCGGATGCGGCCCGGGCGGCGGGCATCGCAACATTCGGCCCCAGTGCAGCCGCTGCCCGCTTGGAAGGATCGAAGGGCTTCACCAAGGATCTTTGCGCAGACGCCGGCATCCCCACCGGCGCCTATGTTCGGGTCGAGACCGAAGCGGCCTCACTTTCTGCACTCGACCGATTTTCGATTCCGGTGGTGATCAAGGCCGATGGGCTCGCGGCAGGCAAGGGCGTCACGGTTGCGATGAGCCGCGATGAGGCCGAGGCGGCGATTCGGGCCGCCGGGGACGGGCCGATGGTGGTCGAGGAATATCTGGACGGCGAGGAAGCCAGCCTGTTCGCGCTGGTCGATGGCACCCGCGCCATCGCGCTGGCGTCGGCACAGGACCATAAGCGCGTCGGGGAAGGCGACACCGGGCCCAACACCGGCGGCATGGGAGCCTATTCCCCCGCCCCCGTCCTGACGGCCGAGCTGGAATCCCGCGCAATGCGCGAAATCATCGAGCCGACCGCCCGCGCGATGGCCGCTGCGGGCACGCCGTTCAGCGGAGTCCTTTTTGCCGGGCTGATGCTGACCGCCGACGGCCCCAAGCTGATCGAATATAATGTCCGTTTCGGCGATCCGGAGTGCGAGGCCATCATGCCACGCATCGAAGGGGATTTCGCAGCGCTCTTGCACGCGGTAGCGACTGGCGGGGAGTTCGAGGCACCCAAGTTGTCCGGCGACACGACCATGACGGTCATTGTGGCCGCCAGCGGCTATCCCGCCACGCCGGCCAAGGGCGGCGCTGTTCGCGCGCTGGACGCGGCGGAGGATGTGCCGGGCGTCGTCGTCTTCCAGGCCGGGACCACGTTGAGCGAGGGCCAGCTGGTGGCCAGCGGCGGCCGCGTCCTGGCGGTCACCGCGCGGGGCCATTCGCTGGGTGAAGCACGCGACCGGGCCTATCGCGCCGTCGATGCGATCGATTTCGCGGACGGCTTCCATCGCCGCGACATTGGCTGGCGCGAGCTGGAGAGGGCATCGTGAGCCGGCGAAGCATCCTGCTGATCGGCGTCGCCGCGGTGATCGGCTTCACGTCATTGTGGCATGGTCCGCTCGGCGCCGGCGAAAGAATGGCCCGGCACATCGAAACGCAGGCGAGACGGCAGCTCGACCATGACGAAATGTACATGATCCAGGCGAAGGTGCAGCGGCGGCCACTCGCTCGCCGCCTGATCCTCAGCGGGCCGGCCGACGATTTCCAGCGATCCGAGTTGCGGCGCAGACTCGATGCCGTCCCCGGCGTTCTCGACGTACGATGGGACCCAGCCTCGCTACCGCAGGAACGGAAGGACGGCCAATGATGATCCCCTTGCTGGTGGAAGCGTTGCTATTTGCCTTTACCGGCTTCGCGATTGGCATGGTGCTGGCGTATATTGGCGAATTGAGGCGCCGGGCTAACCGGTGGAAGAAGAGGATCTGAAAGGCATGGAATTCATCCAACTTTATTGGCCCGTCATCCTCGTCGGACTGATCGTCGGACTGATCGTTGGCTATCTTATCTTCCGGCCGAAGCAGAATGTCCGGCTTAGCGACGCGGTACCGACCCGGCCGCACATGACCCATGGAAATGCCGGTGGCGAAGGCAGGAATATCGCCGACGAGGCCGCGGCCGCGGCAAGCGACATTGCCGGCCATTTGCTTCGCACCAATGTCCATGACCACCTGCCCGGCGCTGCCGGCCCGCCCGACGATCTGTTGCGATTGAAGGGTGTCGGGCCAAAGCTTGCCGCGATGCTCAACGAGCGCGGGATCACCCGCTTCGATCAGATCGCCAGGCTATCTCCGGGCCAGGTCGAAATGATCGACGAGTCCCTGGGTGCTTTCCGGGGCCGGCTGCAGCGCGATCGCGTGCTGGAGCAGGCCGATTACCTCGCCCGCGGCGACGTCGCCGGCTATGAGGCGACGTTCGGCAAGCTGCAGGGCTGATCAGGCGGAGGGAGCTTCGCTTTCGGCTTCCTGGCCGCTCTTCCGGCGCTTTGGCCGGTTGACCAACAGCTTGTCGATCTTGCGGCCATCCATGTCGACGACTTCAAAGCGATAGCCGTCAAACTTGAACACTTCGCCGGTTTCCGGGATCCGCTTGAGGACCGACAGCGCGAAGCCCGCCACGGTCGAATATTCGCGCTCGTTGGGCATGTTGACGCCGATCCGGTCAGCGAGCAGGTCGGCGGTTGCCGATCCCGACACCAGCCAACTTCCATCCTCGCGCTCCAGGCAGGGCGGTTCCTCCCCCTCCTCGATGTCGTGCGCGAACGCGCCGGCCAGCGCGCTGAGGATCGAGCCTGGTGTGACGATGCCGTCGAGATGGCCATATTCGTCATGCACCAGCGCCAGCGGCACCTCCGCCGAACGCAGCACCGCCAGGGCATCCATCGCGTCCATCAGGTCGGGGATGACGGGCGCCGTGCGCGTCAGGGTCCGCAAATCCAGCTCCCGGCCGTCGAGCAGGCAGGTCAGCATGTCGCGGGTCGACACGACGCCCACGATATTGTCGACGGAACCTTCCGCCACGGGAATGCGGCTGTGGGTGGTTTGGGACAGGGCCGTGCGGACGTCTTCGCCGGTGCAGCGGATATCGATCCAGTCGATGTCGGTGCGCGGCGTCATCACCTCGCGGACCGGACGGTCGGCCAGCCGCACGATGCCGGAGATGATCGCGCGCTCGCTTTCCTCGAGGACGCCGGCCGTCTGCGCCTCCGCCACCACCAGGTGCAGCTCTTCGGCCGTCACGACATTCTTCGTTTCCCGCGACAGGCCCAGCAGCCTGAAGATGAGCGCGCTGGTGCGATCGAGCAGCCAGACGAATGGCGCGGTCAGCCGGGAAAGCCAGCCCATCGGCCGGGAAACCAGCGCGGCGATGAATTCCGGATTGCGCAGCGCGAATTGCTTGGGGACCAGTTCGCCGATCACCAGGCTGGCGAAGGTCGTGACTACGATCACGATGCCGAAGCCGACGGTGCGGGCCGCTTCGGCTTCAAGGCCGAGACGCGCGAGACGCTGTGCCACCGGTTCGCCCAGGCTGGCGCCCGAATAGGCACCCGCAAGAATGCCGATCAAGGTGATGCCGATCTGCACGCTGGACAGGAAACGGCCAGGCTCCGCCGCCAGGTCGAGCGCGCATTTGGCACCGCGCGAGCCGGACTTGGCCATGGCCTTGAGCCGCGCCTCGCGCGATGAGACGATCGCGAGCTCGCTCATCGACAACAGCCCGTTGAGCGCGATCAGCGCCAGGATCAGGACCAGGTCAAGCCAAGGGAAGGGGAGGAGCGTGTCGCCCATAATGGTCAAGCCGAATCAATGCCGTCAAATTCAGCTTGGGGCAAGCGAGGGATCGATATGGGGCCGGAACCATCAATTCCAGATGCCGTTCCCAGGCGGCTAATGGCTCGATACGAAAACCGGAGAATAATATGCGTCCCCTTCCACTGATCATGCTTGCAGCGGCGGTCGGAGCAATGGCCACCACGGCCTGCACCACCGACCCCTATACTGGGCAACAGACCATCAACCGCACCGCGGTCGGAATCGGCGTTGGCGCGATAGGCGGCTATCTGCTGGGCGACCTGGTCGGCGGAAGCCACGACCGCAACGCGAAAGTGATCGGCGCGGGCATCGGCGCCCTCTCGGGCGGCGCCGTCGGCTATTACATGGACCGCCAGGAGGCCGAATTGCGCCGCCAGACGGCCGGCACCGGCGTCGATGTCTATCGCACGGGCGACGAACTGGTCCTGCGCATGCCGTCCGGGATCACCTTCCCCGTCGATCGTTACGACATCCAGCCGCAATTCCAGTCGACACTGAACCAGGTGGCCCAGACGCTGGCCAGTTATGACCAGACCTATATCGACGTGCTGGGGCACACCGATTCAACCGGCAGCGACGAATATAATCAGGGGCTGTCACAGCGGCGCGCCCAATCGGTCGCCGACTATCTCTCGGCGCATGGCGTCGTACGCGCCCGGATCGGTCTTCACGGCTATGGCGAGTCCCAGCCGGTGGCGTCCAACGAGACGGACGTAGGCCGGGCGCAGAATCGCCGCGTCGAGATCAAGGTCGTGCCCGTGACGCAGCCACAGGCGGGGTATTGAATTTGATCTAGGGCCGGCGCGCTTCGAAGAAGGATTTGAGCTGCGCCGCGGCCTCCTCTTCCCCAATGCCGCCGAGCACGTCCGGCCGATGATGGCAGGTCGGCTGTGAAAAGAAGCGGGGGCCGTTCACCACGCCCCCGCCCTTCGGATCCTCCGCACCGAACCTGAGCGCCTCGATCCGCGACAAGGCAATCGCGGCGGCGCACATGGCGCAGGGTTCCAGGCTCACCCACAAGGTGCAACCGTCGAGCCGGGGCCGGCCGAGCCGGGTTGCGGCGTTGCGAATGGCGACCATTTCGGCATGGGCAGTGGGATCAAGGCTCCCGCGCATGGCATTGCGGGCTTCGGCAATGATTTCATCGCCCAGGGTGACAACCGCGCCAACCGGCACTTCGCCCGCCTCGGCCGCAACGGCGGCGAGGTCGAGCGCGCGGCGCATCGGTTGAGGCAACGGAAAGGCCATGGCCGGGCGATCGCTAGCCCGATCGGCCGCCGCTGTCATGCCCGCCAGGCGGGCCAGTAGCCTATCAATTGGCGTTGCCCTGCGTCTCCTCGGGTGCCCGCACCTGCACTTGCGGGACATCGACCTTGGCCTTGTCGCGTTTTACCTCAATTTTCGGCACCGCGACATTGGTTTCGCGCGTCCCAACCTCGACCGACCCCGTCTGGACCTCGAATGCTGGCGCCTGGCCCTCTTGCGCGCGAATCGCGCCGCCGGTTGCCTCGATCGTCGGCGCTCTTGCCTCGCGGGTCTGCGAGATATTGAGATAGCCTGTGGCGAACGCCGCAATCAACGCGGCGACGGCCACGATAAGAATCAGGAAGATGGCGCGCATGACCTCTCTTCTTGCTGCCTGTGGTAGGGGAGAAACGCTCCATGTCTCGGGATTGTGCCGTTCGCAAGGTTGACGGATGGCCGTCCCCCTAGTATCGGGCGGCGCTTTCCGGGCGCATGCAAGCGCCCATTTCAGATTAGGATGTGACCGATGTCGCGGGTTTGCGAGCTGACCGGCAAGGGCCGGCAGGTGGGCAACAATGTTTCCCACGCCAATAACAAGACCAAGCGGACGTTCCTGCCCAACCTGCAGAACGTGACCTTGATCTCGGAATCGCTGGAGCGGAGCATCAAGCTGCGCGTGTCGACGCACGGCCTTCGTTCGGTCGAGCATGTCGGCGGGCTCGACAACTGGCTGACCAAGACCAGTGCGGACAAGCTCAGCCCGCGCGTTGCCAAGCTGAAGCGCGAAATCGCCAAGCAAGTCAAGGCCAGCGCGGCCTAACGCCCTTTGCGTTCGCGTGCCTTCGAAAGCCCGGCGCCCGTCGCCGGGCTTTTGTCATGTCTGGCGGGTGGGGCATAATCGAGCGCCACCAGGAGCGTTCGCGCCATGATGCGATGACCATCGTCGGTCACCAGCCAGAATCGCCAGCCGCCACCGGGCCTCTCCTCGATCGCCATCCCTTCATAATTGTCGAATAGTCCCTTGGGCACCGTGATGCCCGGCCCGGCGCGATAGCCGACGCCGGTGGAGATCAGCGGCGCGATCGATTGGCTGATGCCGCCCGGACCCTTGGAGCGGAGCAGCAACCAAGCACTGCCGTCCGGTGCCCGCGCCGCTTCCGCCACGTCGGCGCCCGCAACCAGCTCGATCCGGCGAATGCCCGATGCGCCGACGCGAATCGCTTCCCGCCCATTTTCGGCGGCGATCAGCAAGTGATCGCCCTCCGTTATTAGCCCCTCGGCTCCGCGATTGTCGCGCCAATCGTCCCGCCGGAGGTCGACCCAGGCCAGGCCCTGCTCGAATTGATCGTCATAAAGCCAGAGCGAATGATGCTGCTCATAGCCGATCCACCATCCGCGGCCTTTTGGATCAGGCGCAATCGATTCGGCATCGCGCGCCCATTTCTCCCCCCACGGTCCAGGCCCGACCCGCAAATCGGCAAGCCAGATGGCCGGAGTGGAAACCGACGGCAGGTCGAAGCGCATGACCGCCCCGCGATCGCTGACCGCAAGAAAACGTCCTCTGTCGATGGCCAATGCCGACAGGCCGGTGAAGCGGGGATCGGCGGATCCCAGTTCCCATGCCCCCGCCAGTCGCAACGGCGGGATTGCGGCCGGCAGTGCGACCTGCCGGACCTGCAGCGGCACGGTGGACGGCGGCAAGGCGCGAAGATCGGGCAATCCCCTGATCGGCGCATAAGCCAAGGCGACCGCCATTCCCATCAACAAGGCATTGAAAACAGGCGATTTCATTAATGAATGCTGCAAGGCTCGTTCAGCCCCATTCAACGGCGAATCGGGCATAAGCCTCCTCAAGGACGAGGTTTCCCCCTTTTTCCTTGTCCTCGCCGGTAACGGCGGACCGAAATCCCTCGCGTCGCGTATCGAGGGGGGCCCGGAGCGCTTTGTCGCTCCGGGCCCATATTTTTGTCTGGGCTATCCTCATTCAATCCTTGTCGAACAGGGCTGCGAGCTGCTCGATCAGCGCGCCGCCAAGCTGTTCCGCGTCCATGATTGTGATCGCGCGGGCATAATAACGCGTCACGTCATGGCCGATGCCGATCGCCGCAAGCTCGATGCCGGATCGCTCTTCAATCCAGGTGATGACCTGCCGCAGGTGCCGTTCCAGATAGGTGCCGCCATTGGCCGACGCGGTTGAATCGTCGACCGGCGCGCCGTCGCTGATCACCAGCAGGATTCGCCGTTCTTCGGCTCGCGCCAGCAGCCGGCTGTGCGCCCAAAGCAGCGCCTCGCCGTCGATATTTTCCTTAAGCAGTCCTTCCCTCATCATCAGGCCAAGGCTCCTGCGCGCATGCCGGTAAGGCTCGTCGGCGCGCTTGTAGATAATATGGCGAAGGTCATTGAGGCGTCCGGGGTGCGGCGGCCTGCCTTCCGACAGCCAGAGTTCGCGGCTTTGCCCTCCCTTCCAGCCGCGCGTCGTGAATCCGAGGATCTCGGTCGATACGCCGCAACGCTCGAGCGTCCGCGCCAGCACGTCGGCACAGGTTGCCGCAATCGAGATCGGCCGGCCGCGCATCGATCCCGAATTGTCGATCAGAAGGCTGACCACCGTGTCCTTGAACTCGGTATCCTTTTCGTTCTTGTAGCTCAGCGAATGGGCGGGCGAGACGATGACCCGCGCCAGCCGCGCCGCATCCAACAGGCCTTCCTCCTGATCGAAGTCCCAGCTTCGCGCCTGCTGGGCCATCAGCCGCCGCTGCAGCCGGTTGGCGAGGCGAGTGACGACACCGCCCAGGCTGATCATCTGCTGGTCCAGATAGGCGCGGAGCCTGCCCAGTTCGTCCTCATCGCAAAGCTCGCTGGCGGCCACCGTTTCGTCAAAGCGATTGGTAAATGGCCGATAGTCGGTGATCGGTTCCTCGGCCCAGTTGCGGCGGAGCGCGTTGGCACGCGCCTGGTCCGCTCCGTCCTCGGCAGTTGTCGCGTCCCCTTCCGCGGTGTCGGCCTCGCTGTCGGCGCTTTCGTCATCGCCCTCTTCGCTCTCGGATTCTTCCGAACGCATCTCCATGTCGCCACTGCCATCGGCGGATTCCGATTCGGCATCGTCAGCATCATCCGGGCCTTCTTCTTCGCCCTGCCCTTCGTCGCCGCCTTCGTCCGGTTCTTGGTCGCTTGGCTCTTCCACCGCCAGTTCAAGGTCCTCGAGCAACCGTCGCGAGAGAGTGGCGAAAGCCGCCTGGTCATCGATGGTAAGCCCCAGCGCATCGAGCTCCGCGCCCGCCTTCTCCTCGATCCAGGGCGCAACCAGATCGAGCCCCGGCCTGGCCGCCGGCGGAGGCGCTTCGCCAGTCAGGCGCTGCCGCGCGAGCAGGCCGACGGCCGTTGCCAACGGCACTTCCTCGGCCGTGCGCGCGCGCGTGATGGCGTCGAGCCGGACACGCGCATCGGCCAGGTCGTTCAAATTGGCGCGTACGCCATCCATCGAGCGAGCACCGAGCGCCTCGACCCGTGCCTGTTCCAGCGCATCGAACACGGCGCGCGCGTCGGTATCGCTGACCGGGGCACGCGACATGTGCATCTTCGGATCATGATGCCTGAGCCGCAAGGCGAGCGCGTCGGCCGCGCCACGCGCCTCGGCCACCAGCCGCGGCTCAAGGCTGGGCCCGGGCGAGACGACCCGCGCAACCTTGCCCGGGGACTGGCCGCTCGCATCGGAGGCGAACACAACCTCCGCCTCGGCATCCTCGGCAATCGCCCGCGTGGCCCCGGCCAGCACCGTGCGAAAGCGATCGAGAGGCGACGGCTGGGCCATTAATCTAAGCTCTGGCGCGATGAAGCAGCAGGGTCAACGCATTACGTCTTAGCAATTTGGTCATCTCGAAGGTGGATTATTGGCGGCCGATTGAAAGGTTTCGGGAATGGATTCGACGACAATCTGGCTGGTGATCGTCCCACTTGTGCTGGGGATCATCTTTAACGCAGTGAAGTTCATGCGCTTCATTGGCTTTGTCGCGGGGGGCGGAAAGCGCCCAAATCCTCGGGGACGGAGCTATGAGGACCAAATGAGCTTTGATGAGCGGCTCGCCGAAAAGCTTCGCGAACTGGATCGCCAGCAAAACTAGGCGCGGTCGCGTTTTCCCATTGGGCGGATCCTTGCCGAAAATGCGCCGATCCGATGTATCGGTGAGTTGACTCTCAGTTGTCCTCTGCTTCAACCTCCATTCCACGGGGGGGCTCCGAGTAGTGTTCAGGAGGCCGAGTTGGGTATCAGACAAAAATTGCAGGTCGCAAACCTCGACGATTACAATGAGGTGCGGCCAATCGTCAGCACGGGGCTTACGCCGCTGACAGACGCCGGGACGTTCAACGCAACATTCAATTGGGAAACCGGCAGCGGGCTTCCCACGCACATCCAGGACCTGATCGGGACTATGGTCCGCGATAATCCGGTCCTTCCAGAAGGTGCCAACGTATCGGGAACGGTGAGCTGGCAGATCGACTCCGGTAGGATCCTCGACGTCGGTGCCGACGGCATCGTCACCTGGGGCTTTTTCGACGGACGGCATTATCCCGGCATCAACAACAATCCCCAGTTCTTCGGCGAAGGGCAGGGCTACGCACCGTTCACGAATGCCCAGAAGGCCGCGGCGAGGGTCGCGATCCACAATTGGGATGACCTGATCGCACCCACGTTCCAGGAGCAGGCTTCAGGCCCGGGATCCAGTACCTGGGCGCAGAATACGACCGATATCCTGCTCGCCAACACCACGACTGGCCCTGCGCAGGCCTGGGCCTATTACCCCGGCTCCGGCCATCAGTATGAGCGGTTGAGCAGCGATGTCTGGATCGCCGACCCGCGGGTCAATGGCTCGAACGGGCAACTCGACCCGGGATTCTACGGGCTGCAGACGCTCAATCACGAACTGGGCCACACCTTGGGCCTGTCGCATCCGGGCAGCTATAATTTTGGCGACGACAGCGACGGCGACGGGGTGGCGGACCCGATCAACTACAGCACCGACGCGCAATATTTCCAGGACAGCAACCAATTTTCGATCATGTCGTATTTCGACTCTTACGAGACCGGTGCGCAGAACATCGACTGGAATGTCATGCGCTTCGTCTATCCGTCTACGCCGATGGTGGATGACGTCTATGTCGCCCAGCAGAAATATGGCGCCGACATGACGACCCGGACGGGCGACACGACGTACGGCTTCCACGCAACAGGCGATGTGTGGAACCCGGCGATGAGCTTCCACAATGGCGAGATGTTCACCATCTTCACCATTTGGGATGCGGCCGGAAACGACACCATCGACCTGTCGGGCTATTACACCCCGTCGGTCATCGATCTGCGTGAAGGCGCGTATATCAGTGCTGGCGGTGCCGGCGCGTATGACCCTGATCTGGCCGGAACCCAGCTTACGCTGGAGCAGATCAATGCAAACAACGTCACTGCCGGACTTGGGGCTCGCACTGATCGCCTCTATCACATCTACTTTGACGGCGATTGGTCCGACGACGGAGGCAAGACCTTCGTCAACGAGGGCCAGAGCTGGAAGGAGATCACCGGCACTGGCGATCAATTCCTGATGGAGCAGAATATCGGCATCGCCTACGGCGCGGTGATCGAGAATGCGATCGGCGGCCATGGGGACGACCGGATCAACGGCAACCAGGCGGACAATATGTTCACTGGCGGTGAGGGTGCCGATACCTTCATCATCGCCGATTACAGCGGGACCATCCCCGATCCGAGCGATCCCGCCGGGAAAGTCGTAGACGACAATTCAATCGACACGATCACCGACTTCATGACGGGCGAGGACAAGATCGACCTGACCTCCTTTGGCCATCTGACGGCTGCCGATGTGTCCTATGCGGGCGGCGATCTGCACTTCAGCGCAAACGGCCAGGATTATGCGATCCACCTGCTCGGTGCCGCGATCGACGTGAATAACGACATCATCTTCGGCTAAGCGCCGGCAAATCCAGGAGGGCGTCGCCTGCGGGCGGGGCCCTCCTTTTTTGATCAGGCCCGGTGGGCGACGCTCTCGGGCAGGTCGGATCCGAACACGCGCTGATAATATTCGGCGATCAGCGGCCGCTCTGATTCGTCGCACTTGTTGAGGAAGCTGATCCGGAAGGCGAAGCCCATATTGCCGAAGATCAGCGCATTCTGCGCCCAGCTGATAACGGTGCGTGGGCTCATCACCGTCGAGATATCGCCGTTGATGAATCCCTGGCGGGAGAGGTTCGCGACCTGCACCATCTTCGCCACCTCCTCCTTCCCCCCATCCCGATCATATTCCCCCGATTTGGCGAGGACGATCTGTGCCTCGGTCTCGGCAGGCAGATAATTGAGCACCGCAACCAGGTTCCAACGGTCCATCTGCGCCTGATTGATTGCCTGGGTGCCATGATAGAGGCCGCTGGTATCGCCGAGGCCGATGGTGTTGGTGGTGGCGAACAGCCGGAACCAGGGATTGGGCCGGATCACCCGATTCTGGTCGAGCAGGGTGAGCTTGCCGTCGGTTTCGAGCACCCGCTGGATCACGAACATCACATCCGGCCGTCCGGCGTCATACTCGTCGAACACCAGCGCTACCGGATGCTGCAGCGCCCAGGGCAGCAGCCCTTCGCGGAACTCGGTCACCTGCTGGCCGTCCTGCAATACGATCGCGTCGCGACCGATGAGGTCGATGCGGCTGATGTGGGCATCGAGGTTGATGCGGATCATCGGCCAGTTGATCCGCGCCGCTACCTGCTCGATGTGCGTCGACTTGCCGGTGCCGTGGTAGCCCTGGACAATCACCCGGCGGTTGCGGGCGAAACCGGCGCAAATTGCCAGGGTCGTATCCGGATCGAACACATAGGCCGGATCGAGATCGGGCACGCGCTCGTCAGCTTCGCTGAAGGCCGGAACTTCAAGGTCACAATCGACGCCGAATACGTCGCGAACCTTCACCATCTTGTCAGGCGACGCGAGGATGGTGTCGGAGCGACTATCTAGCGTGACGTTGGGAATCTCGGTCATGGCCCGCCGCCTTAGGCGTTTCGGCAAACCGCCTCAAGCGGCCGATAATCTCGCCTTTTCCGGCATCGGGAATAATCCAGGAAGCTTCGCGGCCAGCTTCAAACTACCTTCGACCTGGATCGAGGCAAGTGGCGCACCGGCGTAGACGTAGCCGGCGATGGCGCTTGGAGTCCCCCGGATGACGAGGTCGGGGTCCTCGATTTCACCGCGCCCGATCCGGATCTCGCCCTTCCGGTTGCGCACCCAGAAGAAGGGTTCGCCGTTCATGAACAGCTGGATTTGCGCCTTGAGGTCTCCGGCGGCAACCGGGCTTAGCATGGTGCGCAGGGACAGCATCAGCGACACCGGGCTGAACGGCCGCGACGGGTCGTGATAGGGGCTGCGTACCGCCCAGCGGCCGAGTGCCTGGAAGATCGGCGCTGCTTCATAGCCCCATGGCGTCAATTCATAGACCTGCACCGACGCCGGCGGCGGCAGCCTCCTGCGGAACAGGACCCCGGCCGCCTCCAGCCCCTCCAGGCGCTGGGTCAAAACATTGGCACTAATTCCGTTCAGGCTCGTTTTCAGGTCGCCGAACCGGCGGGGTCCAAGCAGCAGCTCGCGTATCAAGGGCATCGACCAGCGCTCGCCGATCAAATCCATGCCATGCGCCGCGGCGCAGGCATCGTCGTAACGCCGTTTGTCGTCACTTCGTCCCGTTGTAGTTACATTTTCTAACTGCATAGTTGCATTTTATAACTTAACGAGCCAACATTCAAGGCGAATCGAGTCGCAAGGGAGGCAAATTCGCGATGTCGAAGAGGACCTTCGTCCTGTCGGACGCGATCCATGTCATGATGCTGAAACTCGACTCCTATTCGACGTTCACCCGCAAGCCGATTGCCGATGCGCATGGGGCTGGCCAGGTGCATCGCGCAGCGGCATTTGAGGAGGCTTGAAGGATGGCAGTGAACGACAACGCGCCGATCGAAATCACGGCATTCCGATGGGTACCCGAATTTGCGCAAGGCGTGGTGCGGGACCTGCGCGCCCGATGGGCGCTTGAAGAAGCCGGACTCGACTATCGCGTCCGCCTGCTGGATCAGCAGCGGCCGCCCGAATATCTGCAGGAACAGCCGTTCGACCAGGTGCCGATCCTTCGCGACGGCAATGTCAGCATCTTCGAAAGCGGTGCGATCGCTCAGTATGTCGGCGAAAAGAGCGAAGCGCTGCTGCCTCGCGATCCGCAAGGCAAGTATCGCGCGATCCAATGGACCTATGCCGCGCTCAATAGCGTCGAACCGGCCCTGATGAACCTCCTGCTGATCGACATTTTTTTCACCGGCGAGGAATGGGCGAAGCTTCGCCGTCCCGGCGCCGAGGAATTCGCCAGGTTGAAGCTCACGCGCGTGGCCGACTGGCTGGGCGACAAACAGTGGCTGGAAGGCGACCGTTTCTCGATCGGCGACCTCCTCATGGTCACGGTGCTGCGCTTCCTGCGCCACACGAACCTGGTTGCCGAGTTTCCCAATCTTGCCGATTTTGTCCGCCGAGGTGAGGCCCGTCCGGCCTTCCAGCGCGCACTCAACGATCAGCTGGCCACCTATAAGCAGCATGAACCGGAAGGAGAGGCAGCATGACCTATTTTGAAGGATTTGTGGTTCCCGTGCCCGAGGCCAACAAGGAGGCCTATCGCAAGAGCGCCGCGGATGCCGCGCCCCTCTTCAAGGAGCTGGGCGTCACGCGCCATTTCGAAGCCTGGGACAGCGATGTCCCCGAGGGAAAGACCACGGACTTCCGCACGGCGGTCGCCGCCAAGCCTGACGAGAAGGTGGTTTTCTCCTGGTTCGAATATCCCGACAAGGCGGCTCGCGACGCTGCCAATGAGAAGATGCGCAGCGACGACCGCATGAAGGAATTGGGCGCCAACATGCCCTTCGATGGCAAGCGCATGATCATGGGCGGCTTCGACGCGATCGTGGAGGAAGGCAGCGGGCAGGGCGGCTATACCGACGGATTCGTCGTGCCCGTGCCGGAAGGCAAGCGTGACGCCTATCGTGAAATGGCGGCAAAAATGGCGAAGGTTTTCCGCCAGCACGGTGCGAACCGCGTCGTCGAGGCATTTACGGATGACGTTCCCAAGGGCGAAGTCACCGACTTCTATCGGGCCGTGAAGGCGGAAGGTGACGAAAAGGTCGTCTTTTCCTTCATCGAGTGGCCCGACAAGGAAACGCGCGACAAGGCTTGGCAGGCCATCATGGCGGACGAAAGCCTGAAGCCCGAAGGCGAGATGCCTTTTGCTGGTCAGCGGATGTTCTGGGGCGGCTTCGAACCGATCTTCGATTCGGCCAAGCAAGAGCCCGCGATCGCCTGACCTCGATCGAAGGAACCGGGCGGCTCGGTTCAGGGCCGCTCGGTTTCGCGTAGACGTCCAACCCCTGGAGAATGACCCATGACCGACACTCTTGAGGCGGCGCCGGCGACTGCCGACCATTCCAAGCTGCAGGGCAGCCATATCTGGTATGAGTTGATGACGACCGACCCCGATGGCGCAAGTGGCTTTTACGAGGCCGTTGTGCCGGGATTGAAATTCGGCGAACGGCTGCCAGGTGAGCAGGACTATCGCATCATCAATCGTAGCGATGGCGGCAGCCTGGGCGGTGTCCTCGGATTGACTGACGAGATGCGAGGCCACGGCGCCAAGCCGATCTGGATGGGATACATCGGTGTGGACGACGTCGACGCGACTGTCACCGAAATCGAAAGGCGCGGCGGCAAGGCACTGATGCCCGCGTTCGACATACCCCAGGGCCGCATTGCCATGGTCTCCGACCCACAGGGCAATCCCTTCTACGTGATGAAGCCGGTTCCGCCGGCCGGGCAGGAAGACAAGCAAAGCGACGTATTTTCGCCGACCGAGGAGCAGCGGGTCGCCTGGAACGAACTCAGCACTGGCGATCCAGGCGCGGCGCGGACATTCTATGGCGAGATGTTCGGCTGGACCAGCGAGGAGTTCATGCCGATGGGCGAGGCGGGCGAATATCGATTCTTCGCCCATGCCGATAGGACCATCGGCGCGGTCTGCGGAGTCATGCCAGGCGGGCATCCTGGCTGGCGCTATTACATCCGGGTCCCGTCGGTTTCGAAGGCGGCCGAAGCTGCCAAATCGGCCGGCGGCAGTATTGCCACGGGCCCGATGGAAGTCCCCGGCGGCGACTACATCATCATCGGACATGACCCGCAGGGCGCCGAGTTCGCCCTGGTCGGCAAAGCATAAGGAGCAAGGACAATGGCAAACAAGCTCACCACCTGCCTGTGGTTCGACAAGGGCGAAGCGCGCAAGGCGGCCGAATTCTATGCATCGGTTTTCCCCGATACGAAGGTCGGCGCCCGCCATGAGGCGGTGTCCGACTTTCCTGGCGGCGAGGAAGGCGAGGAATTGACGGTGGAGTTTACCGTGCTCGGTCAATCCTTCGTCGGCCTCAACGGCGGCCCCAACTTCAAGCCCAATGAGGCCGTAAGCTTCATGGTCGTGACGGAAGATCAGGAAGAGACCGACCGCTACTGGAATGCGATCGTCGGCAATGGCGGCGCCGAAAGCGCCTGCGGCTGGTGCAAGGACAAGTGGGGCTTCTCCTGGCAGATCACCCCGCGCGTGCTGCTCGATGCGACGACCAGTCCGGACAAGGCTGCTGCCCAGCGCGCCTTCGCGGCGATGATGACGATGCAGAAGATCGACATCGCCAAGATCGAGGCGGCGGTCAAAGGAGAGGCGGTCAATGCGTAAGCTGACCGGCGCTGTCTTTCAGTCCCTCGATGGCGTCATGCAGGCGCCGGGGGGGCCGGAGGAGGATCCGACCAGCAATTTCCGCTTCGGCGGCTGGGTCGCACCCTTCTGGGGTGAAGACATGGGCCCGTTCGAAGACGTTATCATGGGCGAGTATGACCTGCTGCTCGGCAAGCGGACCTACGACATTTTTTCCGCGTACTGGCCGTACAATCAGGACAATCCGATCGGCGAGAAATTCCAGCGCATCAACAAATATGTGCTGACCCATTCGGATGAGCCGCTCAGCTGGCAGAACAGCTACAAGATCTCGGGCGACTTGGCCGCTGCAGTGGCCGAACTAAAGCGAAGCGACGGCCGCGACCTTTTGATCCAGGGCAGCAGCACGCTTTACGTGCCGCTGCTCGCCGCGGGCCTGATCGACAAGCTGGTCCTGATGACTTTCCCGGTCCTGCTTGGCAAAGGCAAACGGATTTTCGACGGAACGGAGGAGCCCGGAGCGCTCAAGCTGCTCGACCATTTCGTGTCGGACAAAGGCGTCGTCATTGCTGCCTACGAGCCGGCCGGCGAAGTTCCGACCGGTAGCTTCGAGACCAAGCCGCCGAGCGAGGCCGAGCTTGAGCGTCGGGAGAAATGGGCGAAAGAAGAGGCATGAGCCTGCAGCTCTACGGCCACCCCTTCTCATCCTACACCTGGAAGGCGCTGATCCCGCTCTATGCGAACGGGACCGAGTTCGAATTCCGCGGAGTGGGCCCTGACCACCCAGAGAATAATGCGTTCGTCGCGGGGACGCATCCGGCCGGCAAGTTTCCGGTGTTGGCCGATAGCGGCGGCACGGTGATCGAGGCGACCGCGATCATCGAGCATCTTGCGGTCCACTATCCCGGCGATGCGCCGTTGATCCCGGCCGACCCGGCGAAAGCAGCGACGACGCGGATGATCGACCGGGTGTTCGACAATTATGTCATGGCGAACGTGCAGCGGGTGGTGGGCGCCTACATCGCCAATATGGAAAGCCCCGACCCGGCCGAAGTAGCCGGCGGCAAGGAGGGTCTGCTCCGCGCCTATCGCTGGATCGAGGCGTGGCTGGGCAGCAATTCATTGCCGCCCAATGTCTCGCTGGTCACCTGCGCCGCCGCCCCGTCGCTATTCTACGCCGACTGGATCGAGCGGATCCCCGGCGACTGCCCGCGCGTGTCGGCGCTGCGTGCCGAGTTGCTGGCGCTGCCGCCGGTAGTTCGCTGCGTCGAGGAGGCCCGGCCCTATCGTCCATTGTTCCCGCTGGGCGCTCCCGACCGAGACTGAGCCTTGCGTTTCGGGCGGATTTGCGCCTGATGCGCCGATGCCCCGCCATTCCCATCTTCGCGACGGCCGCGAACGGGTCGACCACAGCGTCAGCGCGATGGAGCTGTTCTTCGACCTGATGTTCGTCTTCGCGGTCACCCAGCTTTCGCACTATCTGCTGCTCCATCACACGATAGTCGGCGCGCTGCAGACGTTGCTGATGTTCCTGGCGGTGTGGTGGGCGTGGATCTACACCGCCTGGGCGACGAACTGGCTTGATCCAGACAGGACACCGGTACGGCTCTGCCTGATCCTGATCGCGCTGCTCAGCCTGGTGCTATCCACCGCCATCCCGGAAGCCTTCGGGCAATATGGCCTTCCCTTTGCGCTGGCCTATGTCACGATCCAGATTGGCCGCACTGCCTATACCGCCTGGGCGAGGGAAGATTTTCCCCACGGTCCGTCCACCAATATGGGCAGGGCGACCATTTACTTCATCCTCTCCGCAATCCCATGGGTCGCGGGGGCGCTGGATCCGGACCCAATGAGGCGGATGATCTGGTGGACGGGCGCACTTGCCATCGAGGCGGCTGGCCCATGGACCTTTTTCTATGTGCCGGGCCTCGGCCGATCGACTCCGCAGGAATGGGTCATCAGCGGCGCACATATGGCCGAGCGATGCTCGTTGTTCATCATTATCGCGCTGGGCGAAGGGATCATTGTCTCCGGCGCAACCTTCGCGGACCTGCCGCCATCCCGTGAAGCTATCCTGGCCTTTCTCAGTGCCTTCATCGGCTCAGTTGCGATGTGGTGGATCTATTTCGACGTCGGGGCGCGGCGCGGCAGCGAGATGATCGAACATGACGACCGGCCCGGGCTGATCGGCCGCGAAGCCTATACCTACGGCCATATCCCGATTGTTGCCGGAATCATCGTCCTGGCAGTCGCGGACGAGCAGGTGCTGATGCATCCGGCAGGCCATCTCGAACCCTTTTTCGTTGCCGCGCTGGTTGGTGGATCCTGCCTGTTCATTGGCGGGATGATGATCTTCAAGCGGCTGACCAGCGGGCAGAAATTCTGGCCGCTTTCCCATCTGGCCGGTCTCATCCTGTTCGGCCTGCTGGGCGCCTGGGCGCTGCTCCTGCCACCGCAGCCGCTGGTGCTGCACATGGGCGCAACGGTCCTCTTCCTGTTGATCGCAATCTGGGAATGGGGTTCGTTCCACGGCGGCTGGATCGAACGCGTGGCGCGCTGGAGGGGCTAGTCGACGAGGTCGAAGGCTCCGAGAAACGTCTCGATCCCGGCGACGCCCTCCAATTGCGCGTCGAGCCGGCGATATTCCTCGCCCTGAATGGCCTGGAATGCTTGGAACGCAGTCACCGACTCCCAATAATCCGCCGTCAGGTAGATCCCGTCCCCATCTCGCCATAGCTCGGTCCGGATAAAGCCTTGCGCCGTGGCGAACAGCTTCGCCCAATCGCCTTCGGCCCGGTACGCCGAGAGGAACCGATCCTCATGCTGTTCGGAAACCTCGAAACGCCATAACCGAAGGTGCGTCATGTGAAGGCCGCAGCGCTTTTGAGCACCTGCCATGCCTCGATAACCTCGCTCAGCTTCTTTTCCAGCGACCGATCGCCGCCGTTGCGGTCGGGATGGTACAGGCGGACCAGTTCCGAGTAGCGCCTGCGCACCCGGTGGAGGTCGGTGTCGTCCCGAAGCCCCATGACCCCAAGCGCATGCCGCTCCCTGGCGGTGAAGCGATCGACCGCGCGACGTCGCGCTTCAGGGCGAAAGCGTGCCGAGATCGCGTCGAGCGGATCGACGAATTCGCGCCAGGCGGGCCCCGCATCGGCACCGGCGTGAGCGAAGGCGCGGGTTTCCCTTTCCCAGCCGGCTATCGGCGACTGCGCTGCCTGGATCTCCTCGGGGCTCATCCCTTCGAAGAAATTATACTTCGCATTATGCTCGCGCACATGCTCGAGGCAAAACCAGCGCCAGCTGCCCGGGCCGTCGAAATCGGAAGGAGTCAGTGGCGCGCGGAATTCTCCCGGCTCGCGGCAGCCGCGAACCGAGCAGCGATTGTGCGACCCTTCGACCCGGCCATGAAACTTGGTCGCCCTCATGCCGCCAGATGCCACCTTTCGTGCTGCAGATTTTCATGGGCCACGCTCGCTTCGCGGCGTGCCTCGATCCAGTCGGCTTGGCTGCCCTTGGTCACCAGGATCTGCATCGCTTCCTCACTGTCGAAACCTCTCTATATAGGAGCGATGCCCGCCATCGCCACCGGACCTGTCGCCAGGGAAATGATCGAGCGGCTGACCGCTGCGCTTGCCCCCACCCGCCTCGAGCTGGAGGATCAGAGCCATCAGCATGTCGGCCATGCCGGTCACGATCCACGCGGCGAAAGCCATTTCGCGCTGATCATCGAGAGTCCTGCTTTCGCCGGGCTGAACCGGGTGGAGCGGCAACGGAAAATCCATGCGGCGCTGGGCGAGCTGATGCGCGAGCGGGTCCATGCGTTGACAATCAAAGCCAGTGCTCCCGGAGAAGGCTGATGGAAACGATCATTCCAACCACCCATGACCTTGGCGAGTTCAAGGTACGGCGCACCCTGCCGTCGAGGCCGCGGCGGATGGTGGGGCCCTTCATCTTCGTCGACCAGTTCGGCCCGGCGCGACTGCCGCCTGGCCGGGGCATGGACGTCAGGCCCCATCCGCACATCAACCTCGCCACGGTCACCTATTTGTTCGAAGGCTCGATCGAGCATCGCGACAGCATCGGCAGCCATGCGGTGATCAAGCCGGGTGCGATCAACCTGATGACAGCGGGCAGCGGAATCGTTCACTCGGAACGCTCTCCCTCGGCACTTCGGGCGGAAGGCCCGGCGCTCTACGGCATGCAGACCTGGCTGGCCCTGCCGGACGGCAGGGAGGAGGTCGATCCGGCCTTCGAGCATGTCGACGGATCGGCGCTGCCGCTGGTCGAGGGCGAGGGCGTATCGGCGCGGGTCCTGATGGGCACGCTGTGGGGCAAGACCGCCGGCGTTACACAGCATAGCGAGACGATCTACGCCGACATCCTGCTGGGTGGCGGATCGAGCATCCCAATCGATGCGATGACCGACGAGCGGGCGGTGCTGGTGACCGAGGGCGATGCGAGCCTGGATGGCGACCGGCTGGAACCCTTCATCCTGTATGTGCTGGCGCCTGGACAGGCGATGACCCTGAGGGCGGAAATGCCGTCGCGGGTCATGCTGCTTGGCGGCGAGGCATTCTCCACCCAGCGCCATGTGTTCTGGAATTTCGTTTCCTCATCGCGGGACCGGATCAACCAGGCCAAGGAGGATTGGAAGGCTCGCCGCTTCCCGCTGGTACCGGGCGATGAGGAGGAGTTCATCCCGCTGCCCGAAGTGCCGCTGACGGTCACCTACCCGTGATGGAGCAGCGCAGGGTCGCGCTGTCGACCGGCATTGCCATGAACGTCGCGCTGGCGGGGCCGGAGGATGGGCCGCCGGCGATCCTGATGCACGGCTTCCCGGAATCGCATCGCACCTGGCGCGGGGTCGCGCCGCTGCTTGCCGACCATATCCGCCCGGTCATGCCCGACCTGCGCGGGTTTGGAGAAAGCGACCGGCCGCAGGACGTCGCCGATTATGCCACCGATACATTGATCGCTGACATTTTCGCGCTTGCGGACGCGCTCGGCATCGACCGGTTCGCGCTGGTCGGCCACGATTGGGGTGGGGCGATCGCCTGGGCGGCGGCGCTACGCGGGAACCCAAGGATCAGCAGGCTGGCGATCATCAACTCGCCGCACCCGATGATCTTCCAGAAGAGCCTGATCGAGGATGATGCCCAGCGCGCCGCGTCCCAATATATGCGCGCCTTTCGCGATCCAGGCATGGAGGCCGGCGTGGCGCGGATGGGGATCGAGAATTTCTTCGAAAAGAGCTTTTCGAAGCATGTCGACATGGCGCTGATCACGCCAGACGAACGCGCCCGCTACATCGCCGACTGGAGCCGGCCGGGCGCGCTTACCGCCATGTTCAACTGGTACCGGTCCAGCCAGGTCGTGGTGCCCACGATCGGCGAGGAAGCGGCGATGCCGGCCTGGGTCGAGCGCGGCGTGCCGAAGCTCCATATTCCGGTGCGCGTCATCTGGGGGCTGGAGGACAAGGCGTTGCTGCCGAGCCAGCTGGAAGGCATTGGCGAGGTTGGGGACGAGGTAGAGGTCTTCCCGTTGAAAGGCGTGGGCCATTTCGCGCCATGGGAAGCGCCGGAGAAGGTCGCGGGCGCGCTCCGCCCCTTCCTTGCCGCGGACTGAGCCGCTACAGGCGCGACCGACATGACTCGCTCCATCTCTCGCTCCGCCGCCCGGCTTGCCGCCGTGCAGGCACTCTACCAGCAGGAAATGGAAGGCACGCCGACGGCGCGCCTGATCCACGAATTCCACGACCATCGCCTGGGAGCGACGATCGAGGGCGAGACCTATGCCGAAGCGGAGATCAGCTTCTTCGACGACCTGGTCGCCGGCGCGCTGGCCCGGGCCGAGGAAATCGACGCGCTGATCGCCGAGCGGCTGGCCAAAGGATGGAGCATCGAGCGGCTGGACAAGCCGATGAAGGCGATCCTGCGGGTCGGCGCCTATGAACTGCTCGCCAGGCCGGACGTGCCCGTCGCGACGGTGATCAACGAGTATCTGGACGTCACCGAGGCCTTCTACGACCAGCGCGAAAAGGGATTCGTCAACGGGCTGCTGGACGCCGTCGCCAAGGTGGCGCGGCCGGTCGCTTAGGGCTTTCCACCATCCCTTCCCGCGGGTCTATAAGGTGGCGGCATGAGCAGCAGTGAGCTCGCCTTCATCGACAAGTTGCGCCTGCTCGCCACCAACCCCGCCGCGCGCGGACTGGACGATGACGTGGCGGTGCTGGACGGGCTGGTGTTCACGCATGACATGATCGCCGAAGGCGTCCATTTCCTGCCAACCGACCCGCCAGCCTCCGTCGGCTGGAAGCTGGTTGCGGTCAATTTGAGCGATCTCGCCGCCAAGGGGGCCGAGCCGATTGCGGCACTGATGGGCATGACCCTGATTGCCGACGGCGACTGGGAGGAGAAGTTCCTGGCCGGCGTTGCGGCCGCCTGCGAAACCTATGCCATTGCCCTCGTCGGCGGCGACACTATCGCCTTGCCCGAAGGCGCCCCGCGCATCCTCGGCCTGACTGCCATCGGCCGCGGCGGAGAGAAAATCCCCTCGCGCTCCGGTGGCAAGGCAGGCGACGCACTTTGGCTGGTCGGCACGCTCGGCGATGCCATCGCCGGGCTTGAACTGCTGCAGGAAGATGCCGAGGCCGAAGGGCCGCTGGTCGAGGCCTATCGCCGGCCAGTCCCGCAGCTTGCCGTAGGCCGCCTGCTCGCCCCTCACGCCAATGCCATGATGGACCTCTCCGACGGGCTGTTGCTTGACACCTCGCGCCTGTGCGCGTCCAGCGGTTGCGGCGCAGATATCAATATCGATGCCTTGCCTCTTTCGCGCGCCTATGTTGCCGAACATGGCGCCAACCGGCGCACGCGATTGAGGGCGGCGACGGGCGGCGATGACTATGCGCTGCTCGCCGCCCTTCCCGCCGATTTCGACCCTTTAAGTCTTTCTTTACCAAGGGGGACGATCCTCCGGCGCATCGGCACATTGACCGACGGCAAAGGGATGAGGCTTTCCGACGCCGCTGGCGACGTGCCGCTGCCGGAGCAGCTTGGTTATGAACATCGCGCTTAGCGCTCGCCAGTGGATCATCGCCCTTGCCGGACTCGCCTCCGGCATGGCGACCGCGCTGCTGCTCAACTAATTGTCCAGGCTTCTAATCTAGGCGGTTGCCACCGCCTGAATCCCCGCTAAACCTGCCCCGAATTTTCTTGGCCACTGCCTGCCCGGGTCGTGGCGTCAGGGTCGAACAGGGGAATAGTTCACGATGAATCTTGTCCTTATCGCGATCGCCTGCGGCGTCATCGCGCTGCTTTACGGCATCCTTACCAGCCAGCAGGTGCTCCGCTCCTCGCCGGGCAACCAGCGCATGGTCGAGGTCGCCAGTGCCATCCAGGAAGGCGCGCGTGCCTATCTTCGCCGGCAATATACGACCATCGCCATCGTCGGCGTGATTGTCGCGGTCATCGTCTATGCCTTCCTCGGCCGGCTCAGCGCTGCCGGCTTCGTCACCGGCGCGATCCTGTCGGGCGCCGCGGGTTTCATCGGCATGAACATCTCGGTTCGCGCCAACGTCCGTACCGCCGAAGCCGCGCGCACCGGCCTGCAGCAAGGCCTGACCGTCGCCTTCCGTGCCGGTGCCGTCACCGGCCTGCTGGTCGCGGGCCTGGCGCTGCTGGCGATCGCCGGTGTTTTCTACATTCTGACCGATGTCATGGGCTACGCCCCCAATGACCGGTTGGTGGTGACTGCTCTGACTGCGCTCGCGCTCGGCGCTTCGCTGGTGTCGATCTTCGCTCGTCTCGGCGGCGGCATCTTCACCAAGGCTGCCGACGTCGGCGCCGACCTGGTCGGCAAGGTCGAAGCCGGTATCCCGGAGGACGACCCCCGCAACCCGGCGGTGATCGCCGATAATGTGGGCGACAATGTCGGCGACTGCGCGGGCATGGCCGCCGATTTATTCGAAACCTATGTCGTGACGGTCGGCATCACCATGGTCACCGTCGCCCTGACCATCAGCGCTTCTCCGCTGCTGCTGCCAATGATGGGACTCCCGCTGCTGATCGGCGGCGTCTGCATCATCACGTCAATCATTGGCACCTACTTCGTGAAGCTCGGCGCCAAGGAATCGATCATGGGAGCTCTTTACAAAGGCTTCTGGACCGCAACCGTCCTGGGGGGCGTCGGCATTTGGGGCGCGTCCTGGTATGCATTTGGCGGCGACCTCAATCAGGTGATCACCACCAAGGGCGGGCTCAGCTTCCCGGCCATCAACCTCGTCTGGGTCAGCATCGTCGGCCTCGCCGTGACCGCGCTGATCGTATGGATCACCGAATATTATACCGGCACCAACCATCGTCCGGTCCAATCGATCGCCCGGGCCAGCCAGACCGGCCATGGCACCAACGTCATCCAGGGCTTGGCGATCAGCCTTGAATCGACCGCTTTGCCGACGCTCGTCATCATCGTCGGCGTGATTGTCAGCTGGCAGCTGGCGGGCGCGCTTGGCGTCGCTTTCGCCGCCTCCGCCATGCTGGCGCTGGCCGGCATGGTTGTCGCACTGGATGCCTACGGGCCCGTCACCGACAATGCCGGCGGAATCGCCGAAATGGCCGGAATGGAGGGCGAGGTCCGCAACCGCACCGACGCGCTCGACGCGGTCGGCAACACCACCAAGGCGGTGACCAAGGGCTATGCGATCGGCTCGGCCGGCCTCGCCGCGTTGGTGCTGTTCGGCGCCTATACCGCCGACCTGCGCGAATTCGGCAGCCAGATCGGGGTCAACGTGGACCTCGACACGCTGTTCAGCCTGTCCAACCCCTACGTCATCGTCGGCCTGCTGCTCGGCGCGCTCCTCCCCTACCTGTTCGGGGCGATGGGCATGACCGCGGTTGGCCGCGCGGCCGGCGCGGTGGTCGAGGAAGTGCGCGGCCAGTTCCGCGACAATCCGGGGATCATGGATGGGTCGGTGCGCCCCAATTATGCCCGCACCGTCGACCTGGTCACCAAGGCCGCGATCCGGGAGATGATCCTGCCGTCGCTGCTTCCGGTGCTGGCCCCGATCGTCGTCTTCTTCGCCATCAGCTTTGTGGCAGGCGACCGCGCGCAGGGCCTAGCCGCGGTCGGCGCATTGCTGCTTGGCGTGATCGTCTCCGGCCTGTTCGTCGCCATCTCGATGACCTCGGGCGGCGGCGCCTGGGATAATGCCAAGAAATATATCGAGGACGGCAATTACGGCGGGAAGGGCAGCGACGCCCATAAGGCCGCGGTCACCGGCGACACGGTCGGCGATCCGTACAAGGATACTGCCGGCCCGGCGGTCAACCCGATGATCAAAATCACCAACATCGTCGCGCTGCTGCTGCTGGCGGCGCTGGCGGCCCAGGGCGCCGGCGCCTAGCCGCCGCCTTCGATCAACAACCTCGGCCCCGCCCGGCACTGCCGCGGCGGGGCTTTCTTTTGCCAGTCCGCCCGCCCATCTTCGGGAAGCAACAGGGAGAACGATCGATGCCGCACGCAATCCTCGTCCGACAGCCCGGCGGCGCCGAGCAGCTTGGCTGGGAGGAAGTGGAGGTTGGCGATCCCGGACCGGGCCAGGTTCGGCTTAAGCAGACGGCGGTCGGGCTCAATTTCATCGACGTTTATCACCGCAGCGGCCAATATCCGCAGCCTTCGCCCTTCATCCCTGGTGTCGAAGGCGCCGGCATTGTCGACGCCATCGGGGCCGACGTTACGGGAGTGAAAACCGGCGACCGCGTCGCCTATGCCGGCCCGATGGGCGGATATGCAGAGATGCGGCTGATCGCCGCGGACCGGCTGGTCAAGCTGCCCGACGATATCAGCGACGAGCAGGCGGCGGCCATGATGCTGCAGGGCATGACGGTAGACATGCTGATCCGTTCGGTTTGGCCGCTGCATGCCGAAGACACGATCCTCATCCATGCCGCAGCCGGAGGGGTCGGACTGATCATGTGCCAATGGGCGGCGGCATTGGGCGCGACGGTGATCGGCGCCGTATCGAGCGAGGAGAAGGCGGAGCTGGCCCGCGCCCATGGCTGCCACCATCCGATTATCTATTCGAAACAGGATTTCGTGGCCGAGGTCGACCGGCTGACGGGCGGGAAGAAACTGCCCGTTGTCTATGATTCGGTCGGCCGGGACACCTTCCTGCGCTCGCTCGACTGCCTGCAGAAGCGCGGGCTCATGGTCAGCTTCGGCCAGGCCTCCGGTCCGGTTGAGCCGTTCACTCCGCGCGTACTGGCGCAGAAGGGTTCGCTGTATCTCACCCGGCCCACCTTGTTCGACTATATATCGACGCGAGAGGAATTGGATCGTTCCGCCGCCAGCCTGTTCGACGCAGTCCGTAGCGGTAAGGTCAAGATCGACATCGGCCAGCGCTTTCCGCTGGCCGAAGCGGCCGAGGCCCATCGCGCGCTGGAGGCGCGCAAGACGGTGGGATCGACCATTCTCACCATCGGTTGATCACCTCCGCGCGGCCTGCTTCCCTTTTACGAATTGCCAGAGTAAGGCTCCGCAACTTTACCGACAATTTAAGCGAGGATTATGGCCAAGGAAGAACTTCTCGAGATGCGCGGACGGGTGGTCGAACTGCTGCCCAATGCGATGTTCCGCGTCGAGCTGGAGAATGGCCATGAGATCCTTGGTCACACCGCGGGCAAGATGCGCAAGAACCGCATCCGCGTGCTGACCGGCGACGAAGTGCTGGTCGAGCTGACGCCCTATGACCTGACCAAGGGCCGCATAACCTATCGCTTCATGCCCGGGCGCGGAGGCCCCGGCCCAGGCGCCTGATGAGGCTCATCCTCGCTTCGGCGAGCCCCCGCCGCCTTGACCTGTTAGCCCGCATCGGCGTCGTGCCCGACGCCGTCGATCCTGCGCACATCGACGAGAGCGTCCCCAAGGGCGAACTGCCGCGCGTCCATGCGCTGCGGCTGGCGATCGAGAAGGCCGAGGCGGTCGCCGCGCGCCACAGCCAGGCCTTGGTGCTGGCTGCCGACACGGTGGTGGCGGTGGGGCGCCGCATCCTGCCCAAGGTCGAGGATGAGGCGACCCTTCGCCGATGCATGACGCTGCTGTCGGGCCGCCGTCATCGCGTGCTGACCGGCGTCGCTGTCGCCGTGCCGGGCGAACCGACCCGCAGCCGGCTGGTCGAGACGATGATCGCGATGAAGCGGCTATCCGACCAAGAGGTGGATTTCTATGCCGGCCATGGCGAGTGGCATGGCAAGGCCGGCGGCTATGCGCTCCAGGGCTATGGCGAAGTCTATGTGAGGCACATCGCCGGCAGCTATTCCAATGTCGTCGGCCTGCCCCTGGCCGAGACCAGGCTGCTGCTGAAAGGCGCTGGTTACCCCCTTGCCTGAATGGATAATCGAGCGCGGGATCGGAGAGACCCGCCACGCGCTGGTCGAGGATGGGCGGATCGTCGAAGCGCGGATCCTGCCCCAGCATATCATCCCAACGGGGACGGTGCTGGCCGCGCGGTTGAAGAGTGTCG
Organism: Sphingomicrobium sp.; assembly: GCA_045811425.1. Lineage (GTDB taxonomy): Bacteria > Pseudomonadota > Alphaproteobacteria > Sphingomonadales > Sphingomonadaceae > Sphingomicrobium. The sequence continues at coordinate 28,966 of JBJMUA010000035.1, read as the reverse complement.
GGCGGAATGCCGTCGCTGTTGCCGATGGGCAGGAATATCTGCTGCCCAGGGGCGCCCCCGGCGTGACCGAAGGAGCGAAGCTCAACCTCGAAGTGACGCGCGAGGCGTTGAGCGGCGCCGAACCCTGGAAACGCCCGCTGGCTCGGATGACCGATGAATTAGCGCGACCGGCTCCAGATCCGAAAGGCCGCGACCTGCTGTTCCCGGCGCAGGAAGACGAGCTGGAAGCATGCGGCTGGTCGGACCTGCTCGACGAGGCGCGTGGCAGCCTGATCGCCTTTCCGGGCGGCGAGCTGCGCATCTCCGTGACACCAGCGATGACCCTGATCGATGTCGATGGCCATTTGCCGCCGTCCGAACTGATGGTCGCAGGTGCCGCCGCCGCGGCCGAAACAATCCGGCGTCATGGCGTCGGCGGCTCGATCGGCATCGACCTGCCGACCGTCGAGGGGAAGGTGGCCCGGCAGGCCGCGGCTGCGGCCGTGGACGCGGTGCTTCCCCAGCCGTTCGAGCGGACCGCGGTCAACGGCTTCGGTTTCCTGCAGATCGTCCGCCCGCGCAGGCATGCGTCCCTGTTCGAACTGGCCGCGGACCGGGCCCCATTCGAGGCGCGCGCCCTGCTGCGGCGCGCGGGCAGCGAAATCGGATCCGTTCGCCTTGCTGCCAATCCCGCGGTCATCGGCGTGCTGGAGGCCAATCCTGCCTGGATCGAGCAGCTCTCGCGCCAGGTTGGCGGGGCCGTTACCTTGCGGGCCGACCCGGCGCTTCCCATGTCTGGCGGACATGCCCAGCGAACCTAAGCCCTGCCCGCTGTGCGGCAAGCCCGCCGCAAAGGATCACGCCCCATTCTGCAGCCGCGGATGCAAGGATCGCGACCTGCTGCGCTGGCTCGGCGAGGGGTACAAGATCGCCGGCCGGCCGGCCAATCCGCAAGGGCTGGACAGCGACGGGGACGACGGCTAGGGGACGCGTCGCCCGATGCGCCGACCGGCGCTCGATCATGGGCCCAGGTAGCTCAGTTGGTAGAGCATGCGACTGAAAATCGCAGTGTCGGTGGTTCGATTCCGCCCCTGGGCACCACTGCTTAACCGCATCACCGATTATGGGCTGAGGGATCCTGCTATGGCTCTCGCGTCGCGGCGCAGAGTATCTGTTCGCCTTCGATGAAGATGCGTCCTGATGCCACCAGCACGCCTCCGTCTGGCACTTGAGGCTTTCCGCCGGCCTGCGGGTTTATCGTCGCAAAATGAGTGGGCGGATCGCCAAGCGCGTCGAACTTGAACAAGCTCATGTCATTGTCGAGTTTCATCTCGACAAGCGGTCCGATATTTCCCTCATAATGTGCGACCCGGTGGTTGATCCAATCAAGGTTTACCGATGCGGGGAAATGCACGCTTACGAACAAAGGCTGGTCGGTCATTGCCCTCCTCCCTCATGTTTGCTGATGGCGTCTTCGATCTTCTTGATCAGGGCTTCGCCGACGGCCGGGTCTTCGAGATTGCCCGCCTCCTCCGCTTTTGCTCGGATAAGCGCCCCAACGCGTCTCGCGCTGTCGCTCGGATCGGCAGGTAGCTGGAGGTCTGCGGCGATTCCTTGAAGAGCCGCCAGATTTCCCGCGCTTTCGAGCGCGCGGGTGTCGGCTGCAATCCGGTCCAGGCGCGCCTCAATGCCAGGAGCGAAGTCCCGCGCGATGCCGATGTCGAGTGCCTCGACACGCTGCCGCTCTTCGTCCGCCTTGTTGGCGTTGTCGAAGGCTGCTTTGTTGAGTTCGCTCACTGCCGCCGCAAGGCTGCCTGCCTGCTGCAGCAGATCAAGGTCGTGACCGGCCCGCGCGAGCGTATAGGAACTGGCATCGGGATCCTCATTCTGCGCCCTGGCGATGCCGGTGAGCACCTTGCTGCGCCTGGCATCCATTGACGCGATGATCGCGGGCAAGGTCTGCTTGTAGAAAAGGTCCTTGTTGATGGTTGAGCCAATGCCGAGCGACAGGGCGGAGCCTGCCGCCAGCTTTTTGGCCAGGTCGGCGCCGTCCACGACCGCTGCCGCCGTAGACAGGGCCTGCGCTGCAAGATCGGTACCAAGGTTGGCGAGGCCAGCTTCGCGGGAAAGGGCCTGTGCGAACTCATTATATTTGTAGTTGATAGCCTTGGTGCACTCCGAGATAATCCGGTCGCGGTATGCACCCGCCCTTGCGCCCCCGGGCTCGTTATCCAGGTCTACTCTGCTCGGGCAAACGGCCGCATTTGACTGCAGATCGGCGCTGGTCACCCATTGCTGGGAGCCGCGCGTTGAGGCGCATCCGCCAAGCAGTACTAACAGCAGAAAAAACAGGCCAATATGGCTAGTCGCCCGGTTCGACATACGCAATTCACCCTCCCCTTGCTGTTGATCGGGACGCACACTCCGCGGCGAATTGTCCCGGCGTTCCGGCATAATGATCGCGGTGAGTTCGCTGGAGCCAGCCAGCGGCCGGGAAGCCTTCCATGGGCCCGATCTCACTTGTCCGAGCAACGAAGACTTGTCTGCCGAGCCGCGGCAGTCCGGCGCAAAGCCTACGGCAAGCGCTGATGCGCCTGAGCGTCCTCTTGTCGCTGGAAATCGCCGACGCCAGACTGCCCAACATGGCAGTTCCCCCCACGGACCTCAGTCCGCATTTGCGATTCGGCAAAGGAATGATGAGCCGTTGCTAAATAAACGTCAACTGCTGCAAAATAACTATAAAGTTACTACCGTCGCATTGTCGGCTCATTGCAGATTTGCCAATAGGCCAAAAGTAACCGAACGCGGCAATTAGGACAGTGCATAAGGCTTTCCCAAGCAAGGACCTCAGATGAGAGATGCTTACGCCCTTATCGACCTCAGCCACATGATCGAGGACGGCATGATCACCTACAAGGGCCTGCCGGCGCCGATTATCTGCGACTTTCTTTCGCGCGAGCAATCGCGGGAGAAATATGCGCCGGGAACCGAGTTCCAGATTGGCCGCATCGAGATGGTATCGAACACAGGAACCTATCTCGATACGCCATTTCATCGTTATGCGGACGGCGATGATCTTGCCGCCATGAAGCTGGAGACCGTCTCTAATCTCCCGGGGATCGTCCTACGCGTTGTCGGAGCATGCGGAGCGATCGATAAGGATCGTTTTGAGGGTGTCGATGTCGCCGGGCGCGCCGTCCTGATCCATACCGGCTGGGACCGGCATTGGCGAACGGATGCCTATTTCGAAGGCCATCCGTTCCTGACCGAAGCCGCTGCTGCATGGCTTCGGGACCATGGCGCCGTCCTGGTCGGAATCGATTCATTCAATATCGATGACGTGTCCGGCGGAATCCGCCCGGTCCATTCCGTCCTGCTCGCGGCCGGCATCCCGATCGTCGAACATATGACCGGGCTGGAGCGGCTGCCGGCCGAAGGATTCCGCTTTTCGGCCGTCCCGCCAAAAGTCAGGGGCATGGGGACTTTTCCGGTGAGGGCCCATGCGCGGATCGACAGCTCGAGCTAGGAAGGGCCCCGCCGGTCCTTGGCAGGCGGATATTTCTGCAGGAGAGCCGCGGGCCTGATCGGGCGCCGCTCCAGATTGCCGCCGCAATTCGGACAGATCCCGTCCATGGCCGTCACGCAATCCGAGCAAAAGGTGCATTCAAAAGTGCAGATATGCGCGTCGGCGGTTTCGGGCGGGAGGTCCGTTCCGCATCGCTCGCAATCGGGCCGCAGCTCAAGCATGGCTTCCTCTCGAAGGTTTCCCCGACGCCGGTGCTGCGCCGTATAGACGAGATTGACAATGGGGTGGCCGCCGCTCCGCCCGGGATATTGGGGTGTCGAAGCGGAACGGCGGCCCTCGGGCGTTACAAGCCTAGGACGAGGCTTGCCCGAGCTGACAATCCGACCTTGCCTTCGCGCTCCTCGGCGCCGACTTCGCCGGCAAGGCGGAAATTGGCATTGCCGCCAATGCCGCGGAGGCGGCCGACCCAGCCGCTTTCACGGTCCTCCGGGGTCAAGGTGAAGGTGTCGCCATCCTCGAAATGCGCATCGGTTTCGCCGAGAGAGCCGGCCATAATCTGGCGGCGACCAGCCTCGGCCTCGAAGCGGAAATAGCCGTCATATTCGCTGGTACCGCCAATTTCGAAGCCGCCGATAAGCAGCGCATTGACGGCCAGTTCGTCGCTCTTGCGCTTTTCGACCGAAAGATCGAGCGCGCTGCCGCCCCCCTCTTCGTCGTAACTATCCTCGCTCAGGCTGTAATATTCGACGCTGGCCGAGGGACGGACGAAGAAGGATCCGGCCCACAGTTCCTGGCTGGCGAATGCCGTTGCCGAAAAGAGCGAGCCGCTCCAGCTGCCCTCGATCGTCCGGTCGATCGCATCGGCGCCTTCTCCGAACCGGAAGAAGCGCTTGCCGTCAAAGTCGATGAACGAATAGCTGCCGCGCACCGCGACTTGGAGGCCATGGGTCTGCATCCGCCAGTGGGCAGCGATCGAATATTGATTGGCGTCGACGGTGTTGTCGGTCGCCTTGTCGTCATCCTTGCCCCAGAGATAGCCCAGCGAGCCGCCGAACTTGCCGAGGTCGGTCGAGATTTCCGCGCCGGCCGTGGCGCCCCAGCCGCCGATCTCATAGCCGGCGGTATCGCCAATGCTCTTCGACGAGCCCCAGGCCACCTGGTTGAGCCAGTAGGTCATGCGGCCCACTTCCTTGTAGGGTGCCTTGGGGTCGTTGAGCATGCGTGCAACCGTGCGATCGCCCATCGTCACCGCTTCGAAAGTGCCTCCAGCATGTTCGGGCAGCATCTGCTGGATGGTGCCGACAAACTGTTCCTGCGTTCGAATGGACAGGAAGCTGTCGCCAATATCGTCGTCTGAAGCGAGCGCCTCATAGACTGCGCCATAGGCTGCGCTTTCGGACCGATTGAGTCCGAGCTCCGTCGCGCTCTTGCGCGCAATATCGACGGCGACCTGGTTGCCGGCGACCGTCAGCGACCCCTTGTAGAGGAACGGCAGAAACTCGTTCGATGTCGTGAGATTGCTGCCGCCGGTCAGCGTGCCGGCGTCGATCACGATGAAGTGTCCTTCCGCCTGGGCGACATTGGCCACATTGAGCTGCAGCTTGGATCCGGCTGCGAAGCTTGCCGCGCCGCTGACATTGAGCATGCTCGATGCGCCGGGAGTCTTGTCGAGCGTCACGGCCAGGACGCCGCCATCGGTAACATTGAGTGACGCAATGCTGGCGGTTTTGACGACGCCGAAGCTGCCCTTCTGGACATTGACGGCCAGGCCGGTGGCATTGGTCAGTTGCCCGGTGAAGTACGAGGTGCCGCCGATCGTCAATGTGTCGGCGCCACCGCCGAAATCGACGGAACCGCTGAACACCGACGTGCCGCCCATGGTCAAAGTATCCGCACCGGATCCAAAGGCCAGCTTGCCGCCCGCCTTCGCGTCGCCCGACAACAGGAACTTATTGTCGCCTGCGCCGAAGCTGACGTTGCCGGCGAACGTCCCGTCGGCAATGTCGAACGTGTCGCTGCCGGTCCCGAATTTGACGTCGCCGGTGATTGAAGGCGCCTGGAAGGTAGCAGCGACGACCGTCTGCTTGATCATCGCGCCGGTGGTGTTGGCGCTGAGGTCGATCGCGACGTTGCGGTTGGAATCCGCTGCCGCGCCGCTGGCTGCAATCGTTCCGCTATTTTCGATCAATCCCAAGGTGCCGGATTTGTCGACAATGGCGACGGCCCCGCCGTTGGCGCCGGTTGTGGCCCTGATCTCCCCGCTGTTGCGGAGGATCGGCAAACTCGCGGCCGCATCGATGTCGATCGCCGTGGCGATGGACGAAGCGCTATTGCCGCTGGTTGCAATAATCTTGCCGGCACTGCGCAGTTCGGGCGTGGTCGCGCCGGAGCCCAAGCGAATGGCGGTCGCATTGCGATCCAACGACTTGGCGGTGATGGTGCCGGAAACCCCGATGCCATTGGCGATTGAGACCGTACCGCCAAGGCCGCCGATCTGCAGGGCATTGCCGTCAACGCCGGTGTAAACGCCATCGCCCAGGATGCCGCCGTCGACAATCAGGCCGAAGCCGGTCCCGGTGCCCTCGGTAGCGCCGATGGCAATGTTGCCGGCCGACCCGATGCGCAGGGCGGCGGCAGAGCCGAAGGATGTGATCGCAGCCGAGCCTTCCTTGGCATCCTCGATGCCGTCGTCGTCCTCGTCATTGTCGGTGGTGCTGTTATCCTTGGGCGGAACCGCAAGGATGATGCCCTTCGCGACATTGCCTTCGATCGACACGGCGGGGCCGCCCTGCAGCAGGTCGTCGGCATCGAGCTTGCTCGGGTCGGCCGGAGGCGTCGTGAAGCGATAACCGGTCGAGGTGATGGTCCCCTGCAGCACCATCGCACCGCTGATATTGCCGGTGGACTGAACTGCCATCGATCCCTGGCCACGAACAGCGATGTTGCCGGCCAGGCGGACATTGCCGCTGACGTCCGACGTGCGGATGCCGACGGAATTATTGCCGAGCACGCCGGTGTTGCCGTCATGGCTGAAATTGCCTGTGAGCGGGCCGCCCAGATAGATGCCGGCGCTATTATTGCCCTCGACCGTGATCGTGCCGGTGCTGGTGACGATGATATTGCCGGTCATCGCGCCGTTGGTGCGGATGCCGAAGCGGTTGCTGCCGGTAGCGAAAGCTCCATCCAGGTCGCCGTCATTGTCCGTATCGGTCGGGGTGTAGGTTTCATCGACGATGATCTTGCCGCCCAAGGTGATGCCGCTGGTGACGCCCGCTGAGACATCCACACCCGCCACATTGGACTGGTTGTTGACCTGGATGGCGCCCTGATTGTTGAGCTTGTGATTGCTGTCGATGATCACGCCGCCGCCGGCAGTCCCGTTCACGATGCCCGTGGAGTTGATGAGAATGTCGTCCGGCAGTCCACCGGTCTTGACCGTCGAGGTCCTGACCGGGCCGGTCACTGCGGTCGAAATTGTGGTTTCTGCCGTGGCGGGAGCGGCCAGCGCGACAAGGCAGGTCGAGGCAAGCAAGTAATGACGCATCAATTTCCCCATTTGTCCTAATGAGAGGACCATCCGCCGGCCGGCAGATGGGCTTTTCAGTCGGTCAGACGGAGACGCCTGTGGCTTGCCTTGGATATTTTTCTAGAAGGCCAGCTCGAAGCCGAGCCGCACAGTGCGCGGCTTCAAGGGGGTGATCTGGTCGGCCCCGGTTGCGATCGGAGCGCCGAACGCAAAGCGATTGCCGATTTCATCGGTGAGGTTGGTAACGGTCAGCGAGACTGCGCGGCGTCTGTCAGAAGCCCGCAGGATCAGGCCCGAATCGATATATTGGCCCTGCTCCTCACCGAGATGCGGGCCGACGCCAAGCCGCGAGCGGCCGACGTAGCGGGCGTAGACATTTGTATCCAACGTCCAATCGCCGCCCAGCTTTTTGGACCAGTCGATCGCGCCGCGCGCCACGACCCGAGCGATGTTGGGGATTTCCATGGATTCAAGGTCGGCGCCGGCAAGGAGTGTCTGAAAGGCATCTGTCGGCCGTGTAATCTTGCCGTCGTTCCACGCGAGGCCAGCTTCGGCCCTCAATTCAGGGGTCAGGCGCGCGCCGCCGTTGAAGGTCATGGTCCACACCCGCCCGTCGCCGATATTGTCGGTTACCGGGAGACCCGAGGGATCGAGGAAATCCGCCTGGATGTCCTTCCATTTGCTCAAGGTTGCGCTGCCCTGCAGGTCGAATCGATCGATGCCGGGCCGGCCGTAGCGAAAGCCTGCCTCGGCGGTTCCCAACCGGTCGTTCCGATAGAGCCTGACTGTGTCATGGGCGATCGACAGCCCGCCGGGTCGAAAGCCCTGCTGGTAACGGGCGTAGAGGGTCAACCCGTCAATCGGGCGGGCGAGCAGCGCCGCCGAGGGGAGCAGGCGATGCTCTTTTCGCCTGGCGTCCTCTGCCGCCAGCTTGTCGAAGGCGAGCGGGCTGAGATGTTCGCCCGATCCGGAGAGGGCGGATAAGGTGTAGCGTGCGCCCAGGGCTGCCTCGATCCTGGGATGCAGCTCGACACCGACCTCGCCATACAAGGTCGTTTCCCTCACCCGATTTTCGACACCCGCGAGATCGACCTGGCCGCCGGCTCCCGTCAGGTCGCGCGATACGTCGTAGCGGTGGACGATGGAGCTGAAGCCGACCAGCCAGCCGTAGCCGTCCGCCATCGGCCGCCAGATCCTGGTTTCATTGCTGACCGCGCGCGCCTTACTGTGCTGATGCAGCTGGCGGATCAGGTCGCCTTCCGACGCGTCGAAATTTTCAGCGACATCCTGCCAGCTTGCGCCCGTGGTCGACCGGAAGCGGATCGGGCCGGCATCCTTGCGCACCACCAGGCTGGCAAGCGCGAAATCCGACGAAAAGGGCTGATCCACCAGGCTGTCGCGCGACAGGTGGCGCCCGTCCTTGTCGGCATATTGACTGTCATCGCCGTCGATCCGCTGGGCAACACCGGCAACGTCGACGATCCAGCCGGGCACGATCTCGGCCGACAAGGTCGCACGGCCGCCCGTGATGCCCGTGTCGTTGATGTCCGTCTCGCCGGTGGCGATATTGTCGATATAGCCGCCTTCGCGGGCATGGTAACCGACGGCGCGCAGCGCGACATTGTCGCCAAGCGGCGCATTGACCACCCCCGATGCATCGTAACCCGGATCTCCATGCCAGCTTATTGAAGTTCCAATCCCTGCGGTTCCCGAGACCCCGCCGAAATCGGGCATGTTCGGCTTCAAAAGGACAATCCCGCCCAGCGCGCCCGACCCGTAAAGCGTACCCTGGGGCCCTTCGAGGATCTCGATAGATTGCATGTCGACCAGTCTCAGGTCGGGATCCGGCCCGCTGTAGCCGGTACGCATGTCGCCGAAATATTGGCCGACCGGCGATTGGGTCGGCCCGCTGAAGCTGGAATCGGCAATCCCGCGAATGAACAGCTTGTTGCGGCCCGCGCCAAGATGGGTCGATGAGAATCCGACCGAGCGCGCCTCGATCGCATCGGCGCCGACCACGCCCAGCGGCGCAAAAACGTCGCCATCGATACGGGTCCATTGGCCGGGGAAACGCTGCGACAGCGTATCGCGCTTGCTGGCGGTGACGATGATGTCCTGGGCCGGAATGTCGGGCGGCGGCGGATCCGGAGGTGTCGATCCTACGGTCGACTGGCGAAGTGCCTTAACCCCGACCGGCTTTGGTACCGCGGCGGCAATCAATAGGTAGCTGTTGTCCCCAACTTTCTTCACCTGAAGGCCGCTGGCCCTGGCCAGCTGACGGAGCGCATCGGCCGCTTCCATTCGTCCCCGGATGGCGGGCGAATGCCGGTTCAAGATCGTGCGATCGGGAATCGAAATGCTGACGCCGGCTTGCCTGCCGATGGCGAACGCCGCCTGTCCGACCGTCCCGGCGGGGACATTGATCGGTCTGGAAGCAGCTTGGCCGGGGGAGGCGAAGGTCAGGAGCGCGGCAAAACACGCGCCAACATGCAGCGTCCTAATCGCTAGACCTTTCCTCCCAACTTCCAGCCTTGTCCCGACCGCTCCATGGCAACGCCCAGCAGGGGCTCGAGCGACCGCGGATCGCGCTTTATTTCGGCAACCGACAAGGTACCGCTGAAGCGGCGCGCCCTGATAGCGGCGGTCGCCGAAAAGTCGATACCGGTCGACCGGCGAAGGTCCGCGATGACATTTTCGAGCTTTTCATCGACATAACCAAGCTGGCCGCGCTCGAACGCGCCGACCGATGCCATGTCGGCAGGCCTTGTCTCGAGCACCCTTGCGCCATCCTCGGTATCGAGCCGCTGGCCGGGCTCGACCGTCAGCCGGGCGCCGTCCGGATCAGCCATCACGGCGCCTTCGCTGACAACCAGTCGGGTTGCGCGGCCAGCGCGGGTGACTTCGAATATGGTGCCGATGTCGACCAGCTTGAGGTCCCCGGACCTGAGCTCGACCTTGTCCTGCCCCGGGTCCCGCAGGCGAAGCAGCAGCTGGCCCTGCTCCAGCCGGATGGTGCGGTGGTCGAGGCCGGCCAGCTCCAGCCTGGTGTCGCCATTCATGACCAACTGGTCCTGTCCACCCAGCGAGACGGTGCGCATCTCGCCCGGGCCAGTGGAATAATCGACGGGCATGATGCGGGGCGCGACGATCGCGGTCGCACCGGCGGCAAGCGCGGCAATGCCAGCGACCAGTGCCAGGCGGCGACGCTGCGGCCCACGGACCGGCTCATCGAGGAGGGGCGCTTTGACAAGATGCCGCATCTCCGATTCGCTGTCTGCGAGTGCGTGATAAGCGTCGGCATTGGCCGAATCCGCTTCCAGCCAGATCGTGAACTCATCCCAAGCATCAAAATCCGGGTCATTGGTCCGGACAAGCCAGTCGAGTGCGGCTTCGCGCCGTCCGTAGTCATGCGTCATCGCCACCTCATGCCCTCCATGACGGAGTCGATCCGGCTATTCCTCATCGAGCTTGCTCCTGAGATCGTCGAGGAGGCGGTAGACTATCCGCAGGTCGCTCTCGATCGTGCTTTGGCTCAGGCCCATGGAGACCGCGATCTCGCGCTGGGTCTGGCCCTCGATGCGGTGGGCGCGGAATATGGCGAGCGCCCGGCCCGGAAGCTTTGCGAGCTCCGCCTCGACCAGGGCCAGCTGCTGCCGTGCCGCCAGTTGGCGCTCCTGGCCGGCATCATTCGCCGCCGCACCGGGCAGCCGGTCGGCAAGGCTCGACCATTCATGATCGCGCCGAAGTGCCTGCGCCTCCGACCGGCGGCGGTCGATCATGAGGTTTGTAGCGGCGCGGAACAGGTAGCTGCGTGGATTTCCAATCGGCCCCGCGGGAGTCGCCGCGACTTTCAGCCACAATTCCTGAAGCAGGTCCTCGGCAGCATTGCCGGCCCCATGAGCACTCAGATATCGCAACAGCGGCTCGCGGTTCTCTTCGAAGACAAGTTGGAGGCCTTGATGCTGCATATCGCGAACCGCGGCGCATCTATAACGGCGGTGGCCGCAAACGCCACCACCCGGTTCCGCTCGACTAGCTGGGACTTGGCGGTTAGCACCCAGCCATGGCTGTATCCGCTCCGTCGCTGTTCAGCGTTCCCGTCGAGTTTGTCTTATTTGGCCTCACGCTCGTCGGAATCGCCGCATTCCATAAGCGCGCACTGGAAATCAGCATGGCCGGCCTGCTGCTCGTCCTCGCGTTCGAATGGCAACTCAGCGAATTTCCGACAGGGACCGGCCTTGGGGCCCTACTGCTACACGCCGAGCATGAATGGGTGACAATCGCCAATCTGCTGCTCTTGCTGACCGGCTTCGAAGTGCTTTCGAACCAGTTCGAGAAAAGCAATGTGTCCGATCATTTGCCAGGCTTGCTCCCGGACGACTGGACAGGCGGAGTGGCGCTGCTGGGCATCGTCTTCTTCATGTCCGCCTTCCTCGACAATATCGCCGCCGCCGTGCTGGGCGGCGTCATGGCGCGACATGTCTATCAAGGCCGGGTTTGCATCGGTTTTCTCGCCGCCATCGTCGCCTCAGCCAATGCCGGCGGTGCCGGGAGTGTCATCGGCGACACCACAACCACGCTGATGTGGCTCCAGGGCATTTCGCCGATGGCGGTCCTGCCAGCGTTCGTTGCGGCTATTGCCAGCTTCCTCGTCCTCGCACCGCTCGGTGCCTGGGCACAACATTGTCACCAGCCGATCCTCGCCAACGACGAGGCCGGCCATCCGCTGATCTGGCAGCGGATCGGGGTGGTGGCATTCATCCTCGGCACGGCAGTAACCACGAATGTTGTGGCGAATATGCTGACCGAAGGCGAGGAAACCGCGCCATGGCTTGGGATGGCGCTATGGGCAGCAATTATCCTGACCAGCATCATTTGCAGACCTGATTGGTCGGTGCTGAAGCATGGGTCAAAGGGCGCCCTGTTCCTGGCATCCCTGGTCGCGTCCGCATCGCTGATGCCAATTAGAGGTCTGCCCGAGCCGTCGTGGCAGACGGCCTTCGGCCTCGGACTGCTGTCGTCGGTCTTCGATAATATTCCGCTGACTGCGCTCGCCCTGCGTCAGGGCGGCTATGACTGGGCCCTTCTTGCCTATGCCGTGGGCTTCGGAGGGTCGATGGTCTGGTTCGGATCCTCGGCTGGGGTCGCCATCACCAACGAGTTCCCGGAAGGCCGCTCGGTTGCCCAATGGGTGAAGCAGGGGTGGTTCGTTCCAGTGGCCTATGTGGTTGGCTTTTTCGTCATGTTCATCGCCCTCGGCTGGCAACCGGCCAGCAGCTGAATGTTTGTGGATCCATGGACCATTTCAACCTGAAGGGCGGCAGCATCCACTGCGAGGACGTACCGCTGGAAGTAATCGCGGACGAGGTCGGAACGCCGGTCTATGTCTATTCCGCCGCCACGCTCCGCCGCCACGCCCGTGTGCTCCAGGAAGCTTTGATTGGGCTCGATGACCCGCTGATCGCCTATGCGGTCAAGGCCAATCCCAACCCTGCGGTGCTGTCGATACTGGCGCGCGAGGGGCTGGGCGCGGACATCGTGTCGATCGGCGAATATCGCGCCGCCCGCGCCGCCGGCATGAGCCCGCAGACCATATTATTCTCAGGCGTCGGCAAGACTGCCGACGAAATGGCCGAGGCACTGGCGGGCGGCCTCAAGCAGTTCAACCTGGAGTCGATCGAAGAAGCCCATACCCTGTCGATCGTCGCACGTTCGATGGACATGGAGGCGCCAGTCGCGCTGCGGATCAATCCAAACGTTGAAGCCGGCACCCATGCCAAGATCACTACCGGCACGGCAGATAATAAGTTCGGACTTCCCGCCGCCGACGCCATCGCAGCGTTCAAGGCTGTGCGCGACCTGCCCAACCTCAAGGTCACGGGCGTTACCGTCCATATCGGCAGCCAGTTGACCAGCCTTGCCCCGCTCGAGGCCGCGTTCGAGCGGCTCGGGTCGCTGATCGGCGACCTGCGCGACGAAGGCTTCGCGCTGGAGATCGCCGACCTTGGCGGCGGCCTTGGCGTCCCCTACGGCCCGGGCCAGCCCGAACCGCCCACCCCCGCTGAATATGGGGCGATGGTCAAGCGGGTGACCAAGGATTGGGGCATCCGCCTGGCGTTCGAGCCCGGCCGACTGATCAGCGGCAATGCCGGGGTGCTGCTGTCCCGCGCCGTCCGGGTAAAACCCGGTGAGGTCCATCCCTGGTTGATCGTCGACGCGGCAATGAACGACCTCATGCGCCCCGCCCTTTACGACGCATATCATCATGTCGATGCGGTGCGGCCTTCCGCCAGCAAGATGACGGCCCATGTTGTCGGCCCGGTGTGCGAAAGCGGCGACACCTTCGCGATGGCGCGGGAATTGGACCGGGTGGAGGAAGGCGACCTGATCTTTTTCCGTACCGCGGGCGCTTATGGTGCGGCCATGTCGAGCGGCTACAATAGCCGCCCACTGACGCCGGAAGTGCTGGTCGACGGCGACCGCTGGGCGCTTGTCCGGCGGAGGATCGATTTGGCCGATGCCGCATCCCTTCCGCTGCCGGAATGGTTGCGCTAGGCACACCACCTCCCCGCATTCGAAGGGAGTGTGCCTATGAAAACTCCGATCACCGCCGCCATGCTGCTGATGTCGCTCTGTGCCTGTGATGCACGCCAATCATCGGCCGCCGACAGTCTCGACAAACTGGCTCGCGATTATGTCCTGCTCAGCCTGACGATCGGCGAGAAGGAAGAAGGCTATATCGATGCCTATTATGGCCCGGCCGATTTGCAGGCTCGCGCCAGGGCGGATGCGCCGACCCAATCGCTCGACCAGCTTTCGCAGCGAGTGGCGGAACTGAACAAGCGACTGTCGAAGCTGGGCGGTGATGCACAGGGGTTGGATCAGCGGCGCGCCAGGTTCCTGGGCGGCCAATTGACGGCGGCACTCACTCGGCTTCGGATGCTGCGCGGTGAAAAACTGTCGTTCGAGGAGGAAGCGCAGGGCTTGTTCGGCGTGCGGCCATCTTTGAAGCCGCTGCAAAGCTACGATCCGCTGCTGAAGAAGGTTGAAGAACTAATTCCCGGATCGGGTCCGCTGGACCAACGGGTCGAGGCGTTCCAGGCCAGGTTCACCATTCCCACCGATCGGCTAAAGCCGGTGTTCGAGGCAGCCATTGGCGAATGCAAGGCCCGAACGACACAACATATGGCGTTGCCAAAGGGCGAGAAGTTCGACCTCGCCTTTGTCACTGGCAAGAGTTGGTCGGGGTATAATTATTACAAGGGCGGCTACCAGAGCCGGATCGAAGTCAATACCGACCTTCCGATCCGAATCTCGCGCGCCGTCGATCTGGGCTGCCACGAAGGCTATCCGGGCCATCATGTCCTGAACGCGCTCCTAGAGCAGCATCTCTCCAAGGGGCGGGGCTGGATCGAGTTCAGCGTCTATCCGCTCTATTCGCCCCAGTCGCTGCTGGCTGAAGGCTCGGCCAATTATGGGATCGAACTGGCATTTCCAGGCCGGGAGCGGCTGGCTTATGAGGTGAAGCAACTCTACCCGCTTGCCGGGCTCCCGACCGCAGAGGCCGAGCGCTACTATGCGCTGCAGGATGCCATGAAAGGGTTGCAGGGCGCTCGCTTTACGATCGCCCGTGATCTTCTCGAGGGCCGTATCGACGAAGGCCAGGCGGTTCACTTCACCCAGCACTACCTGCTGGTCAGCCCGGAGCGCGCTCGCCAGCTGACCGACTTCGCCAAGCAATACCGCAGCTATGTCATCAATTATGGCCTCGGACTCGATATGGTCCGCGCCGATGTCGAAGCCGCCGGGCCGACTGCGGCCGCCCGATGGAAGCGGATCGAGCAGTTGCTTAGCGAGCCGACCTTGCCGACCGATTTAAAAGGCGGCGGCGCCTAGAGCTTTTCCGTTAGCTCCGGCACGATCTTGAACAGGTCGCCGACCAGGCCGACGTCCGCGACCTGGAAGATTGGCGCCTCCTCGTCCTTATTGATGGCGATGATCGTCTTGGAATCCTTCATGCCCGCGAGATGCTGGATCGCGCCCGAAATACCGATCGCGATATAGACTTCCGGAGCGACGATCTTGCCCGTCTGGCCGACCTGATAGTCGTTCGGCGCGTAGCCGGCGTCGACCGCGGCGCGGCTCGCTCCGACCGCGGCGCCAAGCTTGTCGGCCAGCGGATCGAGCAGGCCGTGGAACTGGTCGTTCGAGCCGAAGGCGCGTCCTCCGGAGACGATCACCTTGGCACTGGTCAGCTCAGGCCGCTCGGACTTCGACAATTCCGCGCCGACAAAGCTCGACTTGCCCGAAGCTCCGCCGGCGTCAACGGCCTCGATTGCACCCGAGCCGCCGCTGGCTGCCGCCTTTTCAAACGCCGTCCCGCGTATGGTGATGACCTTCTTGGCATCCTTGGAACGGACGGTGGCGATGGCATTGCCGGCGTAGATCGGGCGAGTGAAAGTGTTGTCGTCCTCAATGCCGATGACGTCGCTGAGCTGCATCACATCCAGCAGCGCGGCGACGCGGGGCGCCACATTCTTGCCGGTTGTGGTGGCCGGGGCGAGGAATGCGTCGTGGCTGGCCATCAGCGACACCGCGATCGGGGCAACGTCCTCGGCCAGCTGATGCTCGAGATGCGCGCCATCGGCGACATGGACCTTCTGCACGCCGGCTATCTTCGCCGCCGCATCGGCAATCCCGCCGACGCCCTTGCCCGCGACCAGCAGGTGGACTTCGCCCAGCTTCGAAGCGGCGGTCACCGTGGCGAGGGTCGCATCCTTGATCGACGACCCGTCATGTTCAACCAGGACCAGATTCTTCATTTCGCCACTCCCAGAGCCTTCAGCTTCGCCACCAGGTCATCGACCGAGCCGACCTTGACGCCTGCCTGCCGCTTGGCGGGTTCGACGACCTTCAAGGTCTCAATCCGCGGTGCGACGTCAACGCCGTAATCGCCCGGCGACTTGGTCGCGAGCGGCTTCGATTTGGCCTTCATGATGTTGGGCAGCGAGGCATAGCGCGGCTCATTGAGGCGGAGGTCGGTGGTGACCACGGCCGGCGTAGCCAGCCTGACCGTCTCCAGCCCGCCATCGACCTCGCGCGTGACGTCGAGGTCGCTTCCGGCGACCTCGACCTTCGATGCAAAAGTGCCCTGGGGCCAGCCGAGCAGCGCGGCCAGCATCTGGCCGGTCTGGTTGCTGTCGTCGTCGATCGCCTGCTTGCCGAGGATGATGAGTCCGGGATTCTCCTCGCCTGCGATGCCCTTCAGGATCTTGGCGACGGCCAGCGGCTCGACCTCTTCCTCGGTCTGGATGAGGATCGCCCGATCGGCGCCCATCGCCAATGCGGTGCGCAGAGTCTCCTGCGCCTTGGCCGGGCCGATCGACACGGCGACGATCTCCGTCGCCACACCCTTTTCCTTGAGACGGATCGCCTCTTCGACCGCGATCTCGTCAAATGGGTTCATCGACATTTTGACATTGGCAAGATCGACGCCGGAGCCGTCCATCTTGACGCGCGGCTTGACGTTGAAATCGATCACTCGCTTGACTGCGACTAAGAGTTTCATCCCTGCTCATCCTTCTTCGTCATTCCCGCGAAAGCGGGAACCCCGCTTATTTCTACCCGCTGGGGAAGAAGCGGGGCCCCCGCTTTCGCGAGGGTGACGTTTAATATCTAGGCCGCGACCTTCACTTCCGCGACGATCTTTCGGGCGGCATCCCCGAGATCGTCGGCGGCGACGATCGGCAGTCCGCTCATCGCCAAGATGTCCTTGCCCTGCTGGACGTTGGTGCCTTCGAGGCGGACGACCAGCGGCACGCCGAGTGAAACCTCCTTGGCCGCCTCGACAATGCCTTCGGCGATGATGTCGCAGCGCATGATGCCGCCGAATATGTTGACCAGGATGCCTTTCACCGCCGGATCGCTCAAAATGATCTTGAACGCGGCGGTGACCTTCTCCTTGGAAGCGCCGCCGCCGACGTCGAGGAAGTTTGCCGGGAACGCGCCGTTCAATTTGATGATGTCCATCGTCGCCATGGCCAGGCCGGCGCCGTTGACCATGCAACCGATGTTGCCGTCGAGCTTGATGTAGGCGAGGTCATGCTTCGATGCCTCGACCTCCATCGGATCTTCCTCGGTGATGTCGCGCAGCTGCTCGAGATCCGGATGGCGGAACTCGGCATTGTTGTCGAAGCCGACCTTGGCATCCAAGACCATTAGTTTCCCCTGGTCGGTGATCGCCAGCGGGTTGATTTCGATCTGCGATGCGTCCGTGCCGAGGAATGCATCGTAGAGCTTTGCGGTCACCTGGGCCGCCTGCTTGGCGAGGTCGCCGGTCAGCTCAAGCGCGGCCGCGACTGCGCGGCCATGGTGCGGCATCAGCCCGGTCGCAGGGTCGATGGTGATGGTCTCAATCTTCTCCGGCGTGTCGTGGGCAACTGCCTCAATGTCCATCCCGCCTTCGGTCGACGCAACGATGGCGATCCGGCCGGTCGAACGGTCGAC
Source organism: Sphingomicrobium sp. (assembly GCA_045811425.1). Taxonomy (GTDB): domain Bacteria; phylum Pseudomonadota; class Alphaproteobacteria; order Sphingomonadales; family Sphingomonadaceae; genus Sphingomicrobium. The sequence continues at coordinate 11,429 of JBJMUA010000035.1, read as the reverse complement.
CAGCAGCGCCAGGTAGAATTCCTTGGCGATGTCGACGCCGTCGGTGATGTAGAGGCGCTGGACCTGCTTGCCTTCGGGCCCGGTCTGGACGGTGACCAGTGTCTTGCCGAGCATCTCCTCGGAATGCGAGCGGACTTCGTCGATCGATCGGGCGAGGCGAACGCCGCCCTTGGCGTCGGGCCCAAGTTCCTTGAACTTGCCCTTGCCGCGGCCGCCGGCATGGATCTGGGACTTGACCACCCACAGCGGTCCGGGAAGCAGCTTGGCGGCGTCGACAGCCTCGTCGACGCTCATCGCGGCATGGCCCGCCGGCACCGGCACGCCAAACTTCGCGAGCAGTTCCTTGGCCTGATATTCGTGGATGTTCATCGGTGAGTCCTGTTCGGATGAATTGCGGCGCCCTTAAGCATGACTCCGCCGCAATGCCAAGCTAGGGAACAGGGCGTGAACGACGAGCGGCCGCCAAGGAAGATCATCCATATCGACATGGACGCCTTTTATGCGTCGGTCGAGCAGCGCGATGCTCCAGAGCTTCGAGGCAAGCCGGTTGCCGTCGGCGGCGGCCATCGCGGCGTGGTGGCCGCGGCCAGCTATGAGGCGCGAACGTTTGGAGTCCGGTCGGCCATGCCCTCCGTCACGGCCAAGCGGCGCTGCCCGGAATTGATATTCGTGAAGCCCCGGTTCGACGCCTACCGCGCTATTTCGCAACAGATCCGGGAGATTTTCGCCGACTATACCGACCTCATCGAGCCGCTCAGCCTCGATGAAGCCTATCTCGACGTTTCCGAGGACCGGCGCGGGCTAGGGAGTGCCAAGGCAATTGCCGAGGAAATACGCGCCCGCATTAAGGCCGAGACCGGGCTCACCGCCTCCGCGGGTGTCAGCTACTGCAAATTCATCGCCAAGCTAGCGAGCGATCAAAACAAGCCCGACGGCCTTTGCGTCATCCCGCCCCATAAAGGCGCAGCATTTGTCGCCACCCTGCCCGTCAAGCGCTTCCATGGCGTGGGCCCTGTGACGGCCGCCAAAATGGAGAGGCTGGGCATTCTGACCGGGGCAGACCTGGCCCAATGGCCCGTCGAGCAGTTGGAGGCGCACTTCGGCTCCTCCGGTCGCTGGTATTGGCGAATCGCGCGCGGAATCGACGAGCGCGAGGTGAAGCCGGACCGGCCGTACAAATCGGTCAGCGCGGAACGTACCTTCGATGTCGATCTTGCGGAACCGGAAGACCTGCGCCGCGAGCTGACGCGCGTCGCCGGCTATGCCTGGCAACGGATCGAGCGTGCGGAGGTCAACGGCCGGACGGTGACGCTCAAGGTCAAATTTGCGGATTTTTCGCTGATCACGCGGTCGAAGAGCTTCATCGCACCGGTGCCCGACTTCGCCGGGTTCGAGGCCGCCGGGCAGGCGCTGCTAGCTACATTGCTACCGGTACCCAAGGGTATTCGACTGCTCGGCCTGGGTCTTCACTCGATCGTCGAGGAGGTCGAGTCACGGTCCCGTCAGCTGGGACTCGAAATCTGATAATATTTCTGCTATATAATTGCCATCGGCCGTCGCGACCTGCGGCGGTCGTTTCATACAGGTTCAATTCTGCACGGAGTCATGACCGGACCGGGGGGTCGCTGTTTGGGGGGCGATACGGTGCGCTAGGTTGTGACGCAAGTGGGCAATGGGAAGAGGTGACGGAATGGCTCTAAAGGCCCTTAGCTTCGATGTTGGCGATTATGTGGTGTACCCCAAGCATGGCGTTGGCCGGGTGGTCGAGCTCCAAAGCACCGAAATCGCGGGAACCCGCCTCGATCTTTATGTCCTTCGCTTCGAGAAGGAAAAGATGACGCTGCGCGTTCCAGTCGCGAAGGCGGACTCGGTCGGCATGCGCAAGCTGTCGAGCGACAAGACCATGAAGGACGCGCTGGAGACCCTGAAGGGCAAGCCCAAGGTGAAGCGCACCATGTGGTCGCGCCGCGCCCAGGAATATGAGGCGAAGATCAATTCGGGCGACTTGACCTCGATTGCCGAGGTGGTCCGCGACCTGTTCCGCCCGGACGATGCGCCGGAGCAGAGCTACTCGGAGCGCCAGATCTTCGAGGCGGCTTCGTCGCGACTGGCGCGTGAGCTGGCGGCAATGGAGCAGACCGACGAGAAGGCGGCGCTGGCCAAGATCCTCGAGGTGCTGAACAAGGCCGCGGTGATCCATCACAAGGCGAAGGAAGCCGCATAAACGGTTTGCCTGAACTGAACCACGAAGGGCGCCCCTCGCCGGGCGCCCTTTTTGTTGGCTAGGCCGGGCAGAGCGCCTCTCGAAATTCCGGGTCTTCCAGCGCCCGTCCGGCACCCAGCGCCACGCAGCTCAGCGGCGCTTCGGCAACCTTCACGGGTAGGCCGGTCTCGTCCGCCAGCACCGTGTCGATGTTTCGCAGCAGTGCCCCGCCACCGGTCATGGTGATGCCCTGTTCGATCATGTCGGCCGCTATCTCGGGCTCGGCATGTTCAAGGGCCGCGCAAGCGGTTTGGACGATGTGCGATACCGTTTCGCGCAGGGCTTCGGCGATTTCCGCCTGGTTCAGCGTGATTTCACACGGGCCTCCCTTGGCCACGTCGCGGCCACGGACGGAGCCCTCGGCGCCGGCGCTGTCCGGCATGACCTGGGCCGAACCAATCTCCTTCTTGATGTGCTCCGCGGTCGTCTCGCCGATCTGCAGATTATATTTTCGGCGCACATAGGCGCAGATCGCCTCGTCCATCTTGTCACCGCCGACGCGCGCGGAGCTGCTGTACATTAGCCCATTTAGCGAAATGATGCCGACTTCGGTGGTGCCTCCACCGATGTCGACCACCATGGAACCGATTGGCTCCGCGACGGGCAGGCCCGCACCGATGGCAGCAGCCATGGGCTCCTCGACCAGCCAAACTGCCCGGCCCCCCGCATTGAACGCGGCCGCCCTGATCGCCCGGCGCTCCACCATGGTTGCACCGGTCGGCACGCAGATCACGATCTCGGGCCCGCGCGACATCATTGACTGCGGCCCGCTGGCCTTCTGGATGAAGTGCTTGATCATCTCCTCAGCCATCTCAAGGTCGCCGATCACGCCATCCGTGAGCGGTCGATAGGTGCGGATATTATCCGGCGTCCTGCCCACCAGCAGCTTGGCTTCAGCGCCAACGGCGCGAACGCGCTCGACTCCATTGGATGTATCGACGGCCACGACAGAGGGTTCGTCGACGACAATTCCCTGCCCCGGCACGTAGACAAGGGTGTTCGCTGTCCCAAGATCCATGGCGATGTCACGCATACCCAGTGACCCGAACCGGGTGAAATCCATGACGGACTCCTAACGCCCCCAGTGTTCGCCCTCCCGTCAGCGCAAGGTAATAAGGAAATTGCCTGAGTTTTCAAACAGGTAATACCCTGAGTCGGCAGCCAGGCCGCGGCAGGCAGGCCGGCGGATCTTGCTTCCGCCTTTTGTGGTTGCCAATCTCGGCTGCCTCGGTGTATTACATATGCAATACGCTAAAAGGAGGCTTTTAATGTCGATCCGTATTGCTTCGCTTGCCGCTGTGGGACTGTTGGCCACGGCCTGCCATGTCGGCGCGGGGGCCGAAGAGCGTGACTCCGGTCCCGAGGTCTCGCGCAACTATCAGGTCGGTACGTTCGACAAGGTGGCGGTCGCGGGCCCTTATGAGGTCAATGTCGTCACTGGTGGTCAGCCCGGCGTAAGTGCCAAAGGCGGCTCCAACCTGCTGGACGAGACCGAAGTAGTGGTCGAAGGCGGAACGCTGAAGATCGGCCCGAAGAAACACAAGGGCATTCACTGGAACTGGCATGGCGGCAAGGCCGTGTTCACCGTCAATGCCGCCGCGCTGCGTGCCGCGTCGATCGCGGGATCGGGCGGGATCAATGTCGACAAGGTTGCCGGAGACTTCGACGGCGACGTTGCCGGCTCCGGCGACCTGAAGCTCGCCTCGGTCGCCGGAGGGGCGATCAAGCTGGCCATCGCCGGATCGGGCGGCGTCGATGCTGCCGGTAAGGCCGATAGCGTCGACATCTCGATCGCAGGGTCGGGCGATATCCGCGCCGGCGGCCTCGCGAGCCGTACCGCCGATGTCTCGATCGCCGGGTCAGGCAATGTCGCAGCCAATGCCAGCGAGAGCGCCGATGTGTCGATCATGGGATCGGGTGACGTCGATATCGGCGGCGGCGCCAAGTGCAGCGTGTCCAAGGCAGGATCGGGCGACGTCCGCTGCCATTGAGGAATCGTTAACCATGTAAGGCGAGGATGGGCGGATGATCGATCGCCTCCCTCGGACGACATTCCACCGGCCCCTACGGACCGGTGGAGCCGTTAAGTCGTCTCCGCCCATCCTCGCCCTGCTCGCACTGGCAAGCCTCCCAGCCATGGCGGCGGCGCCCAGCACGCAACGCAATTTCTCCGTCACCGGCTTCGACCGCATCCGCATAGACGGGCCCTACAAGGTCACGTTGAAGACCAATGTCGCGACCTATGCGCGTGCCACGGGCACGGCGGCATCGATCGACGGCCTCTCGATCAAGGTCGAGGGCCGCACATTGGTGGTTCGGGCTGGTACCAGCGGCTGGGGCGGCTATCCCGGCGAGGGCCGCGGGCCAGTGACCATCGAGGTCGGCACCCATGACCTCAGCGCGGCCTATATCAACGGACCCGGCGCGTTGGACATCGACCGGGTCAAGGGCCTTGGCTTCGACCTGTCGATCCAGGGCTCCGGCATCGCGCGCATCGACCGGGTCGATGTCGACCAGATGAAAGTCGGCATTTCCGGTGCGGGCATGTCGCGCCTGAGCGGCCGGGTTGCCTCACTGACCGCGACAGTGCGCGGCTCATCAAACCTGGAGGCCGACGGCTTGCAAGTGACCGATGCAGTGATTGGTGCGGAGGGGCCCTCGATCGTCCGGGCAGAAGTCACCAACAGCGCCAAGGTCGACGCCAACGGGCTGGTTTCCGTTACCCTGACGGGCAATCCGGCCTGCACCGTCAAAGCGCGCGGATCCGCCGATGTGGTCGGGTGCAAATCCCGCGACCGCTAGGTCTCCTCGACCGCCACAATGACCGAAAGCAGCTGCCACAGCCCGACGATGACCAGGGCCGTCAGCGCGCCCACGCCCACATCCGAAGTAACAAAAGGATCCAGGAAGAAGTCGAGGATGTCGTAAACCAGCACGAATGCGAGCGAAACCAGCGCCGTCATCCATAGTGCGGGCTTTGCCACCCCGTCCCGCTTGGCCAGCGATATCCCGGCAATAAAACCCAGGATGAGAAGGGGAGGCATGAGCCATGCCGGCCAGTCCGGACGGAATATGTCGTGAAGGAATTCGGATAGGGCCAACAGCAGGACGACCAATCCAACCGGCTTCCATATCGCCATAGGCAGCGTCTTTCCTTCGTTCATCTGCCGGCTCCTCCCCTGGGCCATTCGCTACTCTGCTAACTATCAAACGAGCGCAAGGGCGGCGAGCTTGCCATAAAGCCGGGGCGGAAGCTCGCTGAGGCCACTGGCATCCGCCTCGCCACTCGGCGCATCCTTGTCCTCCAGATAGCGCCAGCCCTGGTGTGCGCGCCGCGGCTTGGCCGGGACAACGACCAGCTCCGCCGAGCAGACAATGTCAATTCGCCCGTCAGAACGGTCGTCGAGGCGCAGAATCTGCTGCCGGGCAATCATGCGATGCTTGACGATCCAATGAAGGGAGCCTCCAACCAGCTCGTCGGCCCGTTTCGGCCGCATGCGCGTCGGCACGCGCACCACCCCGCCGCTTATTCGACGGGCAATGCGGTTCTGCAGTGCCTCGAGGCTGGCGCAACCCACCGCTACTTTGGTCAAATGAAGTTTGGGCACCCTTTCCAATTGGCCGGATAGCTCAGGATTTTCAACCGGCTAGGCGACCAGCCCAGCCGCCGTTGCAAGCCCGAGAAACACTAGGAAGCCCATCGAATCCGTGACCATGGTGACGAATATGCTGGAGGAGACCGCCGGATCGGCCCCTGCCCTTTCCAGTCCCAGCGGCACCAGCACGCCAGCCAGGCCCGCGATCACGATGTTCGTCAGCATCGCCGCGGCTATCACGGCGCCCAGCTGTGCCGATCCCAGCACCAGGGTCACGCCAACGCCGATCAACAGCGCAATGGTGATGCCATTCATCAGCGCCACGCGGATCTCACGCCATACCGCGCGCCAATGATTTGATTCCGTCAGCTGGTTGGTGGCGATCGCGCGCACCGTAACCGCCAATGTCTGGGTTCCGGCATTGCCGCCGACACCTGCGACGATCGGCATCAGCACCGCAAGAACCGCCAGCCGCTCGATCGAATGTTCGAAAAAGCGAATGACGGCGGAAGCGACCAGCGCCGTCATCAAATTGGCCGCCAGCCAACGTACCCGCGCCTTGTAGGTGTCGACCACCGGCTCGTTGATGTCGCCCTCGCCAGCGCCGGACAGCAGCAGCACATCCTCGCCCGCCTCTTCCTGGATAATGTGGACGATGTCGTCGACCGTGATCATGCCGACCAGCCGGCCATTGCCATCGACCGCCGCCGCGGAAATCAAGGCATATTTCTGGAATTTGAGTGCCACTTCCTCCTGGTCCATGTCGACCGGGATCAAGGTCTGCTTGCGCGACATGATCTGGCTGACGAGCGTCGATCGCGGCGAACGAAGGATCGTCGACAATTTGCAGGTGCCAACCGGGTGATGGCTGGGTGAGACGACGAACACTTCCCAAAAGTCGGTGGCGAGCTCATCCGAGGAGCGGAGATAGTCGATGACCTGGCCGACCCTCCAATGCTCCGGTACCGCGATCAGGTCGCGCTGCATCAGGCGGCCGGCGGTTTCCTCGCCATAGGTCAGCGCTTCTTCGACCGCGGCGCGATCGTCCGGCTCCATCGCGCGGAGCACGGCGAGCTGCTCGTCCTGCTCCAGGTCCTCGATGATGGCGACCGCGTCGTCGGTATCGAGCTGGGCCGCGAGGTCGGCGACCTGCTGTGGCTCCATTTCATCGATGACATGTTCGCGAACATGGTCGTTCAATTCGGCATAGACGTCGGCGTCGACGATGCCGGCCAGCGCTTCGATCAGGTCGCCGCGCTCATCCCAAGGAGCCAGTTCGATCAGGTCGGCAATGTCGGCCGGGTGCAGGCCGGCGACGAGTGCCCGGGCCGCTTCGTCATCTCCGTCAGCGACAGCATCGAGTACCTCCCCGACAAATTCGGGACGCAGCCGATCTTCCTTGTCATGGACCCGGTCTTGGGCCGGCGCGGCCTCTGGCTCATGCAGCGGGGTGGCGATGTCTTCGCTCTCGCTCATGCCATCGCTCCCTCACCGAACCCACGATTTGCGTGGCGCTTCACTATGCCCCACGGCCCACTGGCGCAACCCGCCCAACGCGCCTAGATGGCGGCCAGATTCTGCAATCCAAGGACAAGAAGATGGCCGACGCCAATACCCTCACCTTCACCCTTTCGAGCGGCGGCGATGTCGTCATCAAGCTGCGCCCCGATCTCGCGCCCGGCCATGTCGAGCGGATCACCTCGCTCGCCAATGAGGGCTTCTATGATGGCGTTGTGTTCCACCGCGTCATCCCAGGCTTCATGGCCCAGGGCGGCGATCCGACCGGAACCGGCAGCGGCGGCAGCAAGCTTCCCGACCTCAGGGCCGAATTTTCGAGCGAGCCGCATGTTCGCGGCACCTGCTCCATGGCGCGCACCAGCAATCCGCACAGCGCCAACAGCCAGTTCTTCATCTGTTTCGACGACGCCAGCTTCCTGGACAACCAGTACACCGTTTGGGGCAAGGTCGAGAGCGGCATGGAATTTGTCGACGCCCTTCCGGTCGGCGAGCCGCCGCGCGAGCCGGGCAAGATCATCAAGGCGACGGTTGCCTAAATGACGGCGCCGGTTGCGCTGGTCACCGGCGCTTCCGCCGGGCTCGGGGTCGAATTCGCGCGTCAGCTGGCGGCGAAAGGCCAAAGGCTTGTGCTGGTCGCACGCCGTAAGGAGCGACTTGATGTTCTTGCCGCCGAGCTGGGCAATGCGCGCTCGATCGAAATGGACCTCAGCGAAGCGGGAGCCTGCGACCGGCTGATGGCCGATCTCGCCGCGCATGGCGAGCATGTCGAGCTGCTGGTCAATAATGCCGGCTTTGGCCTTGCTGGCCGCTTCGGCGAATTGGACGGCAAGCGGCAGCGGCAGATGATCGACCTGAACTGCGGGGCGCTGGCCGAGCTCGCCCATGCGGTGCTTCCCGGCATGATCGAGCGAAAATCAGGATGGATCCTCAATGTCGCCTCGACGGCGGCCTTTCAGCCCGGGCCGGGCATGGCAGTCTATTTCGCGACCAAGGCCTTCGTCCTGTCGTTCAGCGAAGCACTGCACGAAGAAGCGAAGAAGCGGAGCGTGATCGTCTCCGCACTCTGCCCGGGACCGACCTCCACGGAGTTCGGCAAGGTCGCGGGGTTCGGCCCGAGTAACCTGCTCGACAAGGTCGCCGCCGACAGCCCCTCGGTCGTCCGGGCCGGCCTGGAGGGCCTGTTAAAGGGCAAGGCTATCGTGATCCCCGGCCTGATGAACAAGGCCACCGCTCAGGCCAGTCGCTTCTTCCCTCGCAATTTGGTCCGCAAAGCGGCGGGCATGCTCAAGCCATAGGCTGGGCTCGCTCGGCGATCTTGGCATTCAGAGCTTCAAGAAAGCGTTCATAACGCGGTTGTGTTCGGAGCGGATTGAGGTCGGGATCGTGCAGCATCCAGTCCCTGTTCTCCGGGCCAGAGTGGTTGGCCCAGCGCTCAAGATAATCAAATGCCCGGTCGAAGTCGCCGATCTGCGCCCACATGCAGGCGGCATTATAGCCGATGTGCGGGTCGTCGGGATCGATGGCCAGCGCCCGATCCATCCATATCCTGGCCTGGTCATACTCGCCCATGCTGGCCAGGGTCGTCGCGCCCAATTGCGCCGGACGAGAGCTTTCGGGAAACTTTCGCAGCGCCTCCTCGGCTCGCTTCAGACCCATTTGCGCATAGGACCGGCCCTCGTCTTTCCGGCCTAGCGCGCGCAGCGCCTGATCCATCAGGAACGGCGCCTGACAGTCGTCGGGTTGGACTTCGGTCGCTCGCATGAAATAGGGCAAGGCTCGTTCGAATTCCCCGAACCGCGCCCAATGCCGGGCGTAGAAGAGGTTTGCCTCGAAATGGTTCGGGTCGAGCTCCAGCGCGCGCTCGAAGGCACGCTCGCTTTCCTTGATATGTCCAAGGCCGCTCAAAGCCTCGCCTTGCGCCGCATGCGCCTCGGCCAGGTCCGGCGCGATCGCAATCGCCTTGGCTGCGACGGCCAGGATATCATCGTTGGGGATCACCTCGCCGAACCAGCCGGCCAGGCGGGTCGCAGCCATTGCCATGCCGGCGTAGGCACGGGAAAAAGTCGGATCGAGCTCGATCGCCCGTGTGAACATCTGGCGGGCGAGCCCCAGGAACCATTTGGTCGAATTGTGGAAATATTGCCGGCCGCGCAGATAGTAGGTGTAAGCCTCGACATTTGCTGTGGGTGGCTGGCCGATCGCCTCCATCTCATCAGGAAACAGGCGGACCTTCAGTTGGTCGACGATCGCCTTGGTGATCTGGTCCTGGATGGCGAAAATATCGGTTAGCTCGCGATCGTAGCGATCTGCCCACAAATGGCCGCCGCTTGGCCCATCGATCAGCTGTGCGGTTACGCGAACTCGATCGCCCGCCTTGCGCACGCTGCCCTCCAGCAGGAACTTGACGCCCAGTTCGCGTGCTACCTTCACCAGTTGGAGCGACATGCCCTTGTAGGTGAAACTCGTGTTGCGACCGACCACGAACAAGTTCGAGATCTTGCTGAGGTCGGTGATGATGTCCTCGGCAATGCCGTCGGAAAAAAATTCCTGTTCGGGATCCCCGCTCATATTGGTGAACGGAAGGACGGCGATCGATGGCTTTTCGTGGATGACCGCGGTCATCCCGGGCTCCGCCGTGGCGGGATGCGAGTCCAGTGCGATGGCATAGACGCGAACGGGCTGGGCGATGTTCTTGAGCTGCTGGTCTCCCCTGTCGTCGAAGGCAAGGTCCAGTTTGTTGACGACATGGTCACGCACGGACTGGGACACCGCGATGCCGCCGCGGTCCGCGACACCTTCAAGGCGGGACGCGACATTGACGCCGTCGCCGAACAGGTCCTGGCCTTCGACGATCACATCGCCCAGGTTGATGCCCATCCGAAACTCGATCCGGCGATCCTCCGGAACCTCGACATTACGAGCGCGCATCGAGCGCTGGATGGTGATGGCGCATTCAACGGCATTCACGACGCTTGGGAATTCCACCAGGATTCCATCGCCCGTCAGCTTGACGACCCGGCCCTGCCACGCCGTGATTTCCGGCTCTACCAGCTCCGACTGATGCGCCTGGAGCGCGCGGAGCGTGCCAACCTCATTGGCCCCCATCAGGCGGCTGTAGCCGACGACGTCGGCGGCGAGGATTGCGGTAAGGCGACGTTCGATCACGCGCTTGCCCCTGCGGCTTGGGCCCGCCTTATCACATTGGCCCAGTCCAAACAGCAGCCCTGAAATCCCATTCATATCGCAAGTGCGATTTCGCACTTGCGAAATCTATTGTGCAGCGCAATAAAGAAGTGCCTCTAGAGGCATCCTCTCCTGACACTTCCGGCCGGGCGGCAACGCCCGGCCTTTTTTTCTGCTCGTTTCGCCCCCAGATTGAACCTCAACGCCCCGGCGCCGTTCCTAAGGCGCGCGTAGCTTGGGGGCTGTCGGAAACAGTGAAGAGGTTGTTGGATGGCGACGGTTGATACTCTGGTCCGGCGTGTGCAGGTCGCGCACCTCCCCCCGATCGATAGTGGCCATGGCGTTGCCCGCCTGCCCGTCAAGCTGATGAAAGAGATCGGCCTTACCGAGGGCGACGTCATCGAAATTATCGGCAAACGCGCCACAGCGGCGCGCGCGCTTGGCCCCTATAGCGAAGATGCCGGCCTGGATATCATTCGCCTGGACGGCCTGCAGCGCGCCAATGCCGGGGTCGGCTCGGGCGACTATGTCGAAGTGCAAAAGGCCAGTTCCAAGCCCGCCACCAAGGTCGTGTTTGCGCCGGCCCAGAACAATGTCCGGCTCCACGGCTCCTCCCAGGCGCTGAAGCGCAGCTTCGCCGGCCGCCCCTTCTGCGAAGGCGACACGGTGGCGACGGCGGGGCACCAGCGGGTCAATGCCGAAATGCCGGATCATATCCGGCAATTGCTGAATGCCCCCGCTTTTGCCCTGCAGGAGGTGCGGCTGACCGTCATGTCGACGACGCCGAAGGGTATCGTCCACATCGATGCGAACACGCAGGTCGAATTGCGGCCGGAGTATACCGAACGCAAGGATGGCGAGCGCCGCGC
>JBJMUA010000034.1:0-35215 GCA_045811425.1 Sphingomicrobium sp. | reverse complement strand
CCGTGCCTATATCATCGGCATGGCATCCTCCCCCAATGAAAGCAGCTACGGCGCCGAATCCATCAAGGTGCTGAAAGGGCTCGACGCGGTCCGCAAGCGCCCCGGAATGTATATCGGCGACACCGACGACGGATCGGGCCTCCACCACATGGTGTTCGAGGTCTCGGACAATGCGATCGACGAGGCCCTGGCCGGCCATTGCGATCGGATCCTGATCCAGCTCAATCCCGACGGATCGGTCACGGTCGAGGATAACGGCCGCGGCATCCCGACCGGAATCCACGCCGAGGAAGGCGTGTCGGCGGCCGAGGTCATCATGACCCAGCTCCACGCCGGCGGTAAGTTCGAGAACACCAGCGACGACAATGCCTAAAAGGTGTCGGGCGGGCTCCACGGCGTCGGCGTCAGCGTCGTCAACGCGCTCAGCGAATGGCTCGACCTCACCATCTGGCGCGACGGCGAAGAGCATTTCATGCGCTTTCGCCATGGCGACGCCGAAGCACCTCTGAAGGTCGTCGGCAAGGCACCGGCGGGGAAGAAGGGCACCCGCGTCACCTTCCTGCCATCGCCCGACACATTCAAGATCGTTGAGTTCGACTTCGAGCGGCTCGAGCATCGCTTTCGCGAGCTCGCCTTCCTCAATTCGGGCGTGCGGGTCATCCTGGTCGATGCGCGCCACGCCGACCGGGTCGAACATGAGCTGTTCTACGAAGGCGGCATCGCCGCGTTCGTCAAATATCTCGACCGAGCCAAAACCCCGCTGTTCCCGGACCCGATCGCCATCCATGGCCAGCGCGACGATATCGGCATCGATGTCGCGCTGGAGTGGAACGACAGCTATTACGAAAACGTCCTGATGTTCACCAACAACATCCCACAGCGGGACGGCGGCACCCACCTCGCGGCCTTCCGCGCGGCGCTGACCCGCACGCTCAACAATTACGCCGACAAGTCGGGCATCCTGAAGCGCGAGAAAATCAGCCTCACCGGCGAGGATATGCGCGAGGGCCTGACGGCGATCGTGTCGGTCAAGCTGCCCGATCCCAAATTTTCGAGCCAGACCAAGGACAAGCTGGTCAGTTCAGAGGTTCGCCAGCCGCTGGAAAGCCTGATGGCCGACAAGTTGGCCGAGTGGCTAGAGGAAAATCCGGCCCACGCCCGCACGATCGTCCAGAAGATCATCGATGCCGCCGCAGCGCGCGAAGCGGCGCGCAAGGCGCGCGAAGCCAGCCGAAAATCGGTAATGGGCATCGCCTCGCTGCCCGGCAAGCTCCATGACTGCGCCGAGAAGGATCCGGCGCTCTCGGAGCTTTTCCTGGTCGAGGGCGATTCGGCGGGCGGTTCCGCCAAGCAAGGCCGCGACAGCAAATATCAGGCGATCCTTCCCTTGCGGGGCAAGATCCTCAACGTCGAGCGGGCGCGGTTCGACCGCATGCTGAGCTCGAAGGAAATCGGCACCATCATCCAGGCGCTGGGTACCGGCATCGGCCGGGAGGAGTTCAACCTCGAGAAGCTCCGCTATCACAAGATCGTGATCATGACCGACGCCGACGTCGACGGCGCGCATATCCGCACCCTGCTGCTGACCTTCTTCTACCGGCAAATGCCGGAGCTGATTGAGAAGGGCCATCTGATGATCGCCCAGCCTCCGCTCTACAAAGTCAACCGCGGCCGGTCGGAGGTCTATCTGAAGGACGATGCCGCGCTCGACGATTATCTCGAAGAGGCCGGCCTCGAAGGGATGATCCTCGAAACCGCCGAGGGTCAGCGATCGGGCCGCGACCTCAAGACGCTGGTCGACCATGCCCGCCGCATCCGCACCCTGATGCGCTACGCCCCCAAGCGATACGACCCGGCCATGCTGGAGGCGCTAGCGATCAACGGCGCGCTGGATCCTACGTTGGATCAGGCGAAGCGAGCCCAGGCAATCGCGTGGGCCGCCGAATGGCTGGGCCGCGGCGATCCCGAAGGCCAATGGAGCGGCGAGATGTCGGTCGAGGGCGGCTACATGCTTAAGCGGCTATGGCGCGGCGTAACCGACGCCTTTGTCATCGAACCGTCGTTCATCGTCTCAACCGAAGCACGAAAACTCCACGCGCTGGCCGCCGAACAGGCGACCACCTATGCCGTTCCGGCGCAACTAAAGGCGGTGAAGCAATCCGCCATCCAGGACGCGCCGTCCGAAGAAGGAGAGGAGGGCGGGGAAGAGTTGGAAACCAAGGGCAAGACGATCCAGATCACTCGGCCCTCGGAATTGCTCGACGCGGTCCTGGCCGCAGGGCGCAGGGGACTGAAGTTCCAGCGCTACAAAGGCCTTGGTGAGATGAACGCCGAGCAGCTGTGGGAAACCACGCTCGACCCGTCGAACCGCTCGCTGCTCAGGGTCGAGGCGGACCAGGCAGACGTCGCCGACGAAATCTTCACCCGGTTGATGGGCGACGTGGTCGAACCGCGCCGCGAATTCATCCAGGAGAATGCGCTCTCCGTCGCCAACCTCGACGTGTGAGGAACCGGCAATTGCAGCCGGGGTTGGCAGAGCGATGACCTCCCGCCAGACCATTACCGTCGCCAGCTACAATATGCGCAAGGCGATCGGAACCGACCGGCGGCGGCGGCCGGAGCGCGTGCTCCATGTGCTGCAGGAAATCGACGCCGACGTGGTAGCTTTGCAGGAAGCCGACAAGCGCATGGGCGGTCGCGGCGCGGCGGTGCCGCATGATCTGATCGACGACCATGGCCTGTACAAGCCGGTTCCGCTTCGCGTTCGACACCGCCGTACATTGGAAGGTGTCCCCGGCGGCAAGCAAGCGGAGCGACTGCTCAAGATCAATACCCGCAATCTTGGCTGGCACGGCAATGCCCTGCTGGTGAAGAAACATGTTCAAGTGATGGACGTCGCCGTCCTGGACCTGCCCATGCTGGAACCGCGCGGCGCGGTGATGGCGGAGCTGCTGATCGGCGATAGGCCACTGCGCGTCGTCGGCATGCACCTGGACCTGTCGGGCCTGTGGCGGCGGCGGCAGATGCGCGCCATCCTGGAGGCGATCCACCGGCGGACGCAAAAGATGCCGACCATCCTGATGGGTGACACCAACGAGTGGCGCGATGCCGGCGCCTGCCTCAAGGAACTGAACGGCAGCTATCGGGTGGCACCGACCGGCCCCAGCTTTCATTCGCGCCGGCCGATCGCGGCGCTCGATCGGATCATCGTGGACCAATCCCTCGCGATCGAGGCGGCAGGCGTCCACGCCAGCCCCGAAGCGCGCAAGGCCAGCGACCATCTGCCAATCTGGGCGAGGGTGGCCTTGTAAGACTCGTCATTGCGAGGAGCCGAAGGCGACGTGGCAATCTACACGTGCGGGTAGGTTGCTTCGCTTCGCTCGCAATGACGGAATGAGTTAACCAGCGACCATCTTCCGTTGCCGGCGGCGCTGGATCGAGGAGCCGATGCCCATCGCCTCGCGATATTTGACGACTGTGCGGCGGGCGGCGTCCATGCCCTTTTCCTTGAGCAGCACCGCAATCGCATCGTCGCTGAGCACCTCGGCCTCTTCGTCGATGATCGACCTGATCGCTGCTTTTACCGCCTCGGCCGCGGCGCCCTCGCCGCCTTCCGACCCAACGCCCGAGCCGAAGAAATATTTGAGCTCGAACATGCCCCGGTCGCAGGCGAGATATTTGTTCGAGGTCACCCTGCTGACGGTCGATTCATGCATTTCGATGGCGTCGGCAACCTTGGCCAGGGTCAGCGGCTTCATAGCGGCGACGCCCTGTTCGAAGAAACCCTGCTGCTGCCTGACGATCTCGGTCGCCACCTTGACGATGGTCCGGGCCCGCTGGTCGAGCGCCTTCACCAGCCAATTGGCTTCGGCCAGGCATTCGCTGAGCCAGGCCTTGGACTGCTTGTCCTGGGGACCCGATTTCAGTTCGGTGTAGTAGCGCCGGTTGACGAGCAGCCTGGGCAGCGCAGCATTGTTGAGCTCTACCATCCAGCCGCCCTTCGATTTCCGGACGAACACGTCGGGCGTAATCGCCTCCGGTTCCTTCGAGACGAACCGGCAGCCGGGCTTAGGATCATAGGCGCGGAGCTCGCGAACCATGTCCGCAAGATCCTCCTCATCGACCCCGCAGATCCGGCGAAGGTCGGCCATTCTTCCCTTGGCCAACAGGTCCAGGTTGGCGATCAGCCGCGCCATTGCCGGGTCATAGCGGTCCGCTGCCCTGGCCTGGAGCGCGATGCATTCCTCCAGGCTGCGCGCAGCAACACCTGGCGGATCGAGCGACTGCACCAGTTCCAGCGCCTGCTCGGCCTCATTGAGGCTCGCCTCGCATTCCTCGGCGATGACGCGCAGCGGCGTTTCCAGATAGCCCGTCTCTTCCAGCTCGCGGACGATCGCTTCGGCCAGGCGGCCGACGGTCCCCCCCGTGCCACGCAGCTGGGCCAGCAAATGCTCGGCAAGTCCTGCCTCGCCGCCCTCGAGCCGGTCGAAGTCGAACGCTTCGTCTCCACCCGGGCCGCCGCCGACATCGGCAAGGCTGTCGGTTTCCAGCGCGGCCTCGCGCCAGTCCATGTCGACCGGCGAATCTTCGGTTCCCAGCTTGCTGCCGATCAGCTCGTCCGACCCGGTGGGATCGGCCGCCTCGTCCCCGAATTCCTGATCCGTTCGAACGACCACCGTCTCGCCAGACGCGCCTTCGCCGGGACGCGCTTCGAGCAGCGGATTCTTGGCCAGCTCCTCGGCTATTACCGCCTCGATTTCCAAATTGTTGAGCGCCAGCAGCTTGATGGCCTGCTGTAGCTGCTGGGTCATCACCAGCTGCTGCGATACGCGAAGGTCGATACGCGGGCCGAGCCCCATTGGTCAGAGCCTCGCGCTAGAGGGCGAAGCTTTCGCCGAGATAGAGCCGCCGCACATTTTCGTCCGCGACCAGCGCCTGAGGCGTCCCTTCAAACAGCACCTGACCATCATAGATGATGCACGCGCGGTCGACGATGTCGAGCGTTTCGCGGACATTATGGTCGGTGATGAGCACGCCGATGTCGCGCTTCTTCAATTCGCGCACCAGGTCTCGGATATCGGCGATCGAGATTGGGTCAATCCCGGCGAAGGGCTCGTCGAGCAGCATGATCGAGGGCTCGGCGGCCAGCGAACGGGCAATCTCGCAGCGGCGGCGCTCACCGCCTGACAGCGCCATGGCCGGCGAATCGCGCAAATGGACCAAGCCGAATTCACGAAGCAGCCGTTCGAGCTTGTCGACGCGCGCATCATGATCGGGCTCATCGACCTCAAGCACCGCCATGATGTTCTGCTCGACCGTCAGCCCGCGGAATATGGAAGTCTCCTGCGGAAGATAGCCAAGGCCCAGGATTGCCCGGCGATACATCGGCAACTGGGTGATGTCGCGGCCGTCGAGGAAGATGCGCCCGGCGTCGGGACGGACCAGGCCCATGACCGAGTAAAAGCTGGTCGTCTTGCCGGCGCCATTTGGGCCCAGCAGGCCCACCACCTCACCCCGTTCGACGTGTAGCGAAACATCGTGCAGGACCGCGCGCCGGTCATAACTTTTGGCAATCGAGCGCACTTCGAGTCCGCGCACCGTCGTCCCCGGCGGTCCAATCTGACTGTCGAAGAGTACAGCTTCGTTCATGGCCTGCTATTGCGTTTGGGCACGGTGAACCTGCCGGTGACACGGCCGCCTCCTGGCTGGTTCACGCCCCGCAGTCCGCTATCCATGACGGCACGTCCCGTATCGAGATCGATCGTCAGCCTGCCGCCACTCAAATAGGACCCGCCGCGCTCCAGCCGGACATTGCCAACCATCGTGATCAGCCCGTCATCCAGGTCGTAAACTGCGAAATCGCCGCGGGCGACCTCGCTGGGAGACGTGACTGTAACGCCGCCGCTGGCGTCAATCCGATTTATGTCGATCCCGTTCTCGCTGGCGTAGGCTAAGGTGAGCCTGGCCGTGCGCAGCGTCAGGGTGCCCTGCCGGACCACGACATTGCCGGCGAAGATAGCCCGATCCGCCCGATCCTGTGCCTCGGCCCGGTCGGCCGAAAGATCGATCGGGGCCTTGCTGTCATGTCCCTTCAGCGCCGAAATGCTGTCCTGCGCGCCGGCGATCCCCGCGCCGAGCGTGGCCGCAGCGACAGCCGCAAGGGCGAGAAGGGGCTTGATTTTCATCATGTTCATCTGACC
This sequence comes from Sphingomicrobium sp., assembly GCA_045811425.1. Taxonomy (GTDB): domain Bacteria; phylum Pseudomonadota; class Alphaproteobacteria; order Sphingomonadales; family Sphingomonadaceae; genus Sphingomicrobium. The sequence continues at coordinate 29,015 of JBJMUA010000034.1, read as the reverse complement.
GCCCCCTGCACAATTTTCAAGCGCACTCCGTTATTTAGTCGAACCGTTCGTTCGTCGAGGTCGGCACTGAGGCTGCCCGCCTGGAACTGGCCGAGCGGCATCGTACCGCTGACCTGGCCGGTTGAATTCATCGTCCTTTTGTCGAGGTCGACGGTGACGTCCCGCGTCGCCAGCCGATAGCCGTCCGGCCCGACGATGTGGATTGGCCCATCCACCGCAACCATTTCCCGTTCCAGGTTGTAGCGCCCTTTCAATGCGGCGATGGTCAGCGGGCCCCGGGAAAGGTCGAGCCGTGCGCGCACGCCTTCGATCGCCACCACGGGAACATTGCTTGATGGCTGCACGGCCCGGTCGGCGACGATCAGGAACTTCTGGCCTCGATTATCCTCGCCGATATAGCGCGCCTGCTCGACCCGCATCCGTTCGCGGGCCTGCTCCACTTCGTTCTTGTCGAGGATGAAGCTGACATCGCCCCGTTGCTCGAACGGCGCGATGGCCAGCAGGATGACCAGGCCGACGATCAGGATCGGCAAGCCGAACTTGACCGCCCGAATTACCGCGTCGTGGCGGCTGCCCGGTTCGGCCCAGTGGCGTTTGATCTCCTGCTTGCGGTGCGCTGCTTCAGACATCGGACGTGAACCGTTCACGCGTCATGGGCGAATATGTCGACCTCCGCCCAGCCGGCGAGATCGAGCAGCGCCCGCGCGGGAATGAACTCGAAGCAGGCCTCGGCCAGTTCGGTGCGATTCTCCCGTTCGAGCCGGATGTCGAGCTGTTCCTTGAGGCGATGAAGGTGGCGCACGTCGCTGGCGGCATATTCGCGCTGGGCATCGCTGATTTCCGCGGCTCCCCAATCGCTGGTCTGCTGCTGTTTCGAAAGATCCGTACCCGTCAGTTCCTTGACCAGGTCCTTAAGGCCGTGGCGGTCGGTATAGGTCCGGACCAGCCGCGAGGCGGTACGCGTGCAATATAGTGGAGCCGCAATGATCCCCAGATAGGCGCGCATGATCGCCACGTCGAAGCGCGCGAAATGAAACAGCTTCAGTCGGTCAGGATCGGCCAGCAGCGCCTTGAGATTCGGCGCGGAATAGTCACTCTCCGGGCCGAAGCGCACCAGATGCTCCTCGCCCGATCCGTCCGACAATTGCACCAGGCAAAGCCGGTCGCGGCCCGGCACCAGGCCCATCGCCTCAGTATCGACCGCGATTGGGACTCCGCTTGCGAAAATATCGGCTGAGGGCAGGTCTTCTTCGTGGAAATGGATCGCCATGACAGTCCGGTCTTTCATTGGCCGAAACCTCCTGAACAAGGGGTGACGACCTTATGCAGTTGGCTTCTCTCTAGTCGCATTACCCGCGGAGTTGCCAGCCTTAACCATGGAGTGGCTAGGACAACTGCCATTTTTCCTGTAAAGGTCCCTCCGTGCGTGCAGATGATTCTGCGCGCTCGGCCGGTTGCGCCACGGGCCCAGCGCGTTGGTTTTTTTGATTTCGGGGCACAAGAGAGTTTGGATTACATGGGTTTCGATAGAGGGCGTAAGGGTGACCGCGGTGGTCGCGGCCGTGACAAGCGCGACAGTTTCGGTGGTGGTGAGGAATTCGCGGGCTTCGACCGCGGTCCGGGTGAGCGCAGCGGCTTCGGCGGCGGCGGATTCGGTGACCGCGGCGGTGGCGGCGGCGGCGGTTATCGCGGCGGCGGGGGCGGCTTCGGCGGCGGTGGCGGCGGTGGCGGCGGTGGTTATCGCGGCGGCGGTGGCGGTTTCGGCGGCGGCGGTGGCGGCGGCGGGTTCCGCGGCGGCGGCGCTGGCGGCGGAATGCCTCCCCAGGTCGTTGGCGAGGGCAAGGGCGTCGTCAAATTCTTCAATCCCCAAAAGGGCTTCGGCTTCATCGTCCGTGACGATGGCGGCGAGGATGTGTTCGTGCACATCTCCGCAGTTGAGCAGGCTGGTCTAACCGACCTTGCCGACGGCCAGCCGCTGGAGTTCACCCTGGTCGATCGCGGCGGACGCATTTCGGCGACCACGCTCAAAATCGAGGGCGAGCCGATGGAAGTCGTCCGTTCGTCCGCTCCGCGTGAGGGCGGCGGCGCCGCTGGCGGCTTCGGCGGCGGACCGCAGCGCCAGCTGACCGGCGAGAAGGCCCAGGGCACCGTCAAATTCTTCAATTCGATGAAGGGCTTCGGCTTCATCAGCCGTGATGACGGGCAGCCCGATGCCTTCGTCCATATCTCGGCGGTGGAACGCGCCGGCCTGCCCACGATCAATGAGGGCGACCGGTTCGAGTTCGACATCGAAGTCGACCGCCGCGGCAAATATGCGGCAGTGAACCTGCAGCCTTTGGCGTAATAGTCTCTTCCCAGCGGGGGAGAAGAAAAGCCCGTCCGGAATGATCCGGGCGGGCTTTTTCATGTCGCCATCGCCGCCAAGGTCTCGATGCGGTCGGCCTCATCGGGCGGCTTGTCGGTACGAATGCGGCTAACCCGTGGGAACCGCATCGCCAGGCCGGATTTATGCCGGGTCGATTTGTGGATCGAATCAAACGCGACTTCGAGCACCAGGCTCCGGTCGAGTTCGCGAACGGGCCCGAAGCGATTGACGGTGTGATTTCGCACATAGCGATCGAGCCAGCGCAGCTCTTCGTCGGTGAATCCGAAATAGGCCTTCCCGACCGGGAGCAACTCGCCGTCCGCCGCCCAGCAGCCGAAGGTATAGTCGCTGTAATAGCTGGATCGCTTGCCCGAGCCGCGCTGGGCGTACATCAGGACACAATCGGCGGTCAGCGGATCGCGCTTCCATTTGTACCAAAGCCCTGCGCGCCGCCCGGCGACATAGGGGGAATCGCGGCGCTTCAGCATCATCCCCTCGACACCCTCGCTACGAACCCCAAGCCGCATTTCCTCAAGCTGCTCGAAGCTCCGCGCCTCAATCAGTTCCGAAAGGTCGAACCGGTCCGCCGCGAGGCGCGGGACGAAATCCTCCAGCCTGAGGCGCCGATCCGACCAGGGCAGCGGTCGCAAATCCTCATCGCCATCAAACAGAATATCATAGAGGCGGACGAACGCTGGATATTGGCTCTGCATCTTGGGGCTGACGACCTTCCGGCCCAGCCGCTGCTGAAGCGCATTGAAGCTGGCGGCTGCTCCCCCCTGCATTTCCCCGCGAACCAGCAGTTCACCGTCGAGCACCGCAGGGATTGCGAACCCGGCTGCGACGTCGGGGAAGCTGCCGGAAATATCGTCGCCGGTACGGCTGAAGAGCCGCGTTTGTCCGCCGGCATGGACCAGCTGCACTCGGATTCCATCCCACTTCCATTCGGCTGCATAGTCGTCGAGCGAAACGCGCGCCTCTTCGAGCGGGTGGGCCAGCATGAACGGTCGAAACACCGGCACGTCGCGGGCCGTCGGCTGCGGCCCGCGGCCTTCGCCCCAGGCAAACAGCTCGGCGAAGGGAGGCTTCAACCCGTGCCACACCTCCTCGACTTGCTCGACGTCCAGCCCGTAAGTGTCGGCCAGAGCCTGCTTGGCAAGACGCGCGGAAATGCCCACGCGGAGCGCGCCCGTGGCAAGCTTGAGCAGCGCGAAACGGCCCGAGGCATCGAGATGATCGAGCATCTGGGACAGCGCCGCCGGCGCATCCGATCGGCTGATTTGCCTCAGCCTCTCCACCACCTCGGCCAGTCGCAGCGTGCCGTCGTCAAGCTCGCACCGCTCGCCCTCCGGATTGGGCCAAAGCAGCGAAACGGTCTCGGCCATGTCGCCGACATAGTCGCGGCTCATATAAAGCAGGACCGGGTCCACTCGCTCTTCGGCCATGGCGCGAACCTGGGCCGGCTTGACCGCGGGAATGTCGAGCGTCCCGGTCAGCGCCGCCAGCGCGATGCCGCGGTCGGGATCGGGCGTCGATTTGAGATAGTCGCCTATCAGCGCCAGCTTCGAATTGCGCGATCTGGTGTAGACCAGATCGTCGAGCAGCTGTGAAAAGGCACGCATCGCGCGATAGAATGCGCGAAACGGGCCGCCGGTGCCTAGTGAATACGCAGCGCCAGCGCGGCGAGGATCGATTCGCGGTCGTGTGCCGCATCCGAGCTCGTCAACGCCTCGTCCATATGCTCGAGGCAGGCGCGGGTCGCGGCGATGTGTCCGGGCATCAGCGCGTGATGAGCGCCATAGTCGGCCAACCCTTCGAGCGCGGCGAGGCCATGCTCGACAGCCATGTGCCGGATGGCCTCCATCTTGGCGCAAATGTCGATCGGCTTGAGGCCGGCAACCCGCTCCTCGATCTCGGCAATGCGCTCGCCAATTCGGGTGCGGACAATATTGAGCGAATCGGGCGAGGCCATCGGTGATTCTCCGTTCACTTGCCGAGATTCGCCCAAAATGGTTAAGGCTGAGTCAAAGGGGGCGCAGATGGTGATCCGCCGCATCCGCGAGCATGTCACGACGCACAATTGGTTCGCCGTCGCGGTCGACCTGCTGATCGTCGTGCTCGGCGTGTTCATCGGTACCCAGGCCAACAACTGGAATGAGGCCCGGCTCGAACGAGCCGCCGCGGCGGAATCGCTACGCGAAATCATGGAAGACCTCCGCAATAACGAAGTCGATCTCGCCTCGCGAAGGGCCTATTATGGTGATGTCCGAACCCATTCGATTGCGGCGCTCCGTGCCCTGGAGTCGGATGGAGCGCCGCGGGGCGAGCAATTCCTGATCGATGCTTATCAGGCGAGTCAGGTGTGGGCGCGCCCGCTGATTCGAGCGGGCTATGACGAAATGACCAGCGCCGGGCTCATTCGAAGCATCGGAACGCGTGAGACCCGATCGCGTCTGACGACTTATTATGCGCAGATCCGTCAGTTCGACATTACAGCGATAAGCACGACGCCATATCGCGAGCGGCTTCGGCAGGCGATGCCCTACGCGGTACAGGCGGCGATCCGCGAGCATTGCCCGGAAAGAGTGACTTTTCTGCGAAGCGGCGCGCAGGTGGCAGCGTTGCCAGACCGGTGCGCAGTTGCGCTTGACCGATCCGACATCGAGGAGGCGGCTGCCCGCCTCGATCGGGCCCAACTGGCAGAAGATCTCACTCGCCACATCGCGGACCTTGACCAGAAGCTGTCGGGATATGACCGTTTCGGCCGCCTGGCACGGGAACTGCGGGTCCACCTGGAGTCGATTGAGGGCCGGTGAGGCCGCGGGCTTCGCTTGACAAATTTGGCGCTCGCGGCCATGGAGCCGCGGTTCGGGCGGCGCCTTGTGGCCCGCCTTCATTTTTTTAGACTTTGGGATTCTCGCGATGGCCAAGCCGGCAACCGTCAAGATCAAGCTCGTCAGCAGCGCAGACACAGGCTTCTTCTATGTGACCAAGAAGAACCCGCGCAACCAGACCGAGAAGATGTCGTTCCGCAAGTACGACCCGGTCGCGCGGAAGCATGTCGATTTCAAGGAAGCCAAGATCAAGTAGCCGCTTCGCGGTACTTCCAGGCTATCCATTTGGGGCGGTTCCGGCGACGGGGCCGCCCCAATGCTGTTGGGCGTGTGAAAGCGCGCGGTACAGCTCCGCCGTTCAGAAATTCAGGTGCAAGAGAATGGAGCGGGCGAAGGGATTCGAACCCTCGACCCCAACCTTGGCAAGGTTGTGCTCTACCCCTGAGCTACGCCCGCTCGTCGGCGGACCGGAACGAATGTCCGGTCGGGTGGAGCGGCCGCCTAGCAACTCATCCGAAGCCACGCAACCCCTAACTGGCCGACTTGCCGCCCGTTGCCCCGAGGCCCATATGCGTCAGCCATCAGACAGGAGTATGGCGTGGCGACACTGGGCATGACCGAAGCCGAGCGGGAAGCGATCGAGCGCTTCCAGCGCGAGGTGGTCGAACCGTCAATGACCAGCCTCGTCATCCTCGATTTCTGGGCAGAGTGGTGCGGCCCGTGCAAGCAGCTGACGCCGGTGCTTGAAAAGGTCGCCGCTGAGTATGCCGACAAGGGTGTCGTGCTGGCCAAGATCGACATCGAGCACGATAAGCTCATCGCCGCCCAGTTTCGAATCCAGACCATCCCCACGGTCTATGCCCTGTTCCAGGGACAGCCCGTCGCGGACCTCACCAATTACCGCACCGAGGGGCAACTCAAGCGCATTCTCGACCAGTTGCTGACGCAGCTTCCGGTCAAGGGCGAAGTGCAGGATCTCGCCGCCCAGGTCGAGCCCCTGATCGCCATGGCCGAGCAGGTCCTGGCCGACGGCGACGCGGCGCGTGCCGAAAATATATTCACGCAAATCCGCGAGATGGACCCCGATAATCCGGCGGTGACCGGCGGATTGGCAAGAGCGCTGATTGCCGGCGGCAAAGCCGACGACGCCAAAACATTGCTGGATTCGCTGCCGGTTGAACTGCAGGCGCATGCTGCGGTCACCAGGGCCAGGGCCGCGCTGGAAGTTGCCGTTGCCCCGATTGCGGATGTTTCGGCCGAAGAAGCGAGGCTGGCCGCCAACCCCGACGATCATGAGGCCCGCTTTTCGATTGCGCAGGCGCGCATGGCGGCCGGCGACCGTGACCGGGCTGCCGACGAATTGCTGGAGATCATCGCGCGCGACAAGGACTGGAACGAGGGCGCTGCCAGAACCAAGCTGCTGCAGATGATGGAGGTGGCCGGCCTCGAGGACCCGTGGGCGCGTGCGCAACGCCGCAAACTGTCGGCGCTGCTGTTCACATGATTGGCCAAAATCCATGATGGGAACGCAGCCGGCGCGAATACCCTTGTTCCCGCTGGCGGGGGCAATCCTTTTCCCCCGATCGCAGCTTCCGCTGCATATTTTCGAACCGCGCTATCGGGAGATGGTACAGGATGCGCTGGCCGGACCCGGGCGGATCGGCATGGTCCAGCCATCGGGTGTGGGCGAGCCGCCGCCGCTATTCCAGACCGGCTGTGTCGGCGAAATTGTCGCCGCCGAGGAATTGGAAGATGGCCGGTTCAACATCGTCTTGCACGGATCCAGCAGATTCCGGCTGATCGCGGAGCGTGATCTGGGGACCAGCTATCGCCAGGCCGATGTCGATCTCGCCGCCTTCGATGACTCGGAGCCTGAGCCGCTGGCCCTGGTTCAGCGCGCTGATGTGGAGCGAGAGGCCCGAAGGTTCGGCGATGCCTTGGGTCTGGCGGTCGACTGGGCGGCTGTAGGACAGCTGGACGATGAGATGCTGGTCAATGCCATTGCGCAGGTCGCACCGTTCGATATTGGCGCCAAGCAGGCATTGCTGGAGGAACCTACCCTGGCCGGGCGCGCTGACCTGGTCGTCCAGCTGATGCAGTTCCAACGCCTCGCGCCCGGCGGCGCGGATGTCGGGCAAACACTTCAGTAGCTCAAATCGGCAGACCACGGAGAAGCAGTGGCAGGTCGCCGCTGGTGCCGCGCGCTTCGGCCATCAGGCGGTCCTTCACGGGGCCGATGCGGTTGATCAGGCTCATTCCGAAGCGGCGAACGTTGGATGCGGTCGCGCCCGGGATGCCGTAAATCCGGGTGAGGCTGTCCGTCGCCAGGCTGACCATGAAGGTATCGAGACTGCGCCACCGTTGGTACCGCGTCAGCAACTGCTGGTCGCCAAGGTCAAGGCCCAGGCGAGCACCTTCGACCAGCACCTGGGCCAGCGCCGCTGCGTCGCGATAGCCGACATTGACCCCCTGGCCCGCGATCGGATGCATTCCATGCGCGGCATCGCCGACCAGCGCCAGCCGGTGATCGGCGATCCGCGCTGCGTGATGGAAGCCGAGCGGATAGGTTGAGCGCGGCGCGAGCAGGCTGACCCTGCCGAGGAAGCCGCCCATCGCGGCTTCCGCCTCCGCCGCAAAATCATCGTCGGGAAGAGTGAGGAAACCCGCCGCGTCCCCTGCAGGAACGGACCAGACAATTGCCGAACGATGGCCGTCCGGATCATCGGTCATCGGCAGTAGCGCGAATGGACCCGACGGATAGAAAATCTCGTAAGCGACATTCTGATGCGGCTTGTCATGGCGCAGGGTCGAGACGATCGCGCTATGATCATATTGCCAGCGGGCACAACGGATCCCCGCCGCTTCCCGCATCGGGGAATTGCGCCCTTCCGCGGCAATCAGCAGGGGTGCGCCGACCACCCGCCCATCTTCCAGCCTGACGGTTACGCCATATTCGCCCCGTTCGACCTGGCCGGGCTTGGCCTTCCACATCAGCCAGATATTCTTGCCCGCCTCGGCCCGACCGAGCAGTGCTGCCCGCAGATGGCGATTTTCGTTCATCCAACCAAGCGGCTCTTCATCCTCGCCAGGATCAAAGCAAAGACCGCCCGGTTCCAGGCCGTCGGCGATTTCGATCCGGCGGATCGGGCAGCCCGGCACCGGAAAATATTCGCTGATGCCGATCGTGTCGAACATCCGCTTTGACGAGGAAGACAAAGCGCTGGTCCGTCCGTCGAACGACTGCGACTTGCGCGCATTTGGATCGGCAGGATCTATGACGATGGACGACAAGCCGCTTGAATCCAGCGCCGCGGCAAGCGCAAGGCCAACCAGGCCCCCGCCAAGAATGATTACGTCGGCCCGGTCCATGTCCGCTTCACTAGTCGTCGCATCCCCAAGAGGGAAGCCTTGCCCCGGAGTCCGGCGACAGGCACAATGGAAGCCGTTGGAGAAGCGGGGGAAGTGACGTCATGGCGACTGCCGCGCAGCGCGCGCAGAAGAAGGATCTGGGGCCCGATTGGCGGGAGACGCTGGCTGCCTCGGTCCGAGCATTCGTCCGCAAGAGCATGGGCGTGGCGCTTATCGGCCTTTCGATCGCCCTAGGCGTGGCGCTCATCACCCATTCGAGCACCGACCCAAGCCTGTCGACGGCCGCCGGCGGTCCGCCCGCAAACTGGCTGGGCAGCTTCGGCGCCTATGCCAGTGACGCGCTGCTGTTCCTGTTCGGCCCATCCTCCGCGCTGTTCTTGCCGCTGGTCGCACTGATTGGCCTCAGAATGGTGCGCGGTGTCGACACCGGACGGATGCGCCGCGCATTGCTGGTGGCAGCGATCGGGGTCGCCCTGATTGGCATCGCCCTTGGCATCTATGCAGGTTCGGCAGTCTCCGGACTGCCCGCGGGCTACGGCGGCGCGCTGGGCCTCGCCGGCGCCTATGGCATTGAGTGGGCCGTCAAGCTGATCGGCAATCCCGCCATCGAAGGCCCCTTGCGGCTGGCGCTTATGGCGATCCTTGCGCTGGCGGGCCTGGTCGTTGGCTGGTTCTCGCTCGGGATCCGGCCTGAAGAAAAGCAATGGGCTTCCGACAAGCTCCGACGCGAGCCATCAGCCCCACTGCCCCGGCCAAGGCGCTCCCTGGAGGAGCTTGCCGATGAAGAGGATGGCGTGGCGACGCCGCCGAGGTCCCGCCCGGCCGTCGCCGTTGCCGACCCGGCGAGGCCAATCGCGGCGGCTGCCAAGCCCAACCCCAGGAAAGGCAAGGGTGCATTGCCGGGCCAGGCAAGCCTGGCGCTAGGCGACAATTATCAGTTGCCCTCAATCGACTTGCTCGCGCCGCCGCCGGAAAAGGCCAAGGGACAAATTGATCGTGCCGGGCTGGAGCGCAACGCTCGCCTGCTCGAAAGTGTGCTCGAAGATTTCCATGTCCGTGGCGACATTGTCGAGGTCCGGCCGGGTCCCGTGGTCACCATGTACGAGCTCGAGCCCGCCAGCGGCATCAAGGCCAGCCGCGTGATCCAGCTGGCGGACGATATCGCTCGCAATATGTCGGCGCTTTCGGCGCGCGTCGCCACCATTCCCGGCCGGAGCGTGATCGGAATCGAACTCCCCAACCAGAGGCGCGAGACGGTTTCCCTGAGCGAGTTGATCGGCAGCCAGGCGTTCGAGGACCAGAATATGTCCCTGCCGCTGATCCTGGGTAAGAATATCTCGGGCGACCCGGTGATCGCCGACCTGGCGCCCATGCCTCATCTGCTGGTGGCCGGCACCACCGGATCGGGTAAATCGGTCGGTCTCAACTGCATGATCCTGTCGCTGCTCTACCGCATGAGTCCGGACGAATGCCGACTGATCATGATCGACCCGAAAATGCTCGAATTGAGCATCTATGACGACATCCCACATCTGCTTTCGCCGGTAGTCACCGAGCCCGGCAAGGCCATCCGCGCCCTCAAATGGACCGTCGAGCAGATGGAGGAGCGCTATCGGATGATGGCCAGCCTCGGCGTCCGGCAACTCGCCAGCTTCAATGCCAAGATTCGGGACGCCAAGGCCAAGGGCTCGCGCCTCGGCCGCCGGGTCCAGACCGGCTATGATGCTGACAACGGCCAGCCGGTCTATGAGACCGAAGAGCTGGACTATGAAGTCCTGCCGCAGATCGTCGTTGTCGTCGACGAGCTTGCCGACCTGATGATGACCGCCGGCAAGGAGGTCGAATTCCTGATCCAGCGGCTGGCACAGAAGGCTCGGGCCGCCGGTATCCACCTGATCATGGCCACCCAGCGCCCGTCGGTCGACGTCATCACCGGCGTGATCAAGGCCAACCTGCCGACCCGGATCAGTTTCCAGGTTACCAGCAAGATCGATAGCCGCACGATCCTTGGCGAGCAGGGCGCCGAACAACTGCTGGGCAAGGGCGATATGCTCTACATGCCAGGCGGCAAGCAGATCATCCGAGTCCACGGCCCCTTCGTATCCGACGAGGAAGTGCGGGTGGTGGCCGACCATTGGCGCAAGCAGGGCGCGCCGGAATATGTTCAATCGGTCACCGAAGAGCCCGAGGACGGCGGATATTTGTTCGACGGCCAGCCGGTTGGTGAAGACGATCCCGAAACCCAGCTTTACCGCAAGGCGATCCAGATCGTCGCGGAAAGCCAGAAGGCATCGACCAGCTATCTCCAGCGTCAGCTTCGCGTCGGCTATAATAGCGCTGCGCGGCTGATCGAGCGGATGGAGAAGGACGGGCTGGTGGGCCAACCGGACCATGTGGGACGGCGCGAAGTGCTGATCGACACCGATGGGCATCCGATTTAGCTGAATAAATCGGAACCCACGGGTTCAGGACGCATTCAAACCCCAAACGCCATATCGGGCGGCAAATTTTCGGGAGTTTTGTAATGAATTTTGCCAGCAACATCGCGCGCGCCCTGGTCCCAGTCGTGATCGCCGCAACTGCCGTTGTGCCGGCGCCGGCCGCAACCACGGGCGATCTGAAGCTGGTCGAGAGCAGCCTGGCCGCGACCCAGTCGATGACGGCCAATTTCCTCCAAACCGACGGCAAGGGCCGGCAAATGGCGGGCACGCTCAGCCTCAAGCGGCCCGGAAAGATCCGCTTCGCCTATGGCGGAGGGGTCAACATGCTGCTGGTGGCGGACGGCAAGCGGCTGACCTTCGTCGATTATGACGTGGCCCAGAAATCGAGTTGGCCGATCGCCAAGTCGCCGCTGGCCGTATTGCTGGCGCCCCAGCCGGACCTTACCCGCATTGCGAGACTCATGCCGAGCGAACATCAGAGCGTGGTCATCGTTCGCGCCCGCGATGCGCGCCGGCCGGAGTTCGGGACCCTCGTGCTGGCCTTCGTTCGTGACGGTTCGGCGCCGGGCGGGCTGAAGCTGGAAGGCTGGACCGCAATCGACGCCCAGAACAAGAAAACGACCGTCCGCCTGAGCAACCAGCGCTACAATGTGGCCGTGCCCGACAGTGCCTTCACCTATGCCGAACCAAGGCGCAAAAAAGCGTAGCAATCGAAAACGGTTAAGGTTGGCGACAGCTTAACGGGGGTATAGCGGGTAGAGATCGCCGCCAACCGGGGTTTCCCCCTGTTACCCGGGTCATGTGGCGATCACCTTGCGTGACAACGCTTGGTCGGCCCTTGCTCCATGCCCCCGGAGCAAGGGCCTTTTCGCGCCTGTGCGGGGCACAGGTGCTAAAAGGCCCTCCTTTTCCTGATCAGTTCAGCTAAGCCGCCTACCTGTGACCACGCTTAAAATTGCCTCATGGAACATCAATTCGGTGCGCGCCCGCGTGCCGATCGTCGAGCGATTCCTTGACGAGGAGCAGCCGGACATCTTGTGCCTGCAGGAAACCAAGGCGCAGGATCATGTCTTCCCTGCCTCCCTTTTCCATTCGCGCGGCTATCTCCACCACGAGCTCAATGGCCAGAAGATGCATCATGGCGTCGCGATTCTGAGCCGCGTGCCTTTGCATGACTCCGGCCGCCACGACTGGCAGGATAATGGCGAGGCTCGCCATGTTGGAGCGAGGCTGGAATGCGGGATCCGGCTGGAAAATGTCTATATCCCCGCTGGCGGCGACATTCCCGACAGGGAGCAAAATCCGAAATTCGGCCAAAAACTCGACTTTATCGAGCGCATGACGCGCTGGTCCGAAAAACTGGCTGAGCCGACTTTGATCGTTGGCGATTTCAACATCGCGCCGCTGGAATGCGACGTATGGAGCCACAAGGCCCTGCTGGACGTGGTCAGCCATACGCCGATCGAGGTGGAGACACTGGCGCGGCTGCAGGCGGCGCATGACTGGGTCGACCTCGGCCGCAAGTTCATCCCCGCACCCCAGCGCTGCTTCACCTGGTGGAGCTATCGTGCGCAGGATTGGACCATGAGCGATCGTGGGCGGCGGCTTGACCACATGTGGTGCTCGCCGACCTTGGCGGCGCAAGCCAGGTCGCATCGCGTCCTTGAACCATGCCGCGGCTGGGACAGGCCTTCGGACCATGTGCCGCTGATCCTTGAGCTTGAGGTGTGACCGGACGGCCGGATCTCGAACGGGCGATCGCCGCCCTTCGTGCCGGACGGCTTGTGCGGGTCGGTGGCTTGACGATCCTCTCGGTCGAGACGGCCACCCAGGCAATGCTCGAGCTGCTCGACCCTGGAGAATGCGCGCCCATGCTGCTCAGCGGCCCACGCGCGATGACCTTGGGGCTGGGGAATGTCCATGATGCTGCGGGGGAGACGCAACCGGTCGAAGTACGGCATTGCGACTGGCTCGACCGGGATGCGGCGCGCGCACTTGCCGATCCGGCGCGCGACTTCGACCGTGCGCCAATCGGGCCGTTGCAGGCCATCCCGGTCGAAAGCCCTGCCTGCGCTAGCGCAGCGCTGACACTAACCCGTCTTGCCGGGTTGCTCCCGGCGCTCTGGCTGATCGAAGGTGAAACCAATATCGTGGTGGATCCGGAGGCCATCGAGCAAGTGAATGCTGCGCCGATGGCGACCATTGTTACCCGTGCCCAGCTCCCGTTGGACGAGCTTCCGCCGAGCCAGATGGTGGTGTTCCGCGATCAGGCCAGCGGCGAGGAACATGTGGCGTTGGTCGTCGGCGCTTTCGGCGGGCAGCCGCCTCTCGTTCGTCTTCACAGCGAGTGCCTGACCGGCGACGTGTTCGGCAGCCTGAAGTGCGACTGCGGGCCGCAGCTCAAGGAAGCGCTGCGGATTCTCGGCGAAGCCGGTGGCGGCGTGTTGCTCTACCTACGGCAGGAGGGGCGCGGGATCGGCCTCGCCAACAAACTCCGCGCCTATGCCCTACAGGACCGCGGGCTCGATACCGTCGATGCCAATCGCCGTCTCGGCTTTGCCGACGATGAGCGCAACTATGGCATGGCGGCGGCAATGCTGCGGGCGCTGGGCATCGGCAATGTCCGGTTGCTTACCAACAATCCGAACAAGGTTGCCGGTCTCGAGCATGAGGGAATCGAAGTGGTCGAGCGGGTCGCGCATCATATGCCGGTCAACCCGCATAATGCCGACTATATCGCCACCAAGAAGAAGCGCAGCGGTCACCTGGACTAATCCGCGAACAGCGCCGATCCCACCCTGATGACGGTTGCGCCGAGCATGACCGCGGTCGGATAGTCACCCGACATGCCCATGCTGAGGCCCTTGACGCCATGACGCCTCGCCAATTCGGCGAGGAGTGCGAAATAGGGTCCTGGTTGCTGCTCAAGTGGCGGCATTCCCATCAGGCCCGCCAGCGGCAAGGGCGATGCGCGGACACGTTCCAGGAATTCACCGAGCTGGCCCATCGCCACGCCGCCCTTTTGCCCCTCATCGCCGATATTCACTTGGACGAAGACATGCGGGTACCGGTCGGCCTTGGCTCCGGCCTTTACCAGCGCTTCCAGGAGTGATGGCCGATCGAGCGAGTGGATCACGTCGAACAGGGCGACGGCATCGTCGGCCTTGTTCGATTGAAGCCGGCCGATCATGTGCAGCTTGAGTTGGGGATGGGCAGCTCTAATCCCAGGCCACTTCTCCGCGGCTTCCTGCACGCGGTTTTCGCCATATTCGGTCACACCTGCCGCGATCAGCTGTTCGATGTCCGCAGCACTTCGCTGCTTGGTGACCGCGATCAGCGTAATGTCCTTAGGGTCGCGCCGGGCAGCCTTGGCGGCGCGGGCGATCTGCTCCCTCACACTGGCAAGTCGGCTTGCGGCATCGTTCATGGAAGCGCGCTATAGGAAGGCCGATGGCAGCGAACCAGTCCTTATGGCCCCGCGAATGGCTGATGACCGACGAGCGCTTCGGTGAGCGGCTGTGGCGAGCGATCGGCGCCCTTCCGGCCGATGCCGGCATTGTCTTTCGCCATTATGCCGCGCCAGAGGATGAGCGCGCCCGCCTGGCCCATCTGGTCGCACAGATTTGCCGAGAGCGCGGCCTGACGCTCGCGGTCGCCCGGGACGCAACTCTGGCCGATTCACTGGGCGCACAGCTTGTTCACAATCCGGTTGGTGATCCGGGCGGTCTGCCATGTTCGATGGCCGTGCATGATGACCGGGAAGCGCGAGCGGCCGAGGCTGCGGGTGCCGCGCTGACGTTCGTGGCCCCAATTTTTGCTACCCGATCCCATCCTGGCGCTCGGGCGCTCGGGCCAGAACCTGCGGCACATCTGGCACGGCTGGCCGGATGCCCGGCGATCGCCCTGGGCGGCATGAATGCGGAGCGTTTTGCTCAATTGGACGCAGCCCATCCAGGTATATTCCATGGCTATGCCGGGATTGATTGCTGGCTGCGATGAGGCAGGCCGTCCGGCCTGGGCTTAAAACTTGAAGGCAGTGCCGACGTACACAGCCTTGCTGTCGCGGTGGTCTTCGGCCAGCGCCGGGATCTGGTCGCGCTCGATCTTGTAGCGGACGCCGCCGGTCAGCGCGATGTTGCGGCTGATATTATAAGAACCGCCCACGTCGAGCGAATAGCTGTCGGGACGTGCGAGCTGGGCCACGCGGCTGTCGTTGCGCTCGCCGCCAACCGCCACCCGACCAGTGAATTTCTTGAGGTTGTAGCTCACGCCCACCACGGCGGACTCGCGGCTGCCGATGACCGGATCGGGGCTGCTCGTGCGCGCAACGTCGCCGGCGACCGCAATGCGCTTCCAGCCGACCGCCAGGCCGAGGTCATATTGGGCCGGCGTCAAATTGTTGACCGAGGAGGCCACGGCGACCTCGACCGGTCGGGCCGGGGTCGGGACGCCGCTCGCACGCACCGCGACTCGGACCTGCGACGGGCGGCCCTGGGCAGCGGCGGGAGTGAATTTGAAATCGGCGATCGCCGGTGCGCGCCCGGCAAAAATGGCGGCAAGTCGCGGATCCGCACCTGCCGGCGTGAAGGTCGAAATCTTATCGAAACTCAATGAGATGGCAGGAGGCCGCTGCTTGGCGGCGGCTGCCAGTCCGATCGCCGGAGTCATGACGAGCGCAGCGGCGGCCAGCAAGACCGCAGCCTTTCCACTAGTCATGGCCACCCTGTTGAACACGACGAAACAGACTCCTGTTGAGTGGTCGATATAGGCCTTCCAAGCTGACTCTTCCATGACTCGAATCGATTCACATGCGGCCTGTTGCGAAGAGTCCACAAAACTGTCCCCAGATGGATCAAGATTCTCTCGCTTGCCGAGACGCGGGCAGCATCTATAACGCCTGTTGAAAGTCCTTCCGCAAGAGAGAGCCATGTCCCGCTTGACCCTTCCCATCGTAGTTCTGGCTGCCCTGGCCACTGTCGCGTCCGGTTGTTCGCGAAACAGGGATATTCCGACCGAGCTGGCGCCTTCGCGGATGACCCAGATTGGGGTCAACAGCTATTTGTGGCGCGCGGCGGTCGATACGCTGTCCTTCGCCCCGCTGGTCACGGCCGATTCCAATGGCGGCGTGATCGTCACGGACTGGTATGTGAATCCCAACACTCCCGGCGAGCGGGTCAAGCTGACGGTGTCGATCATCGACCAGGAGCTGCGCGCTGACGCGCTGCGCGTTGCGGCAAGCCGACAGGTCAACCAAAACGGCGTATGGGTCGACGCGCCCGTCGCCGCGGCGACCGTCCAGAAGCTCGAGGATATCATCCTCACCCGGGCCCGCGATCTTCGCCGCACCACTGTCGGCGGATAAGAGCTTGATCAAATGAAGGACCGCTTCGATCCGGCGGTTGCCGACCGGCGCTGGCAGCAGCGCTGGGAGGAAGCCGAAAGCTTTCGCGCTGATTCGGACTCACCCAAGCCGAAGGCCTATGTGCTCGAAATGTTCCCCTATCCTTCGGGGCGCATCCACATGGGCCATGTCCGCAATTACACCATGGGCGATGTGCTGGCGCGCTTTCGCCGGATGCAGGGCTATGAAGTTCTCCACCCCATGGGCTGGGACGCGTTCGGCATGCCGGCGGAAAATGCCGCCATGGAAAAGAAGGTGCATCCCGGCGCCTGGACCCGCGAAAATATCGCCACCATGCGGCGCCAGCTCAAGGGAATCGGCTTTGCGCTGGACTGGAGCCGCGAGCTCGCCACTTGCGAGCCCGACTATTACGGCCATGAGCAGGCGCTGTTCCTCGACCTGATGGAAGCCGGCCTGGTGACGCGCAAGGAAAGCGAGGTCAATTGGGACCCGGTCGACATGACAGTGCTCGCCAATGAGCAGGTGATTGACGGCAAGGGTTGGCGGTCAGGTGCGCCGGTCGAGCGCAAGAAGCTCAGCCAGTGGTTCCTGAAGATCACCGATTTCGCCGAGGATCTCCTCCAGGGCCTCGGTACGCTCGACGAATGGCCCGACAAGGTCCGCCTGATGCAAGAGAATTGGATCGGCAAGAGCGAGGGCCTGCAATTCTGCTTCCGGCTCGCCTCGACCGCCCCGGGCGGCGTGTGCGACATCGAAGTTTTCACGACGCGGCCCGACACGATTTTCGGCGCGAGCTTCATTGCCATTTCGCCGGGCCATCCGATTGCCGAGGCACTCGCGGCCGATCGGCCCGAGGTCGCCGATTTCATCGCCAGGGCGCGCGCCGGTGGCACCAGCGCGGCGGAAATCGAGACGGCCGAGAAGCTGGGCTTCGACACTGGGCTGGAGGTCATCCACCCGTTCGATGAGGATTGGCGCCTGCCTGTGTGGATCGCCAATTTCGTGCTGATGGAATATGGTACAGGCGCGCTCTACGGCGTGCCGGGTCACGACCTCCGCGACTTCGAATTCGCGCGCAAATATCGCCTGCCGGTCCTCCGCGTGGTTGCATCGGACATGGGCGCGGCCTCCGCCCCCGTTGTTGAGGCGGACACGGATCCGGGCGTGGCGGTCAATTCGCGATTCCTGGATGGAATGGCCACCAAGCAGGCAAAGGCAGAGGTCATCCGCAGAGCCGAGACGGCAGGCTGGGGTCAAGGCAAGACCCAATATCGACTGCGCGACTGGGGCGTCTCACGACAGCGCTACTGGGGCACGCCGATACCCGTGATCCATTGCGAGAACTGCGGTCCGGTTGGCGTGCCGCACGACCAATTGCCTGTGGTACTGCCCGAGGATGTCAATTTCGACGTTCCCGGCAATCCGCTCGACCGCCATCCGACCTGGGGCAAGGTCGACTGCCCGCAGTGCGGCGCCCCGGCGCGGCGCGAGACGGACACGCTCGACACATTCGTCGATTCGAGCTGGTACTTCATTCGTTTTGCCAGCCAGCCGAAGACCCAGCCCTTCGATCGCAGCGAGGCCGAGCGGTGGATGCCGGTCGGCCAATATATTGGCGGGGTGGAGCATGCCATCCTCCACCTGCTTTACGCCCGCTTCTGGACCCGTGCCCTGGAGCGAATGGGCAAACTGTCGGTCAAGGAGCCATTCAAGGGCCTGTTTACGCAGGGCATGGTGACCCACGAGACCTTTCTCTCTCCCGACGGACGCTGGTTGAACCCCGATGAGATTGAAATCGGCGAGAATGGTGCACTGATCGAGCGCGCGACCGGCGTGGCGGCAAGCCGCGGCCGGATTGAGAAAATGTCCAAGTCGAAGAAGAACACGGTTGATCCCGAGCCGATCCTCGACCGCTATGGCGCGGACGCAGTGCGCTGGTTCATGTTGTCGGATTCGCCGCCCGAGCGCGATCTCGAATGGTCGGAAGCGGGGATTGAGGGCGCGGCTCGTTTTGTCCAGCGTGTATGGCGGCTGGTACAGGCGCCCACAGGCGGCGAGGGCGAGGACAAGGCTTTGCTGCGCAAGCTCCACCGCACCATCGCAGCGGTTGGCGATGCGATCGAAGGCTTGCAGTTCAACAAATCAGTCGCCGCGCTCTACGAATTGACCAGCGCTATCGAGAAGGCGCCGGCGTCTGCCAGCCGCGATGAGGCGATACGTAACCTGCTGCTGCTGGTTTCGCCGGCCGCGCCACATTTGGCGGAAGAAGCCTGGGGCGCGCGGGGCGAGGCGGGAATGATTGCCGACGCCGCCTGGCCGTCATTCGAGCCGGCCATGCTGATCGATGAAGAAGTGACAATCGCCGTGCAGGTGAATGGCAAGCTCCGGGAAACGATGACCGCGCCGCGTGGAACCAGCCGCGAGGAGGTTGAGGCGCTGGCGCTTGCCTTGCCCAGGATCCGGTCCCAGCTGGCAGGCGGCGGCCCGCGCAAGGTGATTGTGGTTCCCGACCGGCTGGTCAATATCGTCGCATGACTCGAACGCTCGCCCTTGCCTTGCTGTTGTTGCTCGGGGCCTGCGGTTTGCAGCCAATGTACGCTGGTGGCTCGACGGGCGCCGTCGCGAGCGGCCTGGGCGTAATCCGGGTTGCCCCCATCCCCGATAGGGCCGGCTGGCTGGTTCGCAATGCACTGGTCGACCGGCTGGGTGGCGAAGCTCCGGAGCCGGCTTATCGGCTCGACGTTGAACTGGACGACGATCTGATTGCATTCGGCATTCGGGGCGACGCCGCGGTCACGCGGGAGCGGCGGACGTTAAGAGCACGCTACCACCTGGTCGACCTGACGACCGGTGAAGTCGTGCTCGATGCTACTGCAGGGTCCGATGCGGGTATCGACGTGGTCAGTTCCGAATATGCCACCGTTGCAGCCGAACAGACAGCCCAGGAGCGGCTGGCCGGCGTCATCGCGGACCAGATGGTGTCTCGCCTGGCCCTCTTCATGCGCAACACCAAGAGCCGATGAAGGCCGCCAAGGCCAGCTTGGGACGAGCGCTCGACCAACCCGACGCCTCCATCCGCCTCTACCTGTTTCACGGGCCTGACGAAGCGGGATCGCGCGCGTTGGCGGAGCGGTCGCTGAAAGGCCTTGGCGCAGAGAAGTTTTCAATGCCGGGGCAGGCGGTCAAAAATGATCCAGCCAGCCTCGCGGATGAAGCCGGAGCCATATCGCTGTTCGGCGGCCGGCGCTCGATCTGGATCGAACCCGCCGGTGATGAAATTGCGGAGGGCGTGACAGCACTGCTTGATGCCCCTGCTTGTGAAAGCCCGGTTATCGCCGTGGCCGGAAGCCTTCGAAAGACGTCCGCGCTGCTGAAGCTGGCGGAAGCGCATCCCGCGGCACTGGCGCATGTTTCATATGTCCCGGAGGGCCGCGACCTTGAACGGCTGATTGTCGATCTCGGCCGAGAGGCAGGACTTCGCGTTTCGCCTGACGTGGCGCAAAGGGTTGCCGCCTCAACCGCCGGCAACCAGGCGATCGCCGCCCAGGAATTGGAGAAATTTGCGCTCTATCTCGGCGCAAGTCCGGCCAATCAACAAGATCTCGACCCGGAAACGGTCGACCTGCTGGGCGCGGATTCGGCCGAGACCGATCTGATGCGGCTTGGCGACCTGGCGCTTGCCGGGCGCATGGCCGAATTGCTCGATGAGCTGGCTCGCTTGCCCCAAGGAGGTTCCGAAGCAATTCCCATATTGCGGGCGCTGCAGCGGAGATTGCTGATGCTCGCTCCGTTGCGCGCCCGGATCGAACGCGGCGAAAGCGTCGATGGCGTCATGACGTCGATGGGCAAGGCTTTGTTTTGGAAAGATAAACCTTTGATTCAGCGGTTGCTGTCAGTCTGGACGGCAGATAGATTGGCCGAAGCTGCCTCGCGCGTTTCCGGCCTGGAGCGGCAGATCATGCTTCGGCCGTTGGCTGACGAGGCGGCGCTCGGCGAAACCCTCGTGACATTGGCGCGCGCGGCAGGTCGCGGCCGCTAGCTCCCACACCCGGCAGCCAACTCGGCCTGGATCCTTGCGTTGGCTAGATGGGTTCGCCGCTGAGTCGTTGGCAGATCAGGTCGAGCTGGTCGAGCGTGCTGTAGTGCAGCGCGACCGAGCCGCCGCTCTTGCCGTGAGTCACCCTGACACGCAGGCCGAGCAAATCCCCCAGCTGGCGCTCCAAGGCTTCGAGGTCGGCATCGACCGCTCGCCGGGCAGTGCGCTCCGAAGCTCTGCCGATATCCGAGGCAGGCCCGGGTCTTACTTTCCTCGCAAGATGCTCTGCCTGCCGAACTGACAGGTCACCGTCGACAATTTGCCTGGCCAGTTCCTCCGGATCCGGCGCCGTTGCGATCGCCCTTGCATGGCCCATGCTGATATCGCCTCGCAACAGCATAAACCGCACCGGTTCCGGCAATTCCAGGAGCCGCAGCAGGTTGGTGACGTGGCTGCGCGACTTGCCGACCAGCTTGCTCACCACCTCCTGGCTGTGGCCATAACCGTCGATCAGGCGGCGATAGGCCTCGGCCTCTTCGATCGCGTTCAAATTCTCGCGCTGGATATTTTCGATCAACGCGATCTCGGCGCGCGATTCCTCGTCGAATTCGCGAATTATCGCTGGAATTTCATGGAGTTGAGCCCGTTGTGCAGCCCGCCAACGTCGCTCGCCAGCGACCAGCTCAAAGCCGTCTTCGACCGCACGAACCAGGATCGGTTGAAGGACCCCGCGCTCCGCGATCGAAGCGGCCAGCTCCGACATCGCATCTTCGTCGAATATCTGGCGCGGCTGCGCCGGATTCGGCCGGATCCGCGCCACTTCGATCGAGCGGACGCCGCCGGTTGCCGATGGAGCGTGGGACGGTGACGGCGCTTCGCCGATCAGCGCACTCAATCCGCGTCCCAACCCCGTCGCTTTCTTCATGCCGCCTCCGCTGCGGGCTGTGGCAGGCGCGCCATGATTTCCCGAGCGAGCCGCACATAGGCTTCGGACCCGGCACATTTCAGATCATAGATCAGCGCCGGCAGTCCATGGCTTGGTGCTTCAGACAAGCGCACGTTCCGAGGCACCACGGTTTCGAATACCGAGGTCCCGAGACATGCCCGGACGTCCTCCGCGACCTGTTGCGACAGGTTGTTGCGCCGATCGAACATGGTCAGCGCGACGCCGAGGATCGACAGCTGTGGATTATAGGCCAGGCGGATCCGCTCGACCGTCTGCAAGAGCTGGCTGAGGCCTTCCAGGGCAAAGAATTCGCATTGCAGGGGCACCAGCAGCTGGCGTGAGGCGACAAGCGCATTCACCGTCAGCAGCCCGAGAGAGGGCGGGCAATCGAGCAGGCAAATGTCCCACCGCCCTGCGGGTACCTCGTCAAAAGCCTGCGCCAGCCTGTGCGTACGATCGTCCATGGCCACCATTTCCACCTCGGCGCCCGATAGATCGACGGTAGCCGGAAGCAGGTCGAGCCGCGGCACTTTGGTTGGCACAGCGGCCTCGGCGATACTCGCCTCCCCCAGCAGCACATCATAGGTGGAACGCTCACGCGCTGCACGACTGACGCCCAGGCCGGTTGAAGCATTGCCCTGGGGATCGAGATCGACCAGCAGCACCCGCCAGCCGATCGCCGCCAGTGCCGTCGCCAGATTGATCGCGGTCGTGGTCTTGCCGACCCCGCCTTTTTGATTGGCGACAGCTACGCGAATCATCGCTTCCCCCTCCGCTCTACATGATCAGCGATGACGATCGCCGCTGCGGCATGCGTCTGGCTCGGAACCAGGCGAAACCTACCCTGCCACGCCTTGAGCACTTCATCCAGTTCCGATTGCGCCGCTTCGCCCTTGGGAAGCACCCATTTCGTCTCGCTGTGGGCCAGATGACACGCCATTTCGAACAATCGGTCCAGGCGGGCCACCGCTCGCGCCGTGATGACGTCATATCGGCCCTTAAGCCGCTCGACCTTGGATTCGGCGATTATGACATCCGGCAGATCAAGGTCGACGACAATTCGGCGGAGAAAGTCGGCGCGAAGGCGGCGGGGTTCGTTCAATGTCATCGGCCGGCCGCCCAAGATGGCGATGACGACACCCGGAAGGCCCGGCCCGGAGCCGATGTCGAGCCAATTCGCCGTCTTATCGGCCAGGCGGCTCAATTGTGCACCGTCCAGAATGTGCCGCTTCCAGAGCTCAGGCACGCTGCTGGCCGCAATCAGATTCTGGCGCTGGTTTTCATCGATCAACAGGGCCGCGAACCGTTCAAGCCTTTCGAATGTTTCACGTGGAACATCCACGCCCAGGATATCCCGAAGGGCCGCGAGCCGAGCATTCGCATCCGCGAATTCGCTGTTTTCAATCATGCCGCAGCGCGGGCAAGGGCGAAATGCAACGCCGAGAGGGCGGCAGGCGTAATCCCAGGAATCCGCGATGCCTGGTCAAGGTCGGCTGGTCCGGCCTCCACCAGCCGTTCGCGCATTTCGCTCGATAATCCCGGCACCTGACCAAAATTGAAGCGGAGCGGAATAGCCAGTTTCCGGTCGCGCTCGCGCACCGCGAGTTCGCCATGCAGGCGCGTCAGATAAGGCGCATAGACCGCGTCGTCGATCGCCTCCTCGACCGCCGGCCCGGCCGGCAGGCGGCCGCGAACGGTTGGGAGCAGATCATCGCGCCGGGCCCACTCAGCCAGCGGCTTGCGCGTAGTATCGCCGACCCCGAGCGCCGTGCCCGTCACCGTCTCGCCCAGCAAGGTGACTGCTTCGGCCTTCGCATCCAGATGCGCACGCACACGGATGGACTGTTCCCTGTCCAGCGCATCGATCTCGAGTGCCATTGGGCCAAGCCGCGAAATCGCATTGTCAGCGCGCAAAAAGAGGCGATATTCGGATCTCGCGGTCAACATGCGATAGGGTTCGCTGACGCCCTGAAGCGTCAGATCATCCACCATGACCCCGATGTATGACGTACTGCGGTCGAAGCGCGCCTCAGCCAAGTCGAGCGCGACGGCTGCGGCATTCAGACCGGCCACCAGACCCTGCGCGGCTGCTTCCTCATAGCCGGTAGTGCCGTTGATCTGACCGGCGAAGAACAGGCCGCTCAGCTCGCGGTGCTGCAAGGTGGGCTCGAGACGGCGCGGGTCCGCATATTCATATTCGACCGCATAACCCGGCTGGACAAGCTTGGCCCGCTCCAATCCTTCGATGCTTTGCACCAACTGGATCTGCACGTCTGTCGGCAATGACGTCGAAATCCCATTCGGATAAACCAGGGGTGTGATGAGCCCTTCCGGCTCAAGGAAAATCTGATGGCCGTCGCGGTCGCCGAAACGATGGACCTTGTCCTCGATTGAGGGGCAATAACGCGGGCCCCGGCCTTCGATGGCCCCGGCAAATAGAGGCGACCGATCAAGGCCTGCGCGAATGACGTCATGACTTCGCGAGTTGGTGCGGGTGATTGCGCAGGCGAGCTGGGGACGCGGAGACGGATTCACCGTCAGCAGCGCCATGGTCCACGGGTCCGTATCGCTCGGTTGCGGCAAGGTTCGCGACCAGTCGATTGTCCGGCCGTCGAGCCTTGGCGGCGTGCCGGTTTTGAGTCGTCCGCCTGCCAAGCCAAGTTCGCGAACCTGGGACGCCAGCGCGCCAGCGGACCTGCCACCAGCCCGGCCGCCGCTCCAGCGCTCCTCGCCGCGAAACATCGTGGCACCAAGAAAAGTGCCGGTCGTAAGGATCACGGTGCGGCTGGCGAGGTTCGCGCCATCCCCCATCGTTACCCCGGCTAGCCTGCCATCCGTCACCAGAAGCGCGGCGCATTCTCCCTCGACCAAGGTCACGCCGGCTTTGCCGACCATTTCGCCGATGGCGTGGCGATAGAGTGCGCGGTCGGCCTGTACGCGCGGACCCCGCACGGCGCTGCCCTTGCTAGCATTCAGCATGCGCCGGTGAATAGCCGCGCGATCCGCGGCGCGAGCCATGATTCCGCCCATCGCGTCGATCTCGCGCACCAGATGGCCTTTGCCCACTCCGCCGATCGAAGGATTGCAGCTCATCTGGCCGAGATCGTCGGCGCGGAATGTCAGCAGCGCAACGCGCGCGCCGCGGCGCGCCGCGGCACACGCCGCCTCGCACCCGGCATGACCTCCACCGATGACCAGCACGTCGAACATGGCGCCGCCCATACAAGGGCAACGTCATCGCTTCAATGAATGACGTTCGGGTCCGCGGCCGAACGGTGCGGATGTTCCACGTGGAACAAGAAATCTACTTGCCCAGGCAAAAGCGGCCGAACAGGGTGTCGAGCAACTCCTCGACGCCCGCCCTACCGGAGATCCGGTCGATCGCCAGGCGGGCAATGCGCAATTCCTCGGCGACCAGCACCGAATCGTTCAAGCCGGCGCCGCGGGCCAAGGCTGCCTGGGCCTCTTCGAGCAATTCATGCTGACGTCGGTCGAGAGCGAGCTCGTCTCCCCTGGGTATAAGCTCGCTTGCCTTCGCTAAGAGAGCACGGGTCAGCGCCTCCAGCCCTTCGCCGGTCAGCGAAGAGACGCGCATACCCGCGCCTGGCGACCCCAGATCCGCTTTCGGCGCGATTGTGATCAGATTGCGATGGATGGGCGCGTCACTGCCGCCGAGCCACAGCAACAAGTCGGCGCGTTCCGCTTCGTTGCGGGCCCTGCCAATACCGATCGATTCAACCACATCGTCGGATTCTCGCAATCCAGCCGTGTCGACCAAAACAAATGGAATGCCCTCGATCGCAATCGGAACCTCGATGACGTCGCGAGTAGTGCCGGGGAAATGGGTGACAATAGCCTTCTCGCCTTGAGCTAACGCGTTGACCAGGCTGGATTTTCCGGCATTCGTCGGGCCAGCGACGACCACCCGGATGCCATCGCGAAGGGGTTCGACCCGAGGTGCATTGAGCAAGTGCCGCATTTCGGAAGCCAGCTGCTGAATAGCTGGCGCCAGATCGGGAGCCGAGGTTCCCTCATCTTCATCGGCATAGTCGATCGCGACCTCCGCCTGCGCCGACAATTCGAGCAGGCGGTCGCGCCAGGCCTCGAGCGCTTTTCGCAATGCGCCGCCCGCGCGCGCCATCGCCGAGCGACGCTGAAGCTCGGTTTCCGCCATGAGCAGCTCGGCCAGGCCTTCTGCCTCGGTCAGGTCGATGCGCCCATTGGCAAGCGCGCGCCGCGTGAATTCGCCAGGCTCCGCGAGCCTTAGTCCCGGCTGTCTCAACAGGGTCTCGATCAAGGCGTCTACCGTCGCCCTTCCACCATGGCACTGATATTCCACGATATTCTCGCCCGTCGAGCTATTCGGCGCATCGAATCGCACGACCAATGCCTGGTCGATCAGGCTTCCATCGCTTGGGTCCAATAGCCGCCGTAAGGAGAAGGCACGCGCCGCCGGCAACGGCCCCGCCAAGGCCTCGGCCGCCGCAAGCGCCGACGGCCCGCTGGTCCTCACAATCGCGATCGCGGCGGGCGGGCGGCCGCTCGAGAGAGCGACGATGGTGTCGGCTCTTGTCATTGCAGCCGGCATGCAACCGGCCCGGGCAAACCGCAACCGCTCAGGCGAACAGCCTGCCCACGCCCACCTCGGGATGGATCCAGCCGTCATAGATCATCTTGAACGCGACATAGACGATCACGACGAGGCCCAGATAGGCAATCCAGCGGTAGCGCTCGATGTACCGCGCGATGAAATTGGCGGCGAGCCCCATCAGGGCGACGGCGAAGACCAACCCCACGATCAGGATGCCGGGATGGTCGCGCGCGGCGCCTGCCACGGCCAGCACATTGTCGAGGCTCATGCTGACGTCGGCGATGGCCACCGCCCAGACTGCGCCGGCAAAGCTTTTCGCCGGCCGAAGTCCTGACCGCTCGTCACCGACGATCTCTTCCGAGCCCGGCGAGCATTCCTGGGGCTGGCGCAGGTCGCGCCACATCCGCCAGGCAACCCATAGCAGCAGCAAGCCGCCGACGAGGATCAGGCCGATGACCTGCAAAAGCTGGGTAACGATCAGCGCAAACAGGATCCGCAGGACCAGGGCCGCCATCACGCCGATGACGATGACCTTGCGCCGCTGGTCAGGCGTTAGGCCCGCGGCCAGCGCACCGACGACGATGGCATTGTCGCCGGCAAGCACGAGATCGATCATCAGCACCTGCATGAAGGCCGCGAACGCACCCGGCTCGGTGATGTTGGCGAAGTCCTTGGCGATCGCGCCCCACATGTCTGCAAAGCCGCCAAATCCCGCCGCCATCGCTGCCAGAACCATCAAAAGCGGCTCGATCAATATGACTCCAGGTTCCTGCTGGACCATTTCGGCGGAAGCAAAGCTCATCCCAAGTCCCTGTTATGGCAATCCAAACACATTGCGCAGGCCAAGCACATGCTCGCCCCCGACCCACCCTTCGTAGATCATGTTGATCCCGACATAGAGGATCACGGCCAGGCCGATGTAATTGATCCAGTGGTAGCGCTGGATCAGCTTCGCCACATAATTAGCGGCAAACCCCATAAACAACACCGAGAAGGTCAGGCCGACGAACAGCAGCGCGGGATTGTCGCGCGCAATCGAGGCCACCAGCAATACATTGTCGAGGCTCATGCTGAGGTCGGCTATGGCAATCTGGATCGCCGCCCGAAGGAAGGTCTTGGTCGCCGGCGGGCCCTCGATTGTTGCCGTGCCCGGATCGTCATGAATGATGCGCTCACTCGGACGCAACTCCTGCACCATGTTGTAGGCGACCCACAGCAGCAGCAGGTCGCCGGCGAATACCAGTCCGGTGATCTTCAGCAGCTGCGTGGCAAGGACAGCGAAGGTGATGAGGAAGCCCAGGGCCATGGCGACGCCGAGCATCAACACACGCTTGCGGTCCCGCTCGGGCAGGCCGGAAGCGAGCGAGCCCATGATGACGACATTGTCGCCGGCCATGGTGAGGTCGCCGACGATGATCTGGCCGAGCTTGGCCATGCCGGTAGTCGTAAAGATGCTGGAGAAACTGAACCCGCTTATCATGGCCGCCTAACGCCGGCTCAGGACTACTGGTTCATCGAGGCGAAGAAATCCTCGTTCGACTTGGCGTCCTTCATCTTGTCGAGCAGGAACTGCATCGCATCCACGGTGCCCATTTGCATCAGAATGCGGCGCAGTACCCACATCTTGGAAAGCTTGCCCTGGTCGACCAGCAATTCTTCCTTGCGGGTGCCGGACTTGCCGACGTCGAGCGAGGGGAAGATGCGCTTGTCGCTGACTTTGCGGTCGAGCACGATTTCGCTGTTGCCGGTGCCTTTGAACTCTTCGAAGATGACTTCGTCCATCTTGGATCCGGTATCGATCAGCGCGGTGGCGATGATCGACAGCGAACCGCCTTCCTCGATGTTGCGCGCCGCGCCGAAGAAGCGTTTTGGCCGTTGCAGCGCATTGGCGTCGACGCCGCCGGTCAGCACCTTGCCGGAGCTTGGCACGACCGTGTTGTAGGCGCGACCAAGCCGGGTAATCGAATCCAGCAGGATAACGACATCCTTCTTGTGCTCGACCAGGCGCTTGGCTTTCTCGATCACCATTTCCGCCACCTGGACGTGGCGCGACGCGGGCTCGTCGAAGGTCGAGCTGATCACCTCACCCTTCACGCTGCGCTGCATGTCGGTGACTTCCTCGGGCCGCTCGTCGACCAGCAGCACCAGCAGGAACACCTCCGGATGGTTGTCGGTGATCGCCTTGGCGATGTTCTGCAGCAGCACGGTCTTGCCGGTCCGCGGCGGGGCGACGATCAGCGCGCGCTGACCCTTGCCTTGGGGAGCGACAATGTCGATCACGCGCGCCGACTTGTCCTTCTGCGTTGGGTCGGTGCTGTCGAGGGTCAGCTTCGAGTCGGGATAAAGCGGGGTGAGATTGTCGAAGTTGACGCGATGCCGAACCGCCTCCGGATCGTCGAAATTAATCTGCGTGACCTTGGTCAGCGCGAAATAGCGTTCGCCGTCCTTGGGGCCGCGGATCTCGCCTTCGATCGTGTCGCCGGTGCGAAGGCCGAAGCGGCGGACGACATTGGGCGCGACATAGATGTCGTCGGGCCCGGCGAGATAATTGGCCTCGGGGCTGCGCAGGAAGCCGAAACCGTCGTTGAGCACTTCGATGGTGCCCATGCCGTTGATCTCGGCGCCGCTTTCGGCCCGGACCTTGAGGATCGAGAACATCAGGTCCTGCTTGCGCAACGTCGATGCGCCCTCGACCCCCAGCTCTTCAGCCATGGTCACCAGCTCGGCCGGCGTGTTCTTTTTCAAGTCTTTCAAATGCATGTGTAAATTCGCTTATGGTACGATGGGAATTTGGTTCGCGGCGCGGCAGGACGCCGCGCAAATCGGAAGTGGCGAACACCGGCGAACGGAGATACCGGCCGGTGGGCCGTTTGCAGGGGCGTTAAGTCTGGCTCACCCCTGAGTCAATCGCGGCCGGTGCTAAAACGGACGAACGCCGGTCTCAGCAAGCCGCCTAGAAAGGCCGCAGGCTTGTGTTGTCGTGCTGCCTAGAAAGGCCGCACGATGACCAGCACCACGATGAGCGCGGCGGCGATGCCGGGGATCTCGTTCATGATCCTCAGCGTCCGGTT
>JBJMUA010000033.1:0-7664 GCA_045811425.1 Sphingomicrobium sp. | reverse complement strand
TAGACGTCGATGCCCTTGGGGGCAGCCTCGGACAGCTGTTTCAGCACCGGGCCCGCCTTGTAGTCGACCGCCGCGTCGGCCCCCAGCGACCGGACGAATTCGCATTTGTCGGCGCCGCCGGCCGAGCCGATCACCGTCATGCCCTTGGCCTTGGCGATCTGCACCACCGCCGAACCGACCGCGCCCGCCGCCGCGGAGACGAATATGATATCGCCTTCCTTCGCCGAGGCCGCTTCGAGCAGGCCGAAATAAGCCGTGCCGCCAGTGAGGCCGAGGTTGCCCAGGAAGGCTTCCGGCTGAACTCCCGGGATTGCCGGCAGCTTGTTGAGCGATGAGGCGGGCGCAACTGCCTCGTCGCGCCACCCGCCCATGTGAAGCACCATGTCGCCGGGCGCGAAGCCGGGATCGCGACTTTCGACCACCTCGCCGACCGCGCCCCCCTCCATCGGCGCATCCAGCGCGAACGGAGGCACATAGCTTTTCACATCGTTCATGCGGCCGCGCATGTAGGGATCGACCGACAGCCAGCGGTTGGCCACGCGAACCATGCCGTCGGCCATCTCCGGCAGGTCAAATTCCTTAAGCGCGAAATCTTGCGGAACGGGCACGCCCTTGGGTCGCTGCATCAGGTGCCAGGCCTTGGCCATCGCTAATCTCCTCAACGCCCCTCCCTGCAAGGGAGGTGCCGGGGGTGGGTCGAGCCCATTGGCTCGCATTGCTCGCTACCCACCCCTAACCCCACCCTTGCAGGGAGGGGAAGCCGCAAACGAAAGGCCCGGACGCATGCGCCCGGGCCTTCGCTGGAGCGTCAGGGGATCGCTTAACGCTCGTAGGTTCCGGAGAAGGAACGATTGAGCATATGCGGCCCGCGCTCGTCGTCGCGCTCGTCGCGGAAGAAGCCGCCTTCGCGGCTTTCGCCAAGGAACTGCCGCTTTGCCTCAGCCGCCGGCTGGTCGAGAATGACCTTGTCGCCCTCCACCCGGTCGACCTGGGCGCAACTCAGCATATGGTGCCGATCGTCCGGGCTGTCGCCCTTGGTGAGGACGATATGGTCGCCGCGCACGCAATCGACCGTGCCGACCTGTTCGTCATCGGATCCGACCACCTCCATATGCTCGCGGACCTGATCCAGCAGCTTGCGCTTGCCCTGCCGCGTGGTGCGCCAGCTGGAGAATTCATTCTCGAACCGGCTTTGGTTCTCCTTGCGATATTCGTCATAGTCGCGATCGAGGGCATCGATTTGCCGGCGACGCCACTCGCTATAATGCGGATCGTGAAGTGAACCGGTGGTCGCGGTCATGCCGGTGAATTCGCGCGGCGGGGTCCGTTCCCACCGTTCGGACCAGCTGCGTTCCGACCCGGGGCCGCGGTCGAACCGGTCGTCGTCCCTGCCTTGGGAGCGGCGCCCCGTGAAGCGCCCCGTATAAGGCCGGCGATAGCCTTCGTCGCGGAAACGCGCCTGGCGGTCATAGCGGCCGGATTCGTCCTCGCTTGTGAAAGATCCGGGCCGGCGCCAGCTGTCTTCCTCGCCGCGCATGCGATCGTCTTCCCGGCGTCGTCGTTCGGCTTCCTCATCGCCGAACCAGCTGGCGACCTCGTCGCCGGCGCGCTCGAAGAAACCGCGATCGCCGCGGTCATCGTCGTCACGGTCGAAACCACGCGTCTCGCCATAATCGCGGCTGGTGCGGGACCTCGGTTCGCGCCAGCCTCGCCTGCTTTCGAAACGATCATAAGCCATGGAAATTCCTCCTTAATCGCATTAGCCCGCCCGCAGGTTAACCCTGTCCGATGCAACGAAGGTTGGGGTGCGCCGTTCCGGGGCCGGAGCCGAAGCGAAGGGGCGGAGCGCCGAGGCGAAAAAGGGGGAGGGAAGGGCGTTGCCAGTCGCGAAAACCACCGCTAATGAGCCGCCTCACCGTAGGGCGCGGGGCTGTAGCTCAGATGGGAGAGCGCTGCAATCGCACTGCAGAGGTCAGGGGTTCGATTCCCCTCAGCTCCACCACCCGCCGCCCGGGATGTCCATCATTTTACAGCCTGGCGGGGCCAGGCATTCACCGACACCGATCGTCTGCGTTGGCATCGCTCCCGCAACGGGAAGCGACCTGACCGCGCGAAGAATGGCATCGAGGTCACACTCGTCACTTTTGTTGACGGGTAGGTGAGGATGATGCAGCACAGGTTCAGTAAGTGCGTTATATTCGCCATGGATCAACTTCGGGGAATTGTCGTGATTTCAGGGACCTACAAGCTTGCCCTTCTCGCCGCCGTGATCGGTTCGACGCCGGTCTACGCCAAGAAGCGACCGGAGCCCGCGCCGGTGGCCGCCCCTGTGGTCGTGCGCAATTACACGCCGGTCGACCGCTTCTATTCGGCGCGAAAGGACGCGCCCCTGTGGATGTCGAATCGCGAGGCCCAGGCCGCGCTGATCCAATTGCTGCGCGATGCGCCGATCGACGGATTTACCCGGGGGCCATCGCTCGCGACCCAGATCGAGGCGGCGATCGCGACCGCCCAGGCGGGCAATGCCGCCGCCGCGACCAGCGCCGAGCACCTGATGTCGCAGTCGCTGATCGATTATGTCCAGTCGCTCTACGCGCCGGTCCCGGGCATGACCTATGGTGACAATTGGGTGCGCCCCAAGGCCCCAAGCGGGGAATCGATCCTTGCTACCGCCGCCCGCGCTCCGTCCCTCGCCGGGCACATGAATACGGTGTGGAACCTCAATCCGGTTTATGCGCAGCTCCGCCAGGCGGCGGTCGAGGAGGCCAAGCTTCCCGATGGCGGCCAGTCGGCGCGTCTTGCCCTCAACCTGTCGCGCGCACGATTCAAGCCGCCGTCGAGCAAGTTCGTGCTGATCGACATCGCGTCCGCCCGGCTGTGGATGTATGACAATGGCGTTCCGGTGGATTCGATGAAAGTCGTGGTCGGCAAGAACGAGGTCGACCCAAAGAGCGGCGACAGCCTGCGCACTCCGATGCTCGCGGGCGTCATGTATTACGCCATTTACAACCCCTATTGGCACGTGCCGGATCACCTCGTCCGCCTCAACATCGCGCCGGCCGCGGCAAAGCTTGGGCCAGGCGCGCTCAAGGGCAACAAATATGAGGTGGTCGATAGCTGGTCGAGCAACCCGGTTATCGTCGATCCGGCCACGGTCGACTGGAAGGCGGTTGCCGCCGGCACCGCTCACGCCTTGCTTCGCCAGAAGCCGACGGGCGCGAATTCCATGGGCAAAATGAAGTTTCCGTTCGAAAACGGGCTCGGCATCTATCTCCACGACACGCCGCACAAGGAATATTTCAAGGAAGCGAAGCGTACGCTCAGCAACGGCTGCATCCGCCTGGAGCGAGCGGCCGATTTCGGAAGCTGGATGATGGGGCGCCCGGCGAGGCCGGAAGATACGGCAGCGGAGCTGACCGTTCCCTTCCCGCAGGGCGTGCCGATCTACGTCACTTATCTGACGGCGCTGCCCGATGCCGGCAAGATCGCCTACAACAAGGACGTCTACGGCTGGGACTCATCGTTGCCGGCCAAGGGGGGCGCGCTCGCCGGGCAATAACCCGATGACGGAAAGCTGCCGCCTGGCTGTTATCCAGTCCAGTATCTTGCATCGAGGCAAATCACTGAGGGCGCTATGACGGTTCTTCGACTGCGGTTTTGCCTGTCAGTCGTCGCCGCGGCGAATGCAATGCCGGCGTTCGCCGGGCCGAAACCGAGCGAGATCGTACCGCTGTACATATCGACGAGCCGGCCGCTCGCGATGCTGACCATCGGCGATAGCGCGCCAATGCCGGTTATCTTCGATACCGGGAGCGACGAGAACATCCTCGACGCCGCGCTGGCCAAGCGCGCCGGGCTGAAGATCGTCGGACATTTCAACCTTGTCGATGACGCGAGCGGCAAATCCCAGGAGGTGCCGACGGCGGCGACGCCAGACCCGCGCCTCAGCGGCGTGTCGCTCGACAGCAAGATCGTTCGACTGCTCGACTATCGCTCGGGCGACGAGGTGGGGATATTCAGTCCATATATTTTCGGCGACCGATACGTCGTCGTCGAAGCTGGTCTCAACCGCCTGAGGATCATTCCAAGGGACAGCGGCTTCGTCCCACCGGGGCCGGGGCATGCCTACATACAAAATATCCCGGCGGCGGAAATCCGCATTGCCGGGAAAATGCACGAAGCCGTGCTCGACACCGGCAATGACAGCAGTCTCCTGCTCGCTGCCGCCCTCGTGAAATCCGTCCCTCTGAAGGCGCCCGCCAGGAATGTCGGGAAGGCCGTTTCGATGCTCGGCGAGCAAGAGGTGCTTGGGGGCGATCTGGCCGGTCCGCTCGAGATCGGGCCCTATACCCTGCAAGATCCCAAGGTTGTGTTCGTGGATACCGTGATCAACGTCGGCTTTCCCACGATCCGGCACCTGACCATTGTGCTCGATCCCGTGAACAAACGGACCTGGGTCCTCGATCCGGCAAGGGAAACGCCTGATTGGGCGGATTTCACCGGCCGCTTCGGACCTCGCTCCATTCGCCTGGAAAACGGCAAGCTCATTCATCAGCGCGACGGCCGGCCGCCCTTCGCGCTGACTTACCTGGGCGGCGACCTGTTCGAAATTACGGCCACCGGCGACCGCATCCAGTTTTTCCGCAAGGACGGGCGAGTGGTGCGCCTTGAGCTCGTCACCAGCGACAACCGCATCTCACCTGAGGAACGCACGTCCTGATTACGCGTGATGCGGACCCACGCTAGCCACCCTTCGCATCTTTGGCCGCTTGCCCCGCACGCCATCCGGCGTGCCAGGATTGTTGCATCATGCCGCTTCCATAGGGGCATGCGCTTATGGGCTGATTATGCTTCCCAGCCTTATGGCCCTCGGACCATGCTCGATCATGCGGACTAGCCATTCAACCTCCCTGCGTTGAGCCCAGCATAGCACGCAAAGCCGCCCGCTCTAGCGGCCCAAATGGGTGGAAAGCGGACGTTAGCGCAACCCTCCAACCGTCATCCCAGCGAAAGCTGGGATCTGCCTTTTTCTTGCAGGACCGCTTCCGATACGCGTGCTGCGCGACTTAATGAACGCGTGATGGGTGGAAAGCAGACATCGGCCAACTGGCGCGAAGCGCGCTGGCGGTGCTACGGGGGGGAACAGCAAAAGGAGGGGCCTATGACGAGATCTCTATTGCTACTTTGTGTGGCAGCGCTGCTGCTGCCCGCATGCCAGGCAGGCGAGAAGCCCGGAAACAACGTCGCCGAAGGGAATGCCGCCGCCGCAGTCGACCTTGGCGCGGATGAACAGGCGATCCGCGCGCAAGTCGATCACTGGCTTCAGCTCGTGAAAGCGAAGGATGCTGCAGGGATTGCGGCACTCTACACCGAGGACGGCGCGGTCATGCCACCCAATGCGCCGATCGGCAAAGGACGTACTTCGATCCAGCAAACTTGGGCATCGATGATGCAGACGCCCGGCTTCGACCTGACCTTCGTTCCGGACCAGATCATTGTGTCATCGTCGGGTGACATGGCACTCGATCGTGGGACGTACAGACTAGCGGTTGCACCCAACGGCAGCGCGCAGACCGACACGGGCAAATATGTGGTCGTCTGGCGGAAGATCGGCAGCGAGTGGAAAGCCGCGGCGGACATCTTCAACAGCGATCTGCCAGCCGGCGGAGGTTAGGGCGGCCGCGGACGCCGCGTCGTTGTTAGAGGCCCCTTCGCTCGGTGCCATTGGCTTGGTCGCCGGTCCTGCCCTAGGTGACGGTAGGCAGGATTTCGACAAGGATGTCCCCGGCGGCCAGCGATTTGGTCTCCGTCTCCCAGAAGCCATACGGCCTGCCATCGCGATAAATCCGTACGCCCAGTCCCCCGGAAATGGATGACATGGGCTTTCCATATTCGTCTGGCCTGACCTCGCGCTGCGCCAGCTTGACCCTGCCCTGGCTCGATACGAGGTCGCTCAAATACTCGACAACCTTTGGGCCATAAGCAGTGTTCGCCAGCAGCAGGCCGGCAAACCCGGCCGGGTTGATGACGGTAGTTGCGCCAGCCTGGCGCGCGGGGATTTCATTGTCGTGATTGCGGACCGCGACGCTTATCGGAACGCCGGGTGCAAGGCGCCGCGCGGTGAGAGTCATGAGGATTGATGTATCGTCTCGCCCAGCCGACACGATCACGACCTTCGCACGACCAATTTTTGCATCTTCCAGGATCTGGTCCCTGGTGGCGTCACCGATCATGATCGCACAGCCAATCAACCGGGCCTGTTCCACCGCGGCCGGATCGCGGTCGATCACGACAATGTCGCTGGGCTTCGTCCCTCTGGCGATCAGGTCTTCCACGGCCTGTGCGCCGCTTCTCCCATAACCGCAGAGCACAATGTGATCGTGGAGGTTTCGTTGGATATAAGCCATCAGCCATTTGTCCCACGTGCGGCGGAATACGAAGCTGTACGCTGTACCGACGAATATGAGCACAACGAACAGCCGAATTGGCGTGACGACCACCGCGTCGAACAGGCGCGCCTTTTGACTGACAGGAACGATGTCCCCGTAACCCGTCGTCGTAATGCTGATCATTGTGAAATAGAAAACGTCGATGAAGCTGACATGGCCGTCAGCGTTATCGCGAAGCCCATCACGTTCTGCCCAGTGCACAAGCACTGCCAGGACCACGAGCCCGGCCGCAAATGCCACTCGCCAAGCGATCGCAGCCCAGACTGGTAACGGGCTCTTGCGACTTAGGGTGGCATGAGTCGGTTCAGACAAACGCGGCCTTTCCTCGACATGATGCAATCAAGCGCCGGGCGCGCAGTTATCGTAACCGTTACCGCCATATGCCTGCAATGGGCGGGGATCACGTGGTAGCGCTGGTGGCACCTTGGGGTGGAAGGGAGACATTCCCGTTGGCTCAAGATTTTGCTTCAGGCAAACACCTCGCTGCCGGCGGTTGCTATAATTTTCGTTTATTGAATCGAGGTTAATTTTCTTATAACCATCGGCCTTCTCGACTCGGTCAAGCTAAGGAGCTTACGATGCCGAAACCCGGGGGATCACCGTCTACCAAATGGACTGGCACGAAGAGTAACGACCTCGCGCAAGTCGCCAGTGTGGATGCGCTGAAGCAAACGACCTACGACGGTGCGGCGGGCTATGACACGTTCGACCTGAGTGCTCTGACGTCCGGGGTAACCCTTTCTGTGAACCTGAATAGCCCGGGGACATCGCGAGTGTGGGCAGAGAGCCCTTTCCACGGCAGTTGGTGGACCTACATCTTCGGCCCCTTTCCCGGGGCGGTCGCTGAAAATACAATCAAGAACTTCGAAAAGATCATCGGCACCGATCACAACGATTATATCACTTTCAACGGCGGAACCGTGGCACGCGTCGTAGACGGCGGTGGCGGTGACGATGCAATTCAAATGGGCAGCTCCACGGGCACCAGCACGATGATCGGCGGGTTGGGGAGCGACCAGTTGTTTGGGTCTCGTAATACTAACGTCCTGGTGGGCGGAACGCTTATCGGCAGTTCTACGACCGAAGATGATACGCCGGACACTTTCACCATGTCCTCGGGAACGATCCTGGACTTCCGAGTTGGAGTAGACACGCTGTACATCGATGGTGGGCCCACGAACGCAAACTGGGTGGACGTCGATACGAATTATGGCG
>JBJMUA010000032.1:0-22278 GCA_045811425.1 Sphingomicrobium sp. | reverse complement strand
TCGCGGGTGATGCGGCCGTCGCGGCCGGTTCCTTGAATTCGACTGGGGTCGATGTCGTGCTGGAGAAGCGCGCGGCGGACGGAAGGGGAAAGGCGGGTTTCGACGTCCGTGTTCCCCGGCGCAGGACCGGGTCCAGGAGCGCCGGCAGGCGCTTCAACTCGCTCGTCGAATGCAGGCTTCACCTCCTGGGCCCCGGCCTCCGCCGGGGTACTGGTGTCAATCCGTGCCAACAAAGCCCCCGGCACCGCTTCCGCATCGGTGTCGAGCAGGATTTCCGCCAAGAACCCCGCAGCCGGGGCCGGCACTTCCTGCGTCACCTTGTCCGTCTCGAGCTCGACCAGCGGATCGTTCTCCGCCACGGCCTCGCCGAGCTTCTTCAACCAGGCGCGGACAACCGCCTTGGTGCCCTCCTGTTCGTCGGGAACGCGGACCTCGATCATCTTTAGAACCCCACCAGCCGGTCGATTTCTGCGCGGATGCGCTCGACGGACGGCAGCGCCCACTCCATCAGCTTCGGATGATGCGGGCTCGGCACATCGGGCATGGTGACGCGCGCGACCGGCGCGTCGAGGTCGAGGAAGGCCTCGTCGGCCACGACCGCCGCTATCTCCGCGCCGAATCCTCCGGTACGCAGATCCTCATGCACGATCAGGCAGCGGCGCGTCCGGCGGACGCTGTCCAGGACCATGTCGCGGTCCCACGGCATCAAGGTCCTTAAATCAATGATGTCCGCGCCAATACCGTCCGCGGCGGCCTCGCAGCGGGGCACCATCGCGCCCCAGGTGACGATCGAAATCCGGTCGCCTTGCCTGGTCTTCCTGGCTTTGCCGAACGGCAGCACGAACCTGTCGCCTGGCCAGGGGCGCCGCGCCCATGCGTCGTCCAGCATGGCGCGATGCTCGAAGAAGATCACCGGATCGTGGCCGCGCAGGCTCGAACGCAGCAATCCCACTGCGTCCTCGGCGTTGCTCGGCACCGCCACCTTCCAGCCGGGATTGTGGACGAACTGCACTTCGTTGGTCTGGCTGTGCCACGGATCGCCGCACTTGAAGAAACCGCCGGGGATGCGCAGCACCATTGGCGCCGAGAAACGGTTCGCCGTGCGCCAGCGCATCGTCCCGCAATCGTTGATCTGCTCCGTCGCGGGCTCGGCATATTTGCGAAACTGGATTTCGGGCACGGGCATCAGGCCGGCGAGCGCCATTCCGACGGCGCGGCCGACAATTCCCTCTTCATTGAGCGAGGTATCGAACACCCGCTCGATGCCAAATTTGTCCTGCAGGCCGAGCGTCACGGCATGAACGCCGCCCTTGGGCCCGACATCCTCGCCGAATAGCAGCACCTTGGGATTGGCCTGCAATTCCTGGTCGAGCACGCGGCGGATAGCCGTGACCATGTTGATCCGCTGGCCCTCGGGCTGCGGCTCTTCGGTCGTTCCGTCGAGGCTAAGGCCGGCACCGCCGCCGACCTGGCTCGCCGCCCCTTGAAAGAAGACGTGGTCGGTGACCCGGTCCGGTGTAGATACCCCGCGCGCCTCGGCTTCGGCCCGCGCCGCTTCGACCTCCTGCGCGGCCGAAGCTTCGATCAGGTCCCAGTCGAGATCGGAAGCAAATTCCTTGAGCTTTGGCAGCGGATCGCGGGACCATTCGGCCTTCACTTCCGCTTCTGACTTATAAGTCTGGGTGTCCTGGAAGCTGTGGCCTTCGAGCCGCGGGACGGTCAGGCGGATCATCGCCGGCCCCTTGCGCCCGCGAACATGGCGGATCGCCGCTTCGATCAGGCGCGCTGCCTCTATCGGATCGGTTCCATCGCCGTTCCAGATTGTCAGATTCTTGAAGCTGGCGAGGTTTGCGGCAATGTCGCGCCCGGGCGTTTGGTAATCGGACGGCACCGAGATGCCGTAGCCATTGTCCTCGATGTAGAATAACAATGGCAATGATTGCGTTGTGGCAATTGTTAGCGCTGACCAAAATCCGCCGGTCGCGCAGCTCGCGTCCCCGCCCAGCACCACCGCGATCGCACCCTCTTCCCTGTCGCCCAGCACCTTGGCCTTGTAGGCGATCGCCTGCGCCCAGCCCGCTGCCGGCGTATATTGGGCGCCAACGCCGCCGCACATCGGCAAGGCGTGAGCGCCGCCGGGATTGGGGTAGTTGAACACCACGCCAATGTCGCGGCCGTCGGAATATCCACCCTCTCGCCCCATGCCCGACCCGAGCGCATCGGCCAACGGCACGCCCAGCGCGAGCAGCATCGGCCGCGAGCGGTAGTAGCCGCAAGCCGCATCTCCGTCCGTTAGGTGCAATCCCAGGATGACCTGCGCCATGTCATGGCCACGGGCCGAGAATTGGTAGAGGACCTTCTTTTCGGGAACCAGCCTGGTCTCTTCGAGCTCGTCCATCGCCCGGCTGGTGAGCACCAACCGCGCCACTTCGGACCAGTCGACGCCGGCCTTTGCCCTAAAATCAATCTCCAGATCGGCGGTCATGGCCTCAGCCATTCATCGCCCCGACCACCGCCTCGATGAAGCGGTCGACGGCATGGTCCGCCATTCCGATGACGTTGAAGCGGCCGCTATCGGCCATGTAGATGCCATGGTCTTCGCGCAGCTGGCGCACCTGTTGCTGTGACACCGGCAGCATCGAGAACATGCCAAATTGGCTCCCGATATAGGCCAGCCGCGGATCCGCACCGGCGATTGCCCCGCGGATGCGATTGATGCGGTCGCGCATTTCGCCGACCTCGGCATCCCAGTCCGCACGCAGCTCCGGCGTATCGAGCACGATGCGCACTGTCGCGGCGCCATGATCGGGCGGCATCGACCACATTTCGCGCGCAATCTGGACGGCATGGTTCATTGCCCGCTTGGTCTGGTCCGCGCTTCGGGTCTTGAGCAATAGTGAACCGACCCGGTCGCGATAAACGCCGAAGTTCTTGTCGCAGCTTTGGGCAACCACGACTTCATCGCAAGCGTCGAGCAGCAGGTGCAGCCCGGCCGCATCTTCGGCAAAGCCGCGGCCAAGGCCCTGGTAGGCAATGTCGACCAGCGGGATCAGTCCGCGACGGGCGACAACATCCACGATTTCGCGCCATTGACCCTCATTGAGGTCCGCGCCCGTTGGATTATGGCAACATCCGTGAAGCAGGACGACGTCGCCCGTTCCTGCCTGCTCAAAGGCTGCCAGCATCTCTTCGAAACGAATGCGCGACTGCAGGCGATCATAATATCCATATTCCGCAATACTGAGCCCGGCCGCCTCGATCACGGGAATATGGTTGGGCCAGGTCGGTGTCCCGACCAGCACCTTGGACCCTGGATGAGCAGTCGCGATCAGCTTGAAGCCAAGACTCAGCGCGCCGCAGCCGCCGGGCGTGTGAAGTCCGGCAATGCGGTCGTCATCGGCATGGCGTCCAAGCACGATCGGCCGCAGCAACTCCGTGTAGCGCTTGTCCCCAAAGCCGCCGATGTAGCTCTTGCTCTGCTGGCTCTCCCACAACAGCTTCTCGGCTGCTTTCACGGCGCGCAGGATCGGCGTGTTGCCGGCACCGTCGCGATAGACGCCGACGCCGACGTCGATCTTGTCAGGCCTCGGATCGGCATTGGCCAGGGCAATCAGCGCAAGCAGCGCGTCGCTCTGCACGTCGCCAAGCGCATCGAAGAATTGGGCGCCCCCGTTCGTGCCCGTCATGGTCGGCTCGTCCAGCATGGCGCGCAACTAACCGAAAGGCGGCCAACAGTCACGCGTCATAGTCCACCGCAACTCCTTCCCCGACCGGGACCGACTGGCAGGTGAGCACATAGCCGGCCGCGATTTCTTCGTCGGTAAGGCCGTAGCGGGCGGCCATCTCGACCTTGCCCCTGGTCACTTTGGCCCGGCAGGTCGCACACACGCCGGCCTTGCAGGCGAATGGCGCGGGGAGTCCCGCCTCGCGCACGCTGTCGAGGATGTTGGCCTCGGTGAATTCGACCTTGCGCGTCCGGCCGTCGAGGGTGACGCCGATCGTCAGTCCTGCCGCTTTCTCCTGCAACTGGGCGATCTGCGCTGCCAGCGCCGCCGATGGCCGCCCGGCGAGAAAACGCTCGATGTGGATGCGATCCTTGCCGACACCCAGGTCGACCAGCGCTGCCTCGGCCGCGTCCATCATCGGCCCGGGGCCGCAGATAAACCAGGCGTCGACACTGGCGGGCTCTCCGACCAGATGCTCGATGGAAGCATCGATATGCTCCCGGTCGAGCATTCCATTGAACAAGTCGACGTCGCCCTCCTCGTCGCTGAGGAAATGGTAGAGCTCGAAACGGCCAAGATAGCGGTCCTTGAGGTCCGCCAGATCCTCCAGGAAGATGACCGAGTTGGAATCGCGGTTGCCATAGAATAGCGTGAAGCGGCTGTCGGGCTCGGTCTTGAGCGCCGTCTTGATCAGCGACATGACCGGCGTGATTCCCGAGCCCCCGGCAAAGGCGACATAGCGCCGCTTTTTCCCTGCCTCGAAATCGACGGTGAACGAGCCGTGCGGCGCCATCACGTCCATCTCGTCGCCGGCCTTGAGCTTGTCGCCGACCCAGTTCGAAAAGACTCCGCCGGCGATCCGCTTGACCGTAACCTTGAGCTGCCCGTCATCGGGCGCCACGCAGAGCGAGTAGTTGCGCCGCACTTCCTCGCCGCCGATCTCGGTACGCACCGACAGATGCTGGCCCGCCTTGAACCGGAATGCCGGCGCCAATTCGTCCGGCACCTCGAACCTGATCGAATTGGCCTCGTCGGTCTCGGGCAGGATTTCCGCGACCCGGAGCTTGTAGAAATGCTCGGCCATCAGCTTACCATTGGGCGTCAGGATAGGTGCGCGGCAGGAACTGCATCACGGCCAGCAAATGGCCGAGGTGCTCGCTATGATGCCCGCGCCGTCCGCCCAGGATCGGCATTTGGTCGGCGGGCGCTTCCAGCTTCGCCTCGGCCAGCACCGCCGCGATCGCCGCGCGATATTCCACTTCGAACTGGCGGGGATCGGCGGCGACGCCGCTGCTGATTAGCCTCTCGAGCAGCTCATCGACCTCGAACAATTCGGGAATGAAGCGCCAGCACCATTCAAGCCCCTCGGCCATCCTGCGCGCGCTCTCCTCCGTCCCGTCGCCAAGCCGGACGACCCAGTCCGCGGCCAGTTCCCGGTGATATGCGACTTCCTTGACGCCCTTGGCGGCAATCGCCGCGATCCGCTCGTCCTTCGAATTGGCTAGCCGCTGGTAGAGCATGTGCTGCCACGTCGAAAAAAGCATTTGCCGGGCAATGGTTTGAGCGAAATCGCCATTGGGCTGTTCGACCAGCAGGCAATTCTTCCAATCCAGTACATCGCGGTGGAAAGCGAGCCTGTCGGCGTCACCGGCCAGCCCGAGGAAGTTCGTTCCTTGCCCAATCAGGTCGAGGGCCAGGTTGGCGAGGCTCAGGTCTACTTCCAGCGCAGGCGCATGGCCGGACCATTCGCCGAGCCGCTGGCCCAGGATCAGCGCATCGTCACCCAGGCGTTGGCAATAATCGATCAGGCCCGCATCTTGATCGCCCGCGACGGGAGTCTTTTGTGCGCGCTTAACGAAATCACTGTCGATCTTGGTACGAGCCGGCATCAGATGTGCTTCACCACGTCGGGAATGTCGTAGAATGTCGGGTGGCGGTAGATCTTGTCCTCCGCCGGCTCGAACAGCTCGCCGGCTTGGTCGGGATCCGACGCAATGATGTCAGTGGAGCGGACCACCCACAGGCTCACTCCTTCGAGCCGCCGCGTATAGGTGTCGCGCGCGTGGCGGAGCGCGAGCTCCGCGTCAGGAGCATGAACGCTGCCAACGTGGCGATGGCTAAGACCACCCTTGGCACGAACGAACACCTCCCATAGCGGCCAGTCGGTCATCACGATCAACCTTCTTCGTCACCCCCGCGAAAGCGGGGGCCCCGCTCCCTTTGATTTGCAACGAGGACAATAACAAGCGGGATCCCCGCTTTCGCGGGGAAGACGGGAATAGGTCAAGCTGCTTCGCGCTGTTTCCGCTTGGCCTCATAGGCCGCCGCGGCGTCGCGCACCCAGGCGCCATTGTCCCAGGCTTCGCGCCGTGCCTTCATCCGTTCCTTGGCAACCGGGCCTTCCCCGCGCACGACCGCGTAAAATTCCTCCCAGTCGACCTCGCCGAAATCATGGCCGCCCTTGGCCTCGTTCCATTTGAGATCCGCGTCCGGCACCTTGAGGCCCAGGAAATCGGCTTGCGG
This sequence comes from Sphingomicrobium sp., assembly GCA_045811425.1. Classification (GTDB taxonomy): domain Bacteria; phylum Pseudomonadota; class Alphaproteobacteria; order Sphingomonadales; family Sphingomonadaceae; genus Sphingomicrobium. Next base: position 16,030 of record JBJMUA010000032.1, on the reverse strand, counting down.
CACGGTGATGTCGACGAATTTCTGGCGAAGCTCGTCGTTGGTTTCGCGCTTGATCCGCCAGCGCATCGAGCGTTCGGTATTGGGCGAATTGTCGTCGGGAGGCCCGAACATCATCAGGCTGGGCCACCACCAGCGGTTGAGCGCGTCCTGCGCCATTCGCTTCTGTTCGGCGGTGCCATTGGCCAGGGCGATCATGATTTCATAGCCCTGGCGCTGGTGGAAGCTTTCCTCCTTGCACACGCGGACCATGGCCCGGGCGTAGGGGCCATAACTCGTACGCTGCAGCGGCACCTGGTTCATGATCGCCGCGCCATCGACCAGCCAGCCGATTGCGCCAATGTCGGCCCAGGTCAGCGTCGGATAGTTGAAGATGGTCGAATATTTGGCTTTGCCGGAGTGCAGGGCCTCGACCATTTCCTCGCGGCTGGTGCCGAGCGTCTCCGCAGCGCAATAGAGGTAAAGGCCGTGCCCGCCTTCATCCTGCACCTTGGCCAGGAGGATCGCCTTCCGGCGCAGCGACGGCGCGCGCGTGATCCAATTTCCTTCTGGCAGCATGCCCACGATTTCACTGTGAGCGTGCTGCGAAATCTGCCGGACCAAGGTCTTGCGATAGGCGTCCGGCATCCAGTCCTTGGGCTCGATAAACTCGTCAGCGGCAACGCGCGCCTCGAACGCCGCGACCAGCTCGGGGTCATCGGCCGTCTCGATCGGCTTGACGTTCTTGGAAAGCTCGGTGGTGTACATGGGCCCGATGTAGCGATTCCGGCCGCCCTCTTCAAACCGAAGCTACTGATAGTCGACAGTTACCTGAACGTTGCCGCTGTATGAGCCGTCCGCGGTCGAAGGAATGGCGATCGATCCGCCGATGTTGAAATCCTTGCCGGGAGCTCCGGAATTGGTCAGCGTTATCGTGGCCGGCGCGACAGGCGTGAACGGGATGCTGCTTCCGTCAGTGGCGTTCACCAGGTTAGCCGACGCCACGGTGATCCGCACGGCCTGCTGGTTTGAGCCTTGCACATTCATGATCCCCGGTGTGGGCGTACCCGCGCACGTCGCGCCGCTCGGGCAGGTCAGCACGCCCGCCATGCTGAGCGACACGGTGTAGGTTCCCGGCGTGCCCGAAAGCGTGATCGTGCCGAAGTCGAGATCCTGTTTCTTGGTAAGGGTCAGCGATTTGACCACGTTGGCGCTGGCCTGGATCGTGGTTTGTGCCGCTTGCGCATGGCTCAGCGGCACCACGCCCAGCAGGGCCAATGCGGCAAGCCTTGGAATGATGCGCTGAATTTCGGTCACATGCAGCCTTGGATTGAGTTCTTGCTGCACTGCTAGGCGCTTGTGGTAAAAATCACGTTAACCAGGAAAACCGGGCTTAGTCCCTGCAATTTCGGTCACCGTGGCTGGAATTGCAGAGAGATTGCCGAGCACCTAATACGGCCTGGCGGGAGACCATTCGCTCGTCCCCAGGCAGGAAGATAGTTGATGCGTCTCAGCAAATCATTGCTGCAGCTCCCGATCCGCTTTGATGCCGACAGGCTGGCCGCAGAGGTCAATGCACTGCCCCAATCCGCCTGGCTGCCGCATCCGACAGGGTTCGCCGGGAATGAAGCGGTGCCGCTGGTCTCGCCCGGCGGGGAGCCTAGCGACGGGTTCGATGGCCCGATGGCCCCAACCGAGGCTCTAAAGAGCTGCCCATACATCATGGACCTGATGGCAGAGCTGGGCTGCGTATGGGGCCGCAGCCGGCTGATGGGTCTCGCCGCTGGTGCTGATGTACCGATTCACATCGACGTTCACTATCACTGGCGAACGCATCGCCGCCTGCACATTCCGGTGATCACCAATCCAGGAGTTCTCTTCACCTGCAACGACGAGACCGTTCACATGAAGGCAGGCGAGTGCTGGCTGTTCGACTCATTCTCGCTCCACAAGGTGCAGAACAAGGGAAATGAGCGGCGAATTCACCTCGTGCTCGATACCGTCGGCGGCCAAAGGCTTTGGGACCTGGTTGAAGCCGCGGAAACGAAGGCCACCGCCCAGATCTTATTATGGGAAGGTAGCGCCAGCAGCAGCGATCGCCCGCCGCTTGCCTATGAACAAATCAATCGGCCCAAGGTCATGTCTCCGTGGGAAATGAGGCAGCATGTCGACTATGTGCTCGACCGTGCTCCGACGGAAGCGCGGTCGGGCATGCTGGCAAGGAGGCTCGACCGGTTCATTACCGGCTGGCACGCGGCCTGGGCCCAATTCGGAACGTCCGATGAGGGCTTGCCGTCCTACCATGCGCTAGTCGAATCGATGCGGCGTGAACTGACCTCACTCAATGCCCAACAGTATAAGCTGGACAACCAGCAGGGGCTCGGATTTGTCATCGACGCCCTCGTATTGTGGAACGCCGTTGCTCCCCCCGCTCCGGCTCAGCTGAGGCCAGCCCCATGAATATTGAGGTTTCAATCGCGAACGGCATCGCCCGGATCACGCTCAATCGCCCCGACCGGCTGAACAGCTTCACGCGGGCCATGCACGCCGAGCTGCGCGACGCACTCGCCGATCTCGGCGAAGCAAGGGTCGTCATCTTGACCGGTGCCGGCCGCGGCTTTTGCGCCGGCCAGGATTTGAATGACCGTGCCGTGGCACCAGGCGAGGCGGTCGACCTGGGCGAAACCGTCGAAGAGAGCTGGAATCCCCTGATCCGCACCCTCGCTTCCCTGCCGCAGCCCGTCATCGCCCGGGTTAACGGTGTGGCGGCCGGTGCCGGCGCCAATATCGCGCTCGCCTGCGATCTGGTGATCGCGGGCAAATCAGCCAAATTCATCCAGAGCTTTTCTGCATTGGGCCTCATTCCCGACAGCGGCGGCAGTTGGCATCTCCCGCGATTGGTCGGCCAGGCGCGAGCGCTTGGGCTGGCGCTGACCGGCGAACCGCTTCCAGCGGAGCGGGCTGCGGAGTGGGGCCTCATCTGGAAGGCGGTTGACGACGACCAACTGGATGCGGAGGTGGATGCGGTTGCGGCGAAACTCGCGTCTCTGCCGCCGCTGGGCCTTGCCGCCATCAAGCAGATCATCCGTACCAGCTGGAGTCGCTCGCTGGATGAGGAGCTTGACCTTCAGCGCGACGAGATGCGCCGTCTCGGCTTCACCCAGGACTATCGCGAAGGCGTCGCCGCCTTCCTGGAAAAGCGCCCCGCGAAATTCATTGGCCGATGATCATATCCGCGCTGCACAAATTCATTTTCGTCGCCATTCCGAAGACCGGTACCCACTCGGTCCGCCAGGCGCTGCGCGAGCATATGGGTCCGCGGGACCTGGAGCAGGTTGGCCTGTTCGTGCAGAAGCGGTTCCCGATACCTGAGCTTGCTCAGTTGCAGCACGGCCACCTCAGCCTGCGGCAGGTGCAGCCTTATCTGAGGCCGGAGGAATGGCAGTCATTCTTCAAGTTCGCCTTCGTTCGGAATCCATTCGACCGTTTCATTTCCTATTGCGCCTTCAGGACCCGCGGCCAGGATCTGTTTGAGCGCGATCCGAAAAGCGTCATGCGCCATTATCTGTTCGAAGCGCCGCCCCAGGATCATTTGCTGTTCCAGCCGCAATATCAGTTCGTGACCGGCGACGACGGTCAGCCGCTCACTGACTATGTCGGCAGGGTCGAGCGGATGCAGGAAAGCTATGACGAAATTGCCGGGAAGATCGGCATCCCCAGCCGCCCGCTCGAACGGATCAACGCGACCGAAAGGCGGGACTATCGCGACTATTATGACCAGCAGCTGATCGACGGCGTGGCGCGCCTTTACGCTCGCGATTTGGAGCTATTCGGCTACCAGTTCTAACATGCATCCGATGGAACCGAATCCGCGCAAGACCAGGTCGATCAGGCGGCTCGGCACCGTCGACGTCGCCGCGTTGCGCGAAGCCGTCCTTGCGCTGCCGGAAGCGGTTTGGGATGCGGAAAATGCCTCCAAGCCCAACCGGTTCGGCGCCCTCGATGCGACCCGTCACATAATTTTTCGCTTTGTCTCCAACTTTATCGATTGGCGCGGCTCCTATGAGACGCCCCTATGGAGCGAATGGAAAAGCTTGCTGGAGCCGGTGCTTGCCGAGGCTACGGCAGCTTATGGCTATGCCTGCGGCGCATTCCCGCGCGTGATGCTGGCGCGGATGGCGCCGGGCGGCGTGATCCACCCGCATCGGGACCAGAACCCGGCGGCGAAATGGCCGCACAAGATCCATGTTCCGCTGACTACCAACGACCAGGTCACCTTCTATGTCGATGGCGCCGGCTATCATTTGGGCGAGGGCGAGGCGGTGGAGGTCAACAATATGGGCGTCCATGCCGTCGAAAATCGCGGGGCGACCGATCGCATCCACCTGATCTTCGAATATTATGATCTCGAACAGCCGGAACCGGCGTGGCTGGCCGATCTGCAGGCGCAGGCGGCGTCCCCAGGGCGATGATCAGCTGACGAGCTCGGCGAACTTTGCCAGATCGATATTGCCGCCGGAAACAATGCAGACGATCGGCGCGTCGCCCGTCTGGCCGGTAAGCGCAGCCGCCAGTGCAAGGCCTCCGGCTCCCTCGGCGATGGTTCGAGTTTTCTCGGCGATGACGCGCATGGCAGCCCGGGTTTGATCGAGCGAAACCGTAACCGTTCCATCGACGATCGGCTGCATGCGTTGCCACATCCGCTCCGTGACGCTTTGGCCGCCCGCCCCATCGACGAATGATGCCTGCCAGTCCGGATATTTGCTCGGCGCGCCCTGCTCGAGCGAATAGGCATAGGGCGCTGCGGTCTCCGGCTCGGCGCCGATGACCTTCGCATCGGGGCGAAGCGCCTTGATGGCACTTCCGACCCCCGTGATCAGCCCGCCGCCGCCGATTGCCGCAATCACCGTGCCCACATTCGGAAGCGCCTCGACGATCTCCAGCCCCATGGTTCCGTGGCCGGCAATGAAATGGTGGTTGTCGAACGGGTGGATGAAGGTCCCGTCGAGGCCGTCGAACGCATGCGCTTCGGCTGCTTTCCAGGCTTGCTCATAGGACACGGGGATGATCGTCGCGCCCAGCGCCCGCATCCTCTCGAGCTTGGTTTGCGGCGCGGTCTCGATCGCCACCACCGAGCAGGCAATGCCGGCGGAGCGGGCGGCATAGGCGACGCCCTGTCCGGCGTTGCCGGCGCTGATCGTCCAGACGCCGCGTGCCCGCTCCTCATCCGTCAGCTTGGCGACCGCATTGGTAGCGCCGCGGATTTTGTAGGCGTTGGTCGGCTGGAGATTCTCCAGCTTGAGGTAGATTTCCGGCGCTCGTCCCAGCTCCAGCTTGACGAGCGGCGTGCGCAGCACCGTACCCGCTACATTCCCGCGTGCCTCTTCAATGTCGCCAAGCAGGATTGGCCTTACCGGATCGATCATCATGGACTCCGATTGATGACGGGTGCCGCAACCGTGCGACTTCTTCTAAGGAAGGGCAATGAAGACTCTCAAGCTGCTTAATTATGCCTTCGACGGATGGGCCCCGGGCGAAGGCGACCTCGCCGAAATTTCCAGCGCGATCGATGGCTCGCCAGTCGCCGTCACCGGCTCGGGCGGGCTCGATTTTGGCGGAATGCTGCGTCACGCGCGAGAGGTTGGCGGCCCGGCCCTGCGCAAGCTGACCTTCCATGAACGGGCGCGGATCATCAAAGGGCTCGGCCTGGCCATCATGGCCCGCAAGGAGGAGCTGTACGACCTCAGCTATCAGACCGGTGCAACCCGCAAAGATGGTTGGATCGATATCGAAGGCGGCGCAGGCACCTTGTTCAGCTTTTCGTCGAAGGCTCGCCGCGAACTTCCCGACGCCCATGTCCTGCTCGACGGGGCGGTCGAGCCCCTGTCAAAGAGCGGCAGCTTCATCGGCCAGCATATCTATACTCCGCTGCAGGGCGCGGCAGTCCACATCAACGCCTTCAACTTTCCCGTGTGGGGCATGCTGGAGAAGCTCGCGCCGACCCTGCTCGCCGGAATGCCTGCGATCGTCAAACCGGCCAGTTCAACCGCCTATCTTTGCGAGGCAGCCTTCCGCGTGATGATTGACAGCGGACTGCTGCCCAACGGCGCGGTGCAGCTGATTGTGGGCGGGGTTGGCGACCTGTTCGACCATCTGAGCGGCCAGGATGTCGTCAGCTTCACTGGGTCGGCCTCCACCGCGCTCAAGCTTCGTTCGCATCCCGTGGTGCAGCGCGAAAGCGTCAAGTTTGTCGCCGAGCAGGACAGCCTCAACGCCTCTCTATTGGGCCCCGATGCGGCCCCCGGCACACCAGAGTTCGACTTGTTCGTAAAAGAGGTGGTCAACGAGATGACGGTCAAGGCCGGGCAGAAATGCACCGCCATCCGCCGCGCCATGGCCCCTGCCGAGCACCTCGATGCGGTCGAGACGGCGATCCGCGAACGTCTGTCCGCGACCCGGGTCGGCGATCCGCGCGACAAGGATAGCCGGATGGGCGCGCTGGTTTCGACCGGACAGCGAGACGATGTCCGAACCCAAATCGCCAAGCTTACCGCGGGCGGCGCCCGGATCGTTGCCGGCAATCCCGAAGCAAGTCCGGGCGTTGCCGGCGGCGCATTCATGGAGCCGATCCTGTTGCGAAGCGATGATCCCTGGTCGAACTTCGCGGTTCATGACGTCGAAGCGTTCGGGCCGGTCTCGACGGTCATGCCGTACAAGGACATGGCCGACGCCGTCGCGCTGGCCAATCGCGGCATGGGCAGCCTCGTGCTGTCGCTCTTCACCCATTCGCCCGATGCCGCTCGAGAGTTTATCCAGGGCGCAGCCGCCTATCACGGCCGGATGCTCGTCATAAACCGCGACAATGCGGCCGAAAGCACCGGCCATGGCTCGCCGCTGCCGGTGCTCGTCCATGGCGGCCCGGGCCGGGCAGGTGGCAGCGAGGAGATGGGAGGAGTGCGCGGCGTCAAGCATTACATGCAGCGGACCGCGATCCAGTCGACCCCGGCGATGATCGCCGCCATCAGCGAGCAATACATCCCCGGCGGGCCCAAGCATGAGGTTAAAGTCCACCCCTTCCGGCGGCGGATGAGCGAGCTTGAGATCGGCGATACCCTCAAGACCGAGAGCCGCACCGTGACGCTCGAAGATATCGAGCATTTCGCTCATTTCACCGGTGACACTTTCTATGCCCATATGGATGATGAAGCGGCCAAGGCATCCCCGATTTTCGAAGGCCGTGTCGCCCATGGCTATCTGATCCTGAGCTTTGCTGCCGGCCTGTTCGTCGATCCGGACCCGGGCCCGGTACTGGCCAATACCGGCTTGGAGAATCTCCGATTCCTGACGCCCCTCTATCCGGGGGATTCGATGCGGGTGGAGCTTACCGTCCGGGCCAAATCGCTGAAGAGCGAGGAGACCGGAGTTGTCCGCTGGGCAGTCGAAGTCTTCAACCAGAATGATGAACTGGTCGCCACATACGACCTCCTGACCGAGAATGTGCCCTAAGGCGGAACGGCAGCCGCCGCCGGTTCGTTTTGCGCGTGAACCAGGAATGGAGGGCAGTCATGAAAGTCAGTGAAGTGATGACCACCGAGATCGAGACGATCAGCGCCGACCAGTCCGCCCGTGAGGCGGCCAGCTTCATGCTGCGGGCCGACGCCGGCTCCATTCCGGTATGCGAAGGCGACAGGGTGATCGGCATGATCACCGACCGCGACATCGCGGTGCGTGGCGTCGCCGAAGGCCGCGGGCCGGACACGCCAGTCAGCGAACTGATGAGCGACGGCATCATCTGCGCGCGCGAAGATGAAGAAATTGAAGTGGTGGCGCAGCGCATGAGCGACGAGCAGGTACGCCGCCTGCCGGTGCTTGATGCCGAGGAACGGCTCATCGGCATCGTCAGCCTGGGCGATCTCGCCCGCGAAACCCGTGGTGAACCCGCGCATGAGGCATTCGAAGGCGTCAGCGCGCCCGGCGGCCAGCATCAGCAGTGAATGAAAACAGCCCCGGCTTCGGCCGGGGCTCTTCTATTTCGTCAACGACGCAATCGCCTGATCGACCAGCGTCTTGTCCGTCTTTGCATCATTGCGCTCAGCGATCAGTCTGGCAGCGGCGTCGGTAGCAGCCTTGGCCGCAGTCGCGCGCAGCTCCTCAATCACCGCACGTTCCTCGGCGGCGATCTTCGCCTGGGCCATCGCCTTGCGGCGCTCAACCAGCGCCTTCGCGTCCTGTTCGGCCTTGTTGACGATATTCTCGGCTTCGAGACGGGCTCGTTCGATGATGGCCGCCGCCTCCTGGTCGGCCGCCTCGGCCTTGGTCTGATATTCGGCCTTGAGCGCCTCGGACTCCTGGCGGAGCAGTTCGGCCTCGGCCAACTGGTCGCGGATCAGGGCGATCTTGGCGTCGAGCGCCTTGCCAATGGCCGCCGGAACCTTTTTCCAGATGGCCAGGGCGAAGACGACCAGCATCGCGAGCGCGACCCAGCCGGCGGCGCCGAACCCAAGCGCGGTGGCCTCATGCTCGCCTGCCTGGCCGGGCACTTCGGTGTGGGCGACGGTCGCCGCATGTTCGACGCTGTTAGCCATTGGTCATCGCTGCCTTCACCGCCCGTGCCGCCTCGTCGCGGCCAATGGTTACGCCGGCCACCTTCCCGACGATGTCTTGCGTCAGTTCGGCGGCGACATTCTCGATATTGGCAAGCGCATCGGCCCGACTTTCGCCGATCTTGGCGCTGGCCTTGGCGACCTTGGCCTCGATCGCATCATTGGCCTTGGCGATCTGCTTCTCCATCGCCAGCTGGCCCTTCTGCTTGGCTGCGTTGGTCTGCTTCATCGCATCGGCCCGGCTTTCGTCCATCCGCGTCCGATAGGCTTCCTCAATCCGGTCCGCTTCGCCTTTGGCCTGTTCGGCCGCGGCGAGGTCGTCGGCGATGCGCTGGTCACGCTGGTCGACGGTCGACTGGATCTTCGGCAGCATGCCGCGACCGATGACGAAATAGATGAAGCCGAGCGTAATCGCGAGCCAGAAGAGCTGCGACAGGACGACATCCGAAAGCTGACTTAGCTGGGGCATTTTTGCCTCGCTTGGGGCGGGGGCAGTCCCCCGCCGCCAATCCTATTAACGCGCGTAGAGGATGATCATCGCCACGGCGAACGCCATCAGTCCGAGCAACTCGGCGGCGGCGAAGCCGATGAACAGGCGACCCTGCTGGCCGTCGGCCGCGGCCGGGTTCCTGAGCGCGCCCTGGAGGAACGAACCGAAGACGACGCCGACGCCGAGGCTGGCGGCGCCAACGCCGATAGCGGCGAGACCGGCACCAATGACCTGTGCTGAACCGAGTTCCATATAAAACACTCCTTGAAGGTAAGCTTTGAAAACCTAGTGAAGATGAACCGAGTCGCTGATGTAGAGCGACGTCAGCAGTGCGAAAACATAGGCCTGGATGGCGCCGATGAGCAGCTCCAGCGCATTGACGAAGACGACAAACACGAAGGCCAGGATCGAGACGCCATAGCCCATCGCGGTCTGGCTATTGATCCCCTGGACGACGAAGTTGCCGAATACGTCAAGCAGGATATGACCGGCGAACATGGCGATGAAGGGCCGCAGTCCCAGGCTGAACGGCTTCACCGCGAAGCTGATGAACTCCACCGGCGTGATCAGGAGCTTGAGCGCGAACGGCGTCCCCTTCGGCACAAACAGCGAGAAAAAGTGCAGCCCGTGCTTCCAGAAGCCGACCCCAAGCACGATCGCGAAGCTGATGAGCGACATCGCCCCGGTTACCGTAAACTGGCTGGTGACGGCGAACGGATGGGCGCCCGGCACGAGCGCGAACGGCATGGCGCCGACCAGATTGGCGAACAGGATGAAGATGAAGGCGGTGAAGACCCACGGCAAATAGGGTCGCCCCTGCGGCCCGATGCTGGTTTCAACCATTGAATTGATGAAGCCGACGATGCCCTCGGCCGCGACTTGCCAGCGGTTCGGAACCAGCTGACGGCGCATGCCCGCCATCATGAAAGCGGTAATCAGCGCCAGCAGGATCAACATCCACATCGAGCTGTTCGTGAACGCGAACGGATTACCCGGGCCCAATTGACCCGCGATCGGGTCAATGAAGAACTGGTGCATCGGGTCGATCTTGGTCTCAGCTGCCACGTTTTACTTCCCTGCGTCCTTGTTCGCGCCAGTTCCGCTATGCTTCATCACATCCAGCACGGCACCGGCGAAGCCGATGAACATCAGCGCCAGCATAATCCACGGCGCCGTCCCGAATATCCGGTCGAGAAGCCAGCCGATAATGGCGCCCCCCAACGGCATTCCGATCAGGCTTTGCGCTACCCGTAATCCGGCTGTCCGGATGACCGTCGAGGAATCGATCGGCTTGGGCTTGCGGTCGCCTTCCACCCGCTCGGCCCGCCTCAACCGCTCGTCGAGCGACGTCAGTCGGGAGTCCTGGGGGGACTTTGGTTCCTGTTCGGTCTCATCTTCAGCCATGCGCCCAATACTCCCGATGTGCGCAGCGACGCTCAAAAAGCGATTGCGCGAAAGGCAAGGAACATGGCGGCCGACAAGCCCGCCAAGGCGCCGACCCTTTATGAAGCGGCCGTTGCTTAGTCAACCGGGCCTTTCCCTGTGTCACCCGGGCAAGCGCGCCTAGGCCGCCAAAAGAAAAAACCTAGGTTGCCGGATGTGGCGGCACCTTACACCGACGGCGGCTATGAGATTCGGCCGGAAAGTGGCTCCTGATTTGATGGCGACGTTGAAGGACGGTTAGGGGAAAGCCTCGACCTAGGTCAGCCGCAATAGCTCGGAACCGGGGATTGGCCCGCGGCAACCCGGCGCCATCCGCCCTGGCCCGGGAGATAATATTCGCCGACGCCGATGCGCCGGAACAGGCTGCAGGCGGCCGTGATGCCGACTTCCTCGGGTGACACGCCTTTGCGGGCAGCGAGGTCCGAATAGAGCGCGCGGCGCCGGATGTTGACCGCTCCGACCTGACGGCGAAGCTCGGCGGAAGCACTGGCACCTACCAGGCCGAGGTACCCGTCATATCGCTCACCGACCTGTCCGGCGCGCTTCCAGGCGACGATGGCAGCTGGATCTTGGGCAGATGCCGTTGCCGACACCGCCAATCCGGCCATGGCCGCAAACATCAGCACCATCTTGTTCACTGCTGCCTCGGTGGCTGCTGCGGCTGGGGCTGCTGGGACTGCGGGAAGGCTTCGGGGTTCTGCTGGATCAACTGCTCGACGTCTCGTTGCAGCCGGACCAGAACTTCCTGCCGGATCGTGACGTTTAGGTTGATCTCGATCGGCTTATCCGGCGGAGAGACCGAGATGCAGCCACTGAGCGGCAGCATCAGCGCCGTGCCGCAAGCGGCCTGGAGGAGTCTGGTTCGAATCATGGCGTCTTCCTCATGGCTGTTTCGTGGGTGTCTTGGTGATCTTCTCGTCGACGGGCGTCTGCGACTGTTGCTTTTCCTCCTCCAGCCGCCGAGTCTCGACAACGATGCCTGGGACCTCGTCGAGCGGACGCGGTAGCGCGGGCTCAATGGTCTGGGTCGGGTCGCGGAAGCTCTTGGCGGTGGCGATGAGGGCGCGGAACGGCCCCTTGATCGTCACATTGAAATTGAACGGGATGCGGTTGATCGACCGGATCAGTCGCTGGGTGCTGGTGTTGCCGAGTCCGACGCCCACGATCGTCATCCGGGTCGCGAACTCGCCATCGAGGTAGCCGTCGAGACGGATGATCATCGACTTGTAGCGGAGGTCGCGCAGCGCATCGAAAGCGAAGCCGCCCATCATGCCGAGGTTGGCCTTGTTGACGACGCCATTATAGGCGACGGTCCCGCCACCCTCGCGGCTGTCGAGCCGGCCACCGACGATCCGTCCGCCTTCGTCGTCGAAGATCATCGGCAGTACGCCGTCGAAGGTGCCGGTGGCGCCAAGCTCCTTGAAGCCCATCGAGTCGACGAAGGTCTTGGCGTCGAGGCCGACTACCTCAAAGGTCAGTCGCTTCGGGCTTGGCCGACCGAAGTTGAGGATCGTCTCCTGGAGGATCAGCCGCCCACCCATGAACGGCCATTCGCCCCGTTCGATCTTGACCAGATTATCGGGCAGCAACTGGTAACGCAGCGTGCCATTCTCGACCAGGATGCCCGGGTTGACGCTCTCGAGCGTGACGAGTTGGCCGGGAGCCGTCTGCATTCCCAGCAGGTCCGTGAAATGGATCGTCCCGTTCATGCCGGTGACCGGGCCAAAGCTGGCGGCGAGATCCATGTCATGGACCGTGAAGTCGCCGCTCGAGGCAACCTTCCCTTCGCCCGTCCAACTGATCCGGCCCTCGCCGGACAGGCCGCCCCGGACTAGGGCGATCACGCCTTCGCTGAGCCTCGTCAGTTCTTCGGGTTGCAGGCCTGGACCGAAGACGATGCCCGGCACATTCAGCACCGCATTGCCGTTACCGGTCGTGAGATTATGAGCAATGGTGAGGTTGGTGACCACGGTGCCGCTAGCGGGGTGCTTGAGCGTGCCGGTGGTCGTGATTCGGTTATTGGCAAGTACCAAGTGCACATCGTCGCTGCGCAGAGGATAGAAGTTGGGTGGATCGGCCCGATGAGAGACAAGCATCCCGCCGTCGATGGTGAGCTTGGAATTGGCCATTGCCCAACGTCCATCGGCGTCGCTGAGCTTGAGAGGGATATTGCCGAGTACAGCCGCCCCGCCGCCGAATGTCCCCTTGCCGGAATAGCTGCCCTCGAGTCTCGCGGCTTCGATCAGGGTCGCGGAGCCGGCCTGGCCGAGGCGCGCCGCCAGCCGGGCGAGCTCAAATCGTTCCGTCAGCAGGCGGGCCGATGCCGCAACGATGCTCATCGGCGAATTGCCGACCCGGCCGGACAGGCGCGGCCGACTGAGGCTTGCGCCCACTCGGAAGCGCCCATCGCTTCCCTGATACGCCATCGCCTGGCCGATGGGGCAGGCTGGCAGCCGTGCGGGGTTGAGATGCACGCTGCCAAGGCGCAGGTCGGCGAAGCTCGCTTCAAGGCAACGGCGGCCGAAGGAGAAAGCGAGCGGCCCGCCGAAGCTGGCGTCGATCGGGACCCTTAGGCCGCGCACAAATCCACCGGGCAACGGACCGTCCATCAGGGCAACGGACTGGACCTGCGTAGAGCCGTCACTACCAGCGGCGAAGCGCACCGGGGCAAGCGCCAGGCGGGCGTTTCCAACGCGGTATGGGGCGACCGTTGCAAGCCCGCTCATCGGCGCGCCGCTTCTTGGCTGGCTAAGGGCAACCCTGGCAGTCGGCAGGCCCCCGCCCTGCAAGGCGATATTGCCGTCGATCCGCAGCTGCCCCGACGGCCAATAATAAGTGACGCCGTCGCCGCCATTGACCGCAAGCCGTGCTCCGCTGGGTGCAGCTCCATTCGCCGTCTCGATGCGGATGGCGCCGCCGCCCGGCCGGTTGACCAGCCGCAGCGAGCCGTCGACATCGAATTGGCCGGCCGCCCGCCGGATCGCATTGGAAATTGCGGCTCCGATCGGGCCGAGCGGAGTACCGTCGAGCGAAGCGAGTGGGTCGACCAGCTTAGCGAACAACGACTGCTCGACCCGGACCGAGCTAGCTTCATAGTTGCCGACGGCAGTCAAGGATCCGGCGCGAGCTTCAAGGCGATAGCGTCCGTCGAAACGGGTCCGCCCGGCAACGATCCGATCGAGCCGCGCCTGTTGCGCCGCCAGGTCGATCTGGCCCAGCGTCCGAGATGGCGTGCCGCGGAAGGTCAGGTTGCTGACTACGTTAGCGAGACCATTTTCTCCTGCCTCGAACGCCGCCATGGTCAGCCGACCTCCGCCATCGAAGCTGTCGAACCCCTCCGCGAAGCGCGAATCGATCTCCATGCGCGGTTGCGTGAGTTGGAGGTTGCTGGCTGGACAGTTGTACCCCTGCGCGCCGACCGGCCCCTTGACCTGCGGGTGGCGCGCGGAGACTCCGATATTAACCAGGGCGCGGAACTGATCGAGCCGGCAGCTTCCGAAGCTCAGTCCGGGCGCCGCTGCGGCCAGTTTACCGGCAAAGCCGCCCGACAAATTGCCCTGTCCCGCCACGGCAAAACCCATCCGGCCATAGGGTGTGGCAAGGGCCACGGTCGCATCCGCCAGGTCGACCGTCAGGTCAGGCAGGCGGAACGGTTTGCCGCTTGGTGGCGGCAGCAGCTTGTCGACCTGGCCCCAGCTTACCGTGCCCGAGCGAAGCAGCTGACCCTTCAGGCGCACACCCCTGGCTACGACCCGATAGACGCTGACGCTGCCGTTCCATTTTATCCTGAGCTGGATGATTGCCCGCCGCACGGCCAGGTCGGGGTTGGCCGGGTCGCCAATGACGAGATTACTGACCTGTTGGGTGCGGAAGCCGACCCGGTCCAGCGTATATGTCGCGTGAACGCCGCGCCGCTGGAGTTCATCGCGAATATAGTCGTCGGCGATCGGCTTGCGCCAAATCCAGATAATAGCCGCGGCGACGATCAGCAGGATGAAAAGGACCAGCAGGCCAACTCGGGTCAGGCGCCAGGCCCAGTGCCAACCCTTTCGATCGTGAACATAGACATGTTCGACCAGACCGCCCTGCGGGAGCCCTCGCTCCACGCGCTCAATCGGCCGATCGTCGTTACTCGGGCTCATTCGGCTTCAAAACCTCTCCAATCGCCGATCGTTCCGTAGCCGCACCGACGCGCCGTTGCATGGAAAACGCGCTTTGCCTAGCTTCGCTCCGCTCGGTCATTGCTGTGGGGTATCGCGTGACCGATTCTGCGGACGATCTGGCCGGCCATCGCGCCCGCCTTCGCCAGCGCTTGTTCGAAGGTGGCGACAAGGCATTGCTAGACCATGAGCTGGTCGAATATCTTCTTGGGCTGGCCATTCCGCGGCGGGATACCAAGAAGGATGCGAAGGCGCTGATCGCCAAATTTGGCGGCCTGGGTCGGTTGTTGGGCGCAGATGCCAGCACCTTGCGCCAGGAGGGGCTGACGGAGGGAATGGTCGGTGCGCTCAAGATCGCCGAAGCCAGCGCCCGCCGCCTGCTCGAAACGCGTGTGGAAGGGCGGCCGATCCTGTCGAGCTGGGACGCATTGGGCGATTATCTCCAGGCGGCCATGGCCCATTCCCCGGTTGAGGAGGTGCGTGTCCTGTTCCTCAACGCCAAAAACATGCTGCTTGCCAATGAGGCGATGTGGCGCGGATCCGTCGATGAAGCCTCCGTTCACGTCCGGGAGGTCATCAGCCGGGCCATTCAACTAGGTGCCACGGCAATCATCATTGTTCACAACCACCCGTCGGGCGATCCGTCACCAAGCAGCCAGGATATCCGCCTGACCAAGGAGCTGATCGAGGCCGGCCGCCACATGCGCGTCACCATCCACGATCACGTCATCGTGGGGTCGCAGGGCCGCAGCAGCATGAAGGCGCTAGGGCTGATCTGATTTGCTCACCCGCCCCGCCCTTGCTAGGCGCGCTTCAATCCACATGAAATCGAAAGCGCCGCATGGTCCCCCGTTATTCCCGTCCCGCGATGACCGCGATCTGGTCGGCGGAAAACCGCTACCGCATCTGGTGGGCGATCGAGGTGTTCGCGGCCGAGGCGATGGGCCAGATCGGGATGATCCCGGCAGAGGACGCCACGACCATCCGCGAGGCTTATGATTCCAATGTGATGGGCGAAATCGATGTCGCCGCGATCGACGAAATCGAGGCGGTGACCAAGCATGACGTCATCGCCTTCCTCACCTGGGCGGGGGAGAAGCTGGGCCCGGAACGGCGCTGGCTGCACCAGGGCATGACCAGCAGCGACGTGTTGGACACCAGCCTGGCCGTCCAGCTCAAGCAATCGGCCGACGTGCTGCTTGAGGACCTCGATTTGCTGCTCGAGGTGCTAAAGCGCCGCGCCCATGAGCATAAACTGACCCCGACGATCGGCCGCAGCCACGGCATCCATGCCGAACCAGTGACGTTCGGCCTCAAGCTCGCCCAGGCCTACGCCGAATTTGGCCGAAACCGCGCTC
>JBJMUA010000031.1:0-23924 GCA_045811425.1 Sphingomicrobium sp. | reverse complement strand
AACGGTGCATCGCCGGAGTGGATGCAGCGGCGGCTCAAGGCTGCCGGCCAGCGGCCGATTTCGGCGCTGGTCGACATCACCAATTATGTAATGCTCGACCTCGGCCGGCCCGCCCACGCTTACGACCTTCGCGAACTCAAGGGCGCGGTCAGCGCGCGACGAGCCAACAACGGCGAAAAGGTGCTCGCGCTCAACGAGAAGGAATATGTCCTCGCCGATTCGATGACCGTCATCGCCGACGATGCACAGGTGCATGACATCGGCGGAATCATGGGCGGAGAGCATAGCGGTGTCAGCGAAACGACGACCGACACTCTGCTCGAAATCGCCTATTTCACCCCCGACAACATCGCCCGCACCGGCCAGGCGCTGCAGCTGACCAGCGATGCACGCAGCCGGTTTGAGCGGGGCGTTGACCCCGCATTCCTCGACGATGGCCTTGCGGTCCTTACCGGCCTGATCCTCGACATTTGCGGCGGCGAGGCGAGCCGTGTCACCCGCGCCGGCGAACCGCCGGTTGAAGAGAAGC
This sequence comes from Sphingomicrobium sp., assembly GCA_045811425.1. Taxonomy (GTDB): domain Bacteria; phylum Pseudomonadota; class Alphaproteobacteria; order Sphingomonadales; family Sphingomonadaceae; genus Sphingomicrobium. Next base: position 23,395 of record JBJMUA010000031.1, on the reverse strand, counting down.
GGGTCCATTTCGACCCGGCGCGAACCGCAACTCTTGGCGGGATGGACGTTCCCGCCGACCGGCAGCAGCGCATCCTGGAAAGCCTCGGCTTCCGCATCGAGGGAAGCGCCGCCGTCGTCCCCAGCTGGCGGCGGGACATCGACGGTCCGGCCGACCTGGTCGAGGAAGTCACCCGCATCGTCGGCTATGATGCCATACCTTCAACCGCGCTTTCGCGGGCCGAAGGCGTCGCCAAGCCCACCGCCACCCGAGCCCAGCTGATCGAGCGCCACATCCGCCGCGCCGCCGCCGCTCGCGGCCTGGAAGAGGCCGTGACCTGGAGCTTCATCGGCGAGGCTGACGCGGATCTGTTTGGCGGAGCGCCCCATGTGCTCGCCAACCCGATCAGCGAGGACATGAAACATATGCGCCCGTCGCTGATACCGGGCCTTGCCGCCGCCGTCCGGCGCAACGCCGATCGCGGTTCGGCCAGTATCCGGCTGTTCGAAATCGGCCGGCGCTATTTGGCCGAAGCCGAACGGCCGACCGTCGGACTGATGCTGGCCGGCGAAAAATGCCCGCGCACCTGGCATGGCGGCAAGGCCAGGGGGTTCGATGCGTTCGATGCCAAGGCCGAAGTGCTGGCCCTGCTCGAAGCCGCGGGCGCGCCGATCGCCAGCCTGCAGCTCTCCATGGGCGCCGGCGAAACCTGGCACCCGGGCCGCTCGGCCACACTTGGGCTTGGCAAGAACAGCCTGGCCGCGTTCGGCGAGCTCCACCCAGCCGTCGCCAAGCTGCTCGACATTCCCGCCGGCACCGTCGCCGCCGAGATCTATCTCGATGCAATTCCGGTGCCCCGCACAGCCGAACATGCCCGCCCAGTCTATACGCCGCCGGCACTTCAGTCGGTCACTCGCGATTTCGCCTTTACGGTCCCGGCAGACCTGGCGGCAGATGCGCTGGTGCGGGCCGTTCGCGGCGCCGACAAGGCCCTCATCAGCGAAGCCCGGCTGTTCGATCGCTACGACGGCGAACATGGGCTTAGCCTGGCAGTCGAAGTGACTCTACAACCCGGCGAGAAGAGCTTCACCGATGCCGAGATTGTGGACGTGTCGAAAAAGATCGTGGCGGCGGCGGAGAAACTTGGCGCGACCCTGCGCGGCTAGTTCAACGCGTTGATCGCAGCGTGGACGCGGGCTTCGACTTCGTCGCGTTTCAGCCCGGGCGGGATGATCTCGCCGACCTTGAAGTGGATCGTGCCGGAGTGCTTGACCAGCCCCCTGGGCCATATCTTGCCGCTGTCATGGGCGATCGGCACTACCGGAAGGCCAAGCACACGGTAGAGGCCGGCGAACCCTGGCCTGAGGGGCGGCTTTTCGCCAAATGGCACGCGCGTGCCTTCGGGGAAAATCACCACCGGTCGGCCCTCCGCCACGGCCTGCTTGGCTTTGGCCATCATTTCGCGAAGCGCCTTGGCTCCCGCTTCCCTGTCGACGCCGATCGAGCCATATCGAAGCGTTACCCAGCCGAACAGCGGCATGGTGGTAAGTTCGCTCTTCATGACCACTACCGGGGTCCGGGCGAAGCGGAGCGTATCGACGGCCTCCACCATCGCCAGATGCTTGACCGCGATCAGATAGGCCCCTTCCGGGATCTCGCCATCCCATTCGAAGCGAATGCGGAGAATGTGCCGGACCAGCCAGTAATGGAAGGCCGACCAGCCGTGGACGGTCTTGCGTACGGGGGTCGATCCGAATGGTGAGACGGCGATGACCGTCAGGACATAGACGAGCGTCCCCGGATAAAAGAGCAGGAAGAACAGCAGGGATCGGACGAGGGCCATCAGATATCGAGCCAGACGCTGAGCCGACGCAGCAGATATTTATTATATTCGGCGAACAGGGTCATGAAATTCGGTTCGGTCCTGACGGCGTCCGGCACGACCTTGATGCCGCTGCCGAGCTGGCGGTTGAACTCATAGCGGGCGCGGCGCATGTGCCAATCGCTGGTGACCAGGCGAACGCTTCGATAGCGCCGCCGCTCCAGCCAGCGCCTGGCCTCGTCGGCATTGGACCTGGTGTCGACCGATTCCGAACCCAGATCGACGCAGCAATCGAACATGCTCTGCCTGGCACCCAGGCGATGAACCAGGTCGGCCTTGCGAACGGAAGGGTCCGCGCCGGCGATCAGCAGACGCCTGGCCTTCCCGGCGGCGAGCAGGCCGGCGGCATGCTCGATCCGCCCCTTGCCACCGGTAATCACGACGATCGCATCGACCTTGGGCGTGCCGGCATCCGCCGGCGTCCCCAGGGTCACCGCGAACAAGGCGAAGCCCAGGACGTAGAGGATGGCGAGGAAGGCAAGCAGCCGTGCGATCATAGGCGATCGTGCAATGCCCTCAGCAGGGCACTCCTTGCAACGAGGGTCGCCAGGAGAGCGACCGCAATTGGCAGGGCCGCCAGCAGCACCGCATCGTCCCAGCCGATCGGCGGCGTGCCGGCCAGCATGGTTGCGGTACCGGCGCCCCCCAGGATCAGCGCAATGATAAGGCCAGCGATGGCCGCGCCGACGACGCCTCCCATCAGCGCATCAATCGCGATTTGCCGCACGAACAATCTTGCTACCTGGTCGTCGGTAGCGCCGATGCCGTGCATCACCTCGATCGTGCCGCGATGGGTGTCGAGTGCGCCGCGGGCCGCAAGCACCACGGCCGCGGCACTTGCGAGCGCGATGAGCAATACCAACCCGAGGGCAAGCAGGGTCAGCCCGCGCAATGCCTTCAGCAGCGGCTCGAGGCTATGCCGGTGGGCGATAAAGCGCGCGCCGGGAACCGCCTGCTCGATCGCCTGCCCGATCCTGGCCGCGTCCGCCCCTTGGGTGAGGTCGATGTCGATGATCGCCGGCAGCGGCAAATCGGCTTCGCGGCCGGCCGGCCCCAGCCATCGTTCCAGGGTTCGCCGCAGATCTTCCGGCGGCACCTGCTGGACGCGCGACACGCCGGCCTGGGCCTTCGCGACCGACATCGCGGCGGCTGCCCTGGCAACCCCGTCGCTGATCTGAATGGAATAGCGATGCTCGACGCCGCTTTTCACCACCGAGGCGGTGTTGGCCAGTGCCAGCCCGGACGCTCCGACCACCACCATGACGAAGGTCATGATGGCGATCAGGATCGGCACGGGGCCGCGCACTCCGCTGGGCGGGATCATCCGGCGCTCGGCTTCCGATGCGATCCAGACGCTCATGACCTGCCCTGCCCTGCCCTTGGCGGCGAAGCCGGCGGATGCCTGAGGGCGCCGGTCGGATCCACCAGCGCACCCTTCTCCAACCGGATCAGCTGCGCTCCCGGTGTCGCGGCGATCAGGCCAACGTCATGGGTGGCGACAATGACCGTCGTTCCCAGTCGATTCATTGCCGTCAGCAGGTGGAGAATGCGCTCCGCCATGGCCGAATCGACGTTGCCGGTCGGCTCGTCGGCAATGATCAGCTCCGGCCGGGCAATGACGGCGCGTGCGATGGCGACCCGTTGTTGCTCCCCGCCCGACAGGGTCGGCGGCCGAGCGCTGGCGCGGTCGGCGAGCCCGACCCAGGCAAGCATTTCCCGCACCGGGCCTTCGACCTGCTCCTCGCCACGGCCGGAAATGCGAAGCGGCAAGGCGACATTGTCGAACGCCGACAGGTGACGGATCAGCCGGAAATCCTGGAACACCACGCCAATCCGGCGCCGATAGGCCGGCATTGCCTCGCGCGGCGCATGGCTCAGCTCCTCGCCGAACAATGCCATCCGCCCCCGCGTTGGCCGCTGGGCCAGGTAAAGCAGCTTGAGCAATGAGGTCTTGCCCGCACCGGATGGGCCGGTGAGGAAATAGAAGCCCCCTTCGTTCAGCCGGAAATCGAGGTCGCGCAGCACCTCGGCGCCTGTCCCATAGCGCAAACCCACCCGGTCGAACTCGACGATGCTAGCCGTCAAAACTTGCCTCCCTGCCGCAGGTTAGGATGTGGCACGGCGCAGGCCGCCTTGCCAAGGCGGGAGCAATGCTGCTTAACTCCATTAACCGCTTCCGGGAGGCTCCCACCCCAAATGATCCTGACCTGCCCCGCGTGCGACACCAAATATGTGGTGAAAGATGATGCCATTCCGCCAGGCGGTCGCCAGGTCCGCTGCGCTTCCTGCAAGCATAGCTGGCACCAGGATCCCGACGAGATGCCGGCCGAGCCGGCAACCGTGGCGGACATTGATCTTGGCGGCCCGCCACCGCCGCGGCCCGACCTGGAGGAGCCGCCGCTTGCCGAGACTCCTGCCGAAGCCGAAGCAACTGGCAATATCGCTTCGGAACCGCAGCCGGAGCAGGACGAGGAATCGCCATGGGGTGCGATTTCATCCGAGCCGGTGGAATCCGACATGCCCTTGGCGGCCGATTCCGGTGTGGAAGAGGTAGCCGTAGCCGAAGCCCCGGCAATTGGGGACGACTGGCGCGTCGCGCCCGAGACCGATGAAAGCGAAGCTCCGGTCGAGACGCCTACCGAGGAAGAGGAGGAGGAAGAGTTCGTCGGCTATGCCCCGATTGCCGACGAGGATGAGGCGTCGCAACGGCGCTGGCCGGTGGTTCTCGCCATCATCCTGCTGATTGCCCTGGCTGCGGCAGCTTTCTGGTTCTTCGCGCCGCCGGAATGGAGGGCACGCGCCGGGATCGCGGAGGCTGGCGCGACGCCGCTGCAGTTGATGATCACGACCAGCGATCGCCAGCCGCTGCAAAGCGGCAATGAGCTGGTCGCCATCAGCGGCCGAGTCATCAATCCAACCGATCGCGAGCAGAATGTGCCGCCGATCCGCGCCGAGCTGCGCGACAAGCAGACAAAGCAGGTGGTCCATAGCTGGACGATCGAGCCGCCCGCCCGGGTCCTGGCACCTCGCAGCAGTGCAAGCTTCAACAGTGCCGAGGTCGACGTTCCGAAAGGCGGCGACGAGCTTACGGTTTCGCTTGGGAAGCTTTAGCTAAACTATTGAAATTCAAGCAGTTCTGCGGGTCGCAGACTGCCGCTGGCGTCCGCCAGCGAGCTGCTTCGCCGGTCTGCCCCGGGCGCCGTCTTGGATTGATCCGCTCCAAATCGCACACCCGAAATTACCCTGATCGTCACGGTGGCCTGGGCCGAGGCGCGACCGGTGGCCTGGAACGCAGGCTGCTGCCCGCTTGCCATGGACGGCGCGGAGGAGGGCGAAACCGAGGCCGCCAGCAGGATGAGTGGCCCGAACATGAGGAGGGTCATATCGCAATGGGCGCGAGATGGTTAGCGGCCCATTTACCATTGTTCCAAAATGGGCCGTTACGGGGATCGGCCGATGGCCGTTGCCAGCATGGATATGCTTTGCTAGAGGCCGCGCCCTACCTGAGGGCAGCGCCGCTTCGGCACGCGCTGCCTTTTCACGAGTGCGGTCGTGGCGGAACTGGTAGACGCGCAACGTTGAGGTCGTTGTGGGCGAAAGCCCGTGGAAGTTCGAGTCTTCTCGACCGCACCAGCATGAAATCCAATTGATGCCGGGGGCATCATTGATTTCGTGCTCATCTTACTGAAATTTCAGGAAGCCTGGCTGGCGCACCGAAAGTCGTGCCAGACGACTTATGGTTAATGCGGGCTCCCGGCCGATACGCCGCCTGGCTCGGCCAGCGCCATCTGGCTCAGCTTTCGGATTCGGATCGTGCCCAGCCGCACGACGGTTTTTTCCGGGCTGATCTCGGCCGATTTGTCGATCGCCCGCTCCACGCCCGCCGCATTGGCCGAGTCGGTGGCGAGGCGCAGCGTGTAGCGGCCGTAGGCGACCCGTTCGAACAGGATGAAACCGTCGAAGTCGCTTCGCGCCCTGATGACGACCTTGCCGGTCGCATCGACCAGCTCGACATCCAGCCCTTCAAAGCCCTGCCCGTCGTCCTTGACCAGCACGCCTTCGATGTCGCCCGCCCCGACTAGCCCGATTTCCAGCTGTGAAGTGACGCCAGGCCGCGGAACGACGACCTGCAATGCTTTTTTGGGCGCCAGCGATGGATCCGAAAGGCTTTCGGTATCGATGCCGACCGCTACGGCCTGGAACGGAAGCAGCCCACCGATGCGCACCTTGCCATTCTTGTCGGTCGCCTCCTCCGAAACACGCTGGCCGGTGGTGATCGATGCGCCGGCTTCCCATGGTTCGGCCGCGTCACGTACGCCATTGTCGTTGAGATCGCGGTAGACGCGCGCCTCCACGCTGCCGTTCGCAGCCAGCCGTTGGCTGCTCAGCTTGAAGCCGCCGCTCGATGAATCGAGCGAGAAATTGAGGTTGAGGCCCACCGCGAAGCTTCCGTCTGTACCCGCTTCGAGCGAAGCGGCGGCGGCAAGGCTCTCAAAGCGGCGGATGTGCGAAATTCGCGCCCGTCCCCGCCGGAACTCACCGTCATAACCGATGGCGCCTTCCCAATCCGCCTTGTCGGATGCGGACCAATATGCGCTGATCTCCGCGGTTTTCAGGCGATTTTCGGGAGCGAACTGCCAGACGGTCTGGCCGCGCAGGCGGACGTCGCCGATCCTGCCGGATCCGATCAATCCAAATTCGAGCCGATCATTGTCAAAGGATCCTCTTCCCCCCTTTCGACTTTGCCAGTCGACCTGGGTGGCCAGGTTGAAGCCATTGAAATTGGTGGACAGCCGGCCTGATGCGTTGAGGGTTCTCCCGTCGGCGCCGCGGTCGATCACGCCCAATTGGCCATGGGTCGAAATCTGCCTTCGGCCCAGTTTGAGGGGGGCATCCAGCGACAGGCGCGCCTCGCGGTAGCGGTCCTCGCGCTTGCCGTTGACGGTGAAATAGTCGGCCAACAAGGCATCCGCGCTGATGTTGAGGGCGCCGATCCTGGCAATCGCCTGGGCGCGGGCCATCATCCCGCCATCCGCGTCACGCGCGACCGCGGCCTCGACCAGGGCGGGCCCGATCGAACGTCGAACCGATCCTTCGACGAAGGTCAATTTTTCATTTCCGGCCAGCAGCATTGCCGCCAGCACCCCGACCGACGTGCGTTTATCCAGGCCATGTTCGACCTGGACGCCGGCCTGGAGGTCGGGGCGCGTGAAATCGCCCCGCTGCCGGAGGGAGCCGCCCCCGTCATCCCGGTCGACCACGCCGCTCAGCAGGTCCTTGCCGGGCTGGCTGACGCCGGCCCAGTACCAGGTCTGGCCGGGCGGGACATGGTCTTGCCCGACGTTGAGATATTCCAGCCTGCTGCGCTGCTGGCCCTGGGGCCCGTAGGTGATGATTTCGAAGCGATTGTCGCCATAGATCAGCGGGACGTCCTCGAATGCATAGCGTTGGGAGCCGTTTGACCGGCTAAATGCTATTAATTCTCCGTTGCGATAAAGCTCCGCATCCCAACCGCTGGGCATATCGCCTTCGAACCTTGTCCGGTCGAACGCAACCGGGTTGAACAACGGACGGTTGGTCACTTCGACGCCGCGGCCGCTCGAGCCGGTCAGCAGTCGATTGGGCTGTCCCTGGACATCGCCGACGGCAAAATGGGTCGCGTTGAGCGGTCCGAGCAAACCTCCCTCGGGATCCGACCGATAGGCGCGGAGGCGAAGCGATTCCGGAACGCCCCTGTGATCGGTATTGAGCATCGCGTCATAGGATAGCTGGGCGATTTCCCCGGCCGCTGCGACCGAGGCGCTGCGATTGACCCGCGTGCCCGTCGACGCCTCATAGGTGACACCGGCATTGACGATGAAGTCGAGCGCGGGAGCGCGCCACATGCGATAGGGCAGGCGTATTTTTGGCAGATTTTCCAACGGCATGGAGGCCGGCTTGATGTGCGCGGCGCGCTTTTCGCGCTCGACCGCCAACTCGACTGGAAGCTTGGTTTCGGATTCGAGGATCAGGGCGGATCCGGCGGTTACCGGCTTGATCCCGAGCTTGAACCAGCGCGCCAGCGCCGAGGCCTCCACGCACCATCCTTCCGGCGTCTCTCGCACTACCCCGTCAGCCAGCTTCTCCTGGTTGCCGGCAAAACGGGCGACCCCGGCCGCTAGGTCGATGTCGATCCTGTTTTCTTCGCTAAATGCCCATCCCGACGCCCTTTTCGCCTGCAGATCGATCTTCATCGGCAGATCGAGGGCGGTCAGGAAATCGCCGAAGACGATGCATGTCCCCTCGGGCGTCTGATATGCGCGCACGCCGTCGCCAAGCCGGAGCTGGCGAATGTTGACGTCGAGCAGGAACTGTTCCTCGGGATCGGCCGTCCAGGCCTTTCCGATCGGCGACGCGGCCCATGCCGCAACGGCGCCGGCCAGGGCCAGCGCCGCATGCGCCAGGGCGCCGCGCGCCCAGCGGGTGGACCGCCGCATCGGTGAAAGTTCCCCGAGCTCGCCTTGCCGGCCTTAGCGCAGGACCGCGCTGGTTTCGGCGATGGTTACCGGGCCGGTGTCGGTCGGCTCGACATATTGGATGGTCACCGGACCAGAAGCATTGGCCAGCTGCGCCGGGTCGATCGGAATGGTTACGCTCCGCTGACCGACTTCAGCATAGACTGCGATTCCGGCCGACATGGCGACCGGCTTGGCCACTCCTGCCTTGAGGACCCGGATTTCGCCGAAGGTAGACCGGCCGCCAGAGCGGCTGATATCCAGCGCGATGGCCGGTTTGCCATCCTGCGTCACCTTATGGACGTTGCTAAGGGCAGCCTTGGCCTCGAGATTGCCCAGCCGCACGATGACGGGGATGGTCACACCGTAGATCGGCCGCAGCTGGAATGCGACGCCCTCGACCTTTTTCGGTGCCGCAACCGGCATCGGCGGCGGAACCGCTCGGAACAGCAAGTGGATGCGATACTCTCCGTCCGGCAGGCCCTCCGGTGCACGGGCGGAAAGCCGGATCGCCTGCGGCTGGTTGGGCGGCAAGGTTACCTTACGCGGGGCAAACAGGACCATTTCCTGCGCCGCCTTCTCCTTTTCGTTCGGCGTTTCGACGTCGACCAGCTTGCCTTCGGGGGTCATCCGCCTCAGCTCGGCCGAAATGCGATAGGTGGCGACATCGTCTCCGATGTTGTTGAGGATGACCTCCGTCCCCCGGCTGCCGTTCAGGACAACGCGGGTGGGCGCGACCAGCAGGTCGCCGACGCCGGCGCCGGCCGGCGGGGCGATCATCAGAGCCGGCGCGACAAGCGCCAACCGGGCAATAGTACCGAACGAAAAGCGAGCCATGAAATTCCTCCGAAATGGTTCGGAGGAGAATGGCTCCAAAATGGTTATTATTCGGCTAACCATCTCAATAAACCGCACATGAAAAGAGGGCTGCCGATTGCCCGGCAGCCCTTTCCCTCCCATGCCCAGCTGGCTGGGCATGTGTAGAAGGCGCTTATTGATACTGGACGGTGACGTTCATGTTGCCCGCGTACAGCCCTGGCGTCGTGGCTTCGAAGACGCCAATCGATCCGCCAACCTTGAAGCTGACGCCGTTACCGACACCTGAGTTTGGCAGGGTGACGGTGGCCGGCGCATCGACGGCGAAGTTCAGCGTGTCGGTGCCGTTGGTAATCGTCGTGTTGCTGGCATTGACCTGCACCACGCGGTTGTTGGTGCCGGTTACGGTGAATTCGGCCGGCGTGCCGGACGTGGCGCAGACCAAGGTAGCAGCGGTGCAGCTGATCGCGCCTAGCTGGTCCATCGTGACGGTGCCGTCGCCCCAGACGACGATCGAGCCGAAGTCGAGGTGCGTAACACGGGCCAGGGTCAGCGGCTTGACGATGGTGGCACGGGCCTGGGCAGGCCCGTTGCTCGGAGCGACCTGCGCAAAGGCGGGCGTCGCGACGGCGGTGGTGGCGGCAGCCAGTGCCGCCAGGCGAACGAAGTTTTTCATGACTAATCCCCACTTGATTCCGAAACATGGCGGCTGGTCGAGTTCGGCCAATCCGGTATCCGCGTCATTAACCAGAGCGGCTTACGGCTTTGCTCAATGATATGGTTTCCGACGCGTTAAGCATTGCTCCACTCTGGAGAGGCCGCCGGCTTGTGGGCCTAGAAATATTCGACGTTGATCCTGGCATCGCCGCGGAACTCACCGTCTGAATTGCCAGAAAGGCGCACAATTCCCCCGAATCGGAAGCTCAACCGGCCGTTGGAATCGAGCCGCGGCGCAGCCGGCAGGTCGGAGCGGATTGATTCGACGCGGATCGTCCCACCATTGAAACCGTAGAGCTCGATGCTGCCTGGCAGATCGACCCGCACCTGGCGCCCCGGTTCGCCGCGAATCGCCACTTCGCCGACCATTGCCCGCGCGCTGATCGCGGTGACCGACCCGCTGACCCGGCGCGAACCGTCGGCCCCAAGTTCGGCGCTACCGTCCCCTGCCCCTGCCAGAATCAGCCGGTCGAAATCGAGTTTCGCCTCGACGTCCAGGGTCACCGGCTTGGCCGGTTTTTCCTCGGCGAGCCGCTCATCCGGGCTGCATAGCTGGCAAGGAGCCGTCACGTCCTGCGGCAAGGCAGGCGCGGCAAACGCCATCGCACCGGCCAGTGCGATGCAGGCATGGGCGAGATGAGAGCCCTTCATGGGTGGCAAGGCTAGGGACGCAGCGTTGAAACAAGGTTAACGCTCGCTTCATTCTTGTGAGCGCGCTTGTCGGCACGAAGCTTAGCCAATAGGGATTTGTGTCCAATGGCTGTATCCAATCCTTCCCGCGCCAAGGGAATTATCGTCTCCACCCTCAAATGGGCGCTGGCCGCGGGCTTCCTTGGGCTGGTCGGCCTGTTGGTGGCGGTTGCCGTCGCCATGGCGTCGCTGCCGGGCTACGAGCAGCTGTCCCGCCGCGCCGACCTCGGCCAGATGGTCCGGGTGCGGGCCGCGGACGGGACCCTGCTGGTTTCGCTTGGGCCAAGTTTCGGCCGCTGGCTCCGATACGACGAGATTCCGCCAACCATGCGTGCGGCGATGATTGCCGTCGAGGACAAGCGTTTCCGCAGCCATATCGGCGTTGACCCGATCGGCGTGGCCCGCTCCTTCAAGGTCCGCATCGCCAGCGGCCGCTGGCGGCAAGGCGGGTCGACCATTACCCAGCAGCTGGCCCGCAACATCTTCCTGACGAACAGCCGGACCTTCGGCCGCAAGGTCAAGGAAGCGGTCCTTGCACTGGCCCTGGAACGCAAGTTCTCGAAGGACCAGATCCTCGAGCTTTATCTCAACCGCGTTTATTTCGGCGGCGGCGCCTATGGTATCGACGCCGCCAGCCGCACCTTCTTCGCCCATGGCGCGGAGCGGCTGAACCTGGGGGAAGCGGCCATCATCGCCGGCCTGGTCAAGGCGCCATCCAACTATTCGCCCACCGCCGATGTCGAGGCCGCCCGCGGCCGCGCCAGCGTGGTGATCAATTCGATGATCGAAAACGGCTTCCTGCCGGCTGCATCGGCGGTCGGCGTCAACCCGGCGGAAATCAAGGTCCAGCCCGCGGCAAAGCAGAATAGCGTCCGCTATTTCACCGACTGGGCCCTGCCGCAGCTGGATATGCTGATCGACGAATCCAGCGACCCGATCGACGTCTGGACGACGCTCGATGTCGGCATGCAGGCCGCCGCCGACCGGGCCGTCAACGCCAACACGCCGCCCGGCGCGCAGGGGGCACTGGTCGCGATCGATCGCGACGGAGCCGTCAAGGCGATGATCGGCGGGCGCGACTATGTCACTTCCATCTACAATCGCGCCACCCAGGCCGAGCGGCAGCCCGGATCGGCGTTCAAGCTGTTCGTCTATCTCGCCGCGCTGGAATCCGGAATGAAGCCCGGCGACATGATCGTCGACGAGCCCGTCACCATCGACGGGTGGAGCCCGCGCAATTCGACTCGCACCCATTTGGGTCCGGTGACGCTCCGCGAAGCCTTTGCCCGATCGATCAACACCGTCAGCGCCAAGATCGGCGAGGCATTGGGATTCGGCACCATTGCCGACATGGCGCACCGCTTCGGCATATCGGGAAAAATCTCCACCTTCCCGTCGATGGTCCTTGGAACCAGCGACGTCCGCCTGATCGACATGACCCGGGCTTTCGCCGCCGTGCAGAACCGAGGGGTCAGCGTTGTCCCTTACGCCATCCGCAAGGTGGTCACCGCCGACGGGCGGCTGCTCTACCAATATCAGCCGCAAGAGCAGCGCGTGCTCGTCGCGCCATGGGTGGCCGCGGGCATGACCGACCTGCTCCAGTCAGCGGTGCTGTCGGGGACCGGCCGGGCCGCCCAGATCGGACGCCCGGTTGCCGGCAAGACCGGGACCACGACGTCGAACAAGGACGGCTGGTTCATCGGCTTTTCCAGCGGGCTGACCGCTGGTGTCTGGATGGGCCGCGATGACGCACGCGCGGTGGCCGGGCTACAGGGCGGCGCGGCACCGGCACGCACATTCGCGGATTTTATGAAGGTCGCGGTGGCCAGGCGCCCAGCCGAACAATTCGAAACCCAGGCGCCGATGCCGGATTGGCAGCTGGAGCCGGACGAGGAAGCCTGGGGCATGAACATGGTCGATTCCGAGCCCCTGGTCGATGCCGACGGCAACCCGCTCGGCAGCCAGCCCGCCGATCCACTTGCGCCGCAGCCCCAGGACGAAACCCAGCAATGGCTGGACGAAGTGCTGCGGCGTAACCCGGAAAACCGGCCGCCGCCGACCGATCGGCCACAGCCTATTGAGCGGCCGCAGCCCACCGAGCGGCCTCAGGCACGCCCGCCATCAGACCGGCCGACCGACCCGCTTCAGCCGCGGCCCCAATGACCTGAGCTCAGCGCGGGCAACCGCGACATTCCCGCCGTAAAGCTGCGCCTCGAGCGCCCGGAATTCAGGCCCATGGTTCATGTGCCGCCGATGGGCTACCTCATGCGCAACCAGCCAGCGGAGCAGATGCGGCGGAGCGAGGATGATCCGCCAGCTGTATCGGATCGCACCGCTGGCGGAACAGCTTCCCCAACGACTGCTGGCGTCTCCGACAGAAACCGAACGGACCGAGACGCCCGCCTGCCGAGCCAATTCGCCGGTTGTCTGGCTAAGCCGCTCCCGTGCCTGAGCGCGAAGATATCCTTCTATTCTCGCGGCAAAGGCCTCGACCGGCCCGCCGCACTGAAGCCTGTCATCGACCAGGCAGGGTTTGCGCGGAAGATCTTCATCCCAGTGAAGCCGGATGCTCCGTCCCTCAAACGGTATGCCGGTTCCGGGAAGAAAGGATTCGGCCGGCTCGATCCGCGCCAGTTGAAGATCAACCCACGCGCCCTGGCGGGCAGCCCATGCCAAGGCGGCCTTCCTACTCGCTCGCATGGGCAAGCTGAGGATCAGCCGTTGCCGCGCTTCGTCGAGGCGGAGGCGCATCGACTTGGCGCGAGGGTGGGGCCGAAGTTCGACGGGCCAGGCCAGTCCCGGCAGGCTGAGGGTTTCAGAGCGGCTTGTCGACAAGATGCCATTCCAGATCGCCGGCATCGACTTCGCTGATCGTCCAGCCGCGGGTAGACTGGCCCGCCTCATGTACGGTTTCACGACTGCCGCTGATCAGATAATGCCATTCGAACAAGGGCTTGCCTTCCCAGCGCAGCCGGTAAGCGCAGGTTGCGGGCAGCCATTCCAGCTCGTCGAGCTTGTGTGGATCAAGCTTGACGCAATCATCGACCAGCGCCTTCCGGTGCTTGTAATCGGTGCATTGGCCGGTGCGCCGGTCGAGCAGCTTGCATGCGACGTTGGTCGGGAACAGCTCTCCCGTCTCCTCATCCTCCAGCTTATGCAGGCAGCATCGCCCACAGCCGTCACACAGCGCTTCCCATTCGCCGCGGTCGAGCGACATCAAGGGCTTTTCCCAAAAGGCATTTGCGCTATTCATCCTCCAATCACACTTGGTCCGCCAAGGCGGGCAGATCAAGACAGGGACGCGCAGAAGTGACGATCATTAGATCATGGACGAAGGCTGTTTTGGCATTGGCCCTGGCGCTTGCTCCGGCTGTTGCGACGGCGCAGGGCATGGGCCTCAACGCGTCGGATGGCGAAGCCTTCCTGAACGCGATCAAGGACGGCGACTCCAACAAGGCGCTCGAACTGGTCAACCAGCCAGGATCGCGCGTCGCAAACTATCGAGGCTATAATGGCGACACCGCGCTCCACATGGTCACCCGGAAGCGCGAACTCGATTGGGTCGGATTCCTGCTCAGTCGAGGCGCCGATCCCAACATCGGAGACTCCAACGGCGATACGCCGATCATGATTGCAGCGAGCATCGGGTTCGAAGAAGCCGCCACCCAGATGCTACGTCGCGGTGCACGGGTCGACGCGACCAATCGACGCGGCGAGACGGCGCTGACCGTCGCGGTCCAGCAACGACAGCCTCGAGTGGTCGAGCTGCTGCTCCGTGCCGGCGCCAATCCCGACAAGGCCGACCATGTGACGGGCTATTCGCCGCGCGACTACGCCAAGCGCGACACCCGCAATCCGCAGCTGTTGAAATTGATCGAGACAATCAAGCCGGCCGCCAAAAAGGCGGTATCCGGGCCGGTCATCAACTAGAAGCTGTCTCCGAGCGACGGGTCGATCTGCGCCGATAACCGTCGGGCCGCACGGCGTGCGAATCGCAGCGTCTCTGCCTTGCGCCTCGCCGGTGCCAGCGGCCGGCTTGCAGGCTCCCGCATCACCGCGGCGTCATAGCGATCGGCAACCAATAACCCAGCCTCCCCGGGCAGGAAGCGCTCCTCATCGAGCAAATGCGACAGCGCGTGAGGAACCGCCCAGAAAAACCGGTCACAATATTCCAAATAATCGGTCCATTTCTGGTCGCCGAGCAGGTCGGCCTTGCTGACCTTGATCTCGACGATGGTCAGTTCGCCCCGCGGGCCGATCGCCATCAGGTCCGCACGGCGCCCGTTGGGCAGCGGCACTTCGCACATGGCAAACAGATCATGCCGGCAGAACAGGCGCGTGACGCCGCGTGCAACCTCGGCAGCGATCGGCGGGCCGTCGATGAAACAATCGGGAATCGGACTCGAAGCCATTCCGATTGATTAGAACAAAAGGAGGCCGCCGGCAAAGGCGGCCTAGGTTTATCGCGAACGATCAGCGATAGAAAATGTGATTGCCGAGCGTGCCGACCCGGGTCAGCCTCCAGCCCGGCGAAACGCGGCGGGCATGGAAGAATAGGGCCTTGCCCATCGGCGACGGCCTCAGCTGCTGATCGACGATCTTGGCGATCGCGACAGCATCCTGCCAGTCCTGGCTGGCACGCGGAATATAGGGAAGGGAGCGGCCGCGCACGAAGCTGAATTGGCTGCGTTGGAATACGACGCCGCAGTAGCTGGCCGGAAAGCGGCCCGAAGCAGCGCGGTTGGCGATGACGTGACCGACGGCGAGCTGGCCCTGGAGGCTTTCGCTCTTGGCCTCGAAATAGATGGCGCCAGCCAGGCATTCGAGTTCATGAGTTCCTGGTTCCGAACTCCGCAGCTTGGCTACGGTCTCGGCCAAGGTGGCACCTGGTTCGATCTCGTCTTGCTGCGGCTGGGCCACATCCGCCTCGGGCTCAGGCGCCAATGGATCGGTCGACTCCTGAAGGAGCTGGGCTGCAATCGCGTCAGGAAGTGGCGTCCACTCCTGTGCTGGCAGGGGTTCTGCGGCCGGATTTACCTGGGCCGGGGCAACCGATGATGCAGATATGGCTGCCATCACCAAGAAGGCGGTACGAAGCGGCACGAACATGAAGACCGTCACTTGTGCGGTGAACCTGCCGCTTGGCGTGCCGACAACCGGCATTGCTCGCCAAGGGTGATTCCCCGACTGCGTGGCACCTCAATCCGGCCTACATTTCCGGTATGCGGATGCCCCCCGCGTTACTGTTGGTGGCGGTGATTTCGTAACGGCGGCACCGGGTCAACCTTGAAGGGCCGTTTCAGCGACGAATCGTTCCGGCTCCGCGACGTCCAGTTCAATTAACCATAGATCTTCATCAAACCGGATGCGTTTTTGGCTCCAATCCGCCAAACTCCCAGGCTCCGCTTCGGGCCCCGGTCCGACCGTTTGCCAACGGTAGCAACCATCATCGGACAGTGCTCGTTCAAGGCAGGCATGGTGCCGGCCCCGGCTCGCGATCAGCAATATCAGCGCGCCTCGATCCGGATCGCCGCGCTTGATGATGGCGCCAAAGCCGCCCTGTGCCTCGGCGCGGCGGATCAAGCCCGCTGCCTCCAACCGCGCCGAAAGCCGCCCGGTCATCGGCCCAGGCGATATCCGTCGAGGCCGCTCAGCGAGATATGCGAGCGCATGAACGTCCCCGTGCCGCGTGCGCATTCCTCCCCCTCCGCGTCGACTATCCGGGCTTCAGCCACGAAAACCCGCCGCTTCCCGGAAATCCACCGTCCTTCCGCGCGCGCCTCGCCAGTGCGCATCGGCTTGGTGAAATGGAGATTGAAGGCGGTGGTCAGAAGGAAGCGGTCGCTGACCAGGCCATTGGCGGCGTAGAAGGCCGCATCGTCGAGCATCTTGAAATAGAGCGTGCCATGAGCCGCTCCGGCCGCGTGGAACGTATCGGGCATCACGGCGAAACGGATTTCGCTGCGCCCGGCCTGCGGGAGGACCAAGGTCGACTGGAACAATTGGTTGATGGGCGCGGAGTTGTAGAGAAATTCCAGCGCCCGCAGATGCGCTTCCTCCCCACTGACCTCCGTCCTAGGCTGCATCCCGCTCCTCGGCGCCGATCAGCACCGCGGCCATCGCGTCGCGGCTGCGGGCGCCGCGCAGCTTTTCAACAATTCCGCCATGCCGAACCAACCGGCTGACTGCAGCAAGCGCCTTCAGATGCTCCGCACCCGCGTTCGGTGGAGACAGCAGCATGAACACCAGGTCGACCGGTTGTCCGTCGATCGCCTTGTAATCGATGGGCGCGGCAAGCCGTACGACCATCGCATAGACCCGGTCCAGCTTGCCGAGCTTGCCGTGCGGGATGGCGACCCCGCCGCCAAATCCGGTCGAGCCGAGCCGTTCGCGCTCGGCAATCGCATCCGCGATCTGCGACGGGTCGAGGGAGAGGCGCCCGGCAGCAATCTGGGCAAGCTGGTTCAACAGCTGGCGCTTGTTGCCGGCGGCCAGATCGACGCGAATGGCTTCAAAATCGAGAAAATCGGAAAGCTGCATCACTTACATTCCAGAACTGGCGGGCAGGCGCGAACAAGGCCCCATCGCCGTTAGCCGAGCGAAACGGGTTTTGTCACTTGGATGACGGTTCGACCCAGCCGATGGTTCCATCGTCCCGGCGATAGACCATGTTGAATGTGCCGCTCTTGGGATTGCGGAACATCAGCGCATTGGTGTTGCGCAAGTCGAGCATCATGACCGCGTCCGACACGCTCGCTTCCGGGATGTCGACACTGGTTTCGGCAACAATGGCCGGAGCGGGCGGAATCGGTTCCTCCTCATTCTCGGGTGCTGCGAAGATTGTATAGGCCGCGCTTTCCGGAATCGAAGCGCCATCGGCTTCGCCACGCCGTTCGCGCAACCGGCCCATGTACCGCTTCAACTGCCGCTCGATCTTATCGGCCGCTCCATCGAAGGCGATATGCGCATCGTTGGCGCGGTTCGACGATTTGAGCACGACGCCTTGTGTGACGGGCGCCACAATGTCGCATGTGAAATCTTCATAGGGGCCGCGACCGAAGGTGACGTTGGCCGCGACCGCGCGCGAAAAATAGCGATCGGCGATTGCCGACAGCCGATCGGAGACATGGGAACGGAGCGCCTCGCCGGTGTCGACCTGGTGACCCGCGACCCGAATGTCCATGATGGATCTCCTTTCTTCTCCCTGCCGACGCTGAAAACCCAACGGTATCAGGCGGCGCCGCGTTCCGAGGTGGGAGCGATGAAGCGTGCCCACAAGGGATTGATGATCTTCGCCACGAAGGCGCCATGCCGCGCCGTTTCATCGGGTGAAGCAGAATGGGGACGAGGTTCGCGCCGGGGGCGCTCGGCTACCGTCGCGGATGAATTGATTTGGCTCACGGCCGCGGTCCCCGCTGCAACCAGGCCGAGGCCAATCTGCCGACCGCCGGTCAACTCAATATAGACTTGAGCGAGCAGTTGCGCGTCGAGCAATGCCCCATGCTTGACCCGCTGGGACCGGTCGACGCCATATCGAGTGCATAACGCGTCGAGGCTGTGCTTCGCACCCGGGTGTCGGGAACGTGCCAGCAGCAATGTATCGACCATCCGGCTCATGCAGACATTCGGCCGGCCGCAGCGATCCAGTTCATGATTCAGGAAACCGAAATCGAAGCTCGCATTGTGCGCCACGAGCGGGGAGTCGCCGATGAACTCCAGCAGGTCGTCGACCTTGTCGGTAAAGCGCGGCTTGTCCGACAGGAAGATGTCGCTCAGGCCATGCACCGCCTCGGCCTCGCTCGGCATCGGGCGCTCCGGGTTGAAATAGCAGTGGAAGTGACGCCCGGTTTCGATCCGGCCGATCATCTCGATGCAGCCGATTTCGACCATGCGGTCGCCGCCCGCGGGTGACAATCCCGTGGTCTCCGTGTCGAAGACGATTTCGCGCATGAGCTCCTTAGACACCTGTCGGCAGGCCGAGACAAGACAGGATATTGCGTACTTGGGCGCGGGTTTGGTCCATTGTGCCGGATGTATCGACCAGGAAATCGGCTCGCTGTCGCTTTTCCTCATCGGGAATCTGGCGGGACAATATCTGTCGAAGCTTTTCCTCGCTCATGCCGGAACGGCTGAGTACCCGCTCGCGCTGCAGTTCCCGCGTGGCAGAAACGACGATAACCTTGTCGAACGCTTCGTCGCCACCGGTCTCGAACAGCAGGGGGATGTCGAACAGCAGTGCGGGCGCATCGCCATGTTCGACGATGAACCTGGTCCGTTCATGGTGAACGGCCGGATGGACGATCGCTTCCAGGGCGGCCAGTTCGTCGCGGTCGGAAAGAACGGTGGCCGATAATGCTTCGCGATCGACGGCACCGTCGCGGGTCGTGCCGGGGAAGCGCGCCTCGATCAGCGGAACCAGACGGCCTCCGGGCCCCTGCAGCTCGCGCACGACTGCGTCAGCATCGAAGGTCGGAATTCCGGCTTCGGCAAATATCGCGGCGACGGTTGACTTGCCCATGCCGATCGACCCGGTAAGCGCCAAGGTGATCATTGCCTGAGCTTCTGCCAGAGTTCCGCGTCCCGGTCACGCGGGGCGTCCTGGCCGAAGAACAGCTTGAAGCTGGTCGCGGCCTGCTCGATCAGCATGTTGAGTCCGGTAACGGCCTGCAGGCCGCGTTCGCGGGCCGCCTCGATCAACGGCGTATCGACCGGATCATAGACCATGTCGAGCACCCAGCCCTGGTCCGGCATCCGATGCAGGTCGCAATTGAGGCACTCCCGGCCGGCTGCTCCGAGCGGGGTGGCGTTGACCAGTCCGTCACTGACGATCGGCGCCGTGAATAATGCCGGGTCCGTCTCAAGGCCGAATTCGACCGCCAGTTTCGTCGCCTCCCCAAGATCGCGCGCCTGGATCCTGACCATGGTGATCCCGACCAGCTTCAGCGCCACGAGCGCCGCCCGGGCCGCACCGCCATTGCCGAGCAACGTAACGCTGCTCATGCGCGCTTTCGCTTCGGCCAAACGGGTCAGCAAGGTCGCGATGGCGCCGACGTCCGTGTTTGCCGCCACCAGCTTGCCCTGGCGCATCATCAGCACATTGGCCGCGCCGGCCGCCACGGCCCAATCGGCGGCACCGTCCGCCAGCGCAACGGCATCAAGCTTCAGCGGCATCGTGACGTTGGACCCTCGCCATGCAGGGTCGTCCCGCCTATCAGCCAGATAGGCCGGCAAGCCCGCCCGAGTTACCTGGCGTCGTCCATAGCTCGCCTCAATGCCCAGCTGCTCGATCCAAAACCCATGAATGACCGGCGACAGGCTATGGTCGATCGGATCGCCGATCACCTCCGCATAGGGGCGCGCGGTCATGCCGGAATCAATCCCCGCTCGCGCAGTGCGCCCAGCAGCGGGATCAAGGGCATGCCGAGGATGGTAAAGTGGCTTCCCTCCACATGGTCGAACAATGTCACGCCGCGTCCCTCCATGCGGAATACGCCGACGCAATGGCCGACCTCGGGCCATTCCTGGTCGAGATATTGCGCGATGAATTGCTCGCTGAGCGGGCGGACGTGCAGCCGAGCCGTTTCGACATGGCTCCATTCGACGTGCCCCTGCCTGGCCAGTGCAACCGCGCTCGACAACAGCATCGTTCGGCCAGAAAAAGTCCGCAGGTGGTCGGCGGCTTCGTCGCGGTCGCGCGGCTTCGAAAAGCGCGTCCCATCGACCATGACCGTGCTGTCGCTGCCGATTATCGGATCACCCGGAGCAGATGCGACGGATGCCGCCTTTCCTTCGGCCAGGGTCCGCGCCAATTGTTCGCCCTCTAGGCCGGACCGCTTGACCCGGTCCTCGTCGAACGCCGGCGTCCGAACCTCGAACGCAATGCCCGCTTCTTCCAGCATCATGCGCCGGATTTTGCTGTTGCTGGCCAATATCAAGGACATAGCGCTCCGGTGGAGAAGTCTGTGGAAAAGTCGGCCTATTCCCCTAGCGCGAAGCATGGGACGACCCAATGGCCATGATCGATCCGGATTGGGCGTTGGCCAGTTCGAGACTCTGTCCACAGGGGAAAACAGTCATCCACAGACTGTGAATCATGGGAGCGGCGCTGGACGACTCGCGAAAACCCGGCGATTCGCGCCAATTCCCGACCTGTTGGCAAAGTCGGGAGGCTCCCTTAAATCCCGCTGCCAAGCCGCCATCTAATTCAACAATCTTCTAATCTATAAATATAAGGGAGAAGTAGAGAGTGGCCTCGTCCCCGGCTGACTCCGTCGACAAGCCCCTGCTGGCCGTATTGCGCGGCGAGCGGCGCGATCCTCCACCAATCTGGCTTATGCGCCAGGCCGGACGCTACCTGCCCGAATATCGCGAGCTTCGGGCGTCCAAGGGCGGCTTCCTCGACATGGCCTATAATCCCGGAGCCGCGGCCGAGATCACCTTGCAGCCGCTGCGCCGGTTCGCGTTCGACGGGGCAATTCTCTTTTCCGATATACTGGTCATTCCTCACGCGATGGGCATGGACCTTAGCTTCGTCGCCGGAGAAGGTCCGCGCCTGTCGCCGCCGCTGTCCGATGCGCGCATCCGCGACTTGAAGCCGGAGATCGAGCGGCTCGAGCCCATCTATGAGACGGTTCGCCGGGTGAAGGCCCAGCTCTCGTCGGCGACGACATTCCTGGGATTTGCCGGATCGCCTTGGACCGTTGCCACCTACATGATCGCCGGCCAGGGCAGCCGCGAACAGGCCGAGGCGCGACAGCTGGCTTATGCCGATCCGGGCAAAATGGATGCGATCCTCGATATCGTATCGCGCCTCACCGTCGATTATCTGTCGCGGCAGATCGAGGCGGGGGTCGACGCCGTGCAGCTGTTCGACAGCTGGTCGGGCAGCCTGGCCCCCGCCCAGTTCGAGCAGCTGGTCATCGCCCGCACCGCATGGATCGTCAGCGAGCTCAAGAAGCTTCATCCCGAAACGCCGGTGATCGGCTTTCCCAAAGGCGCGGGCGGCAAGCTGCGCGCCTATGCATCGGAGACCGGGGTAGACGCGATCGGTCTGGACGAGACTGTCGATCCTAGCTGGGCATCCAGGGAGTTGCCGCCGCACATGCCGGTTCAGGGCAATCTCGACCCGCTGGCGCTAATTGCCGGCGGCGAGCAATTGCGCACCGCGGCACAACGCATCCTTGACGCATTCGCCGACCGGCCCCACATCTTCAATCTGGGCCATGGGATCCAGCAGACGACGCCGATCGCGCATGTCGAGGAGCTGGTCGCGCTGGTGAAGGGCTAGGGGATGGGGCTGGTTTCCCAATATCAGGGTTTTCTGGGCGCCGCCTATCTGTGGGTGAAGGCAGCGCACCTGACCTTCGTCATCTTCTGGATCGCCGGGCTGTTCATTGTCCCTCGCTATTATGTCCACCACCAGGCGACGACTCCTGGATCGGCCGAGGACAGGGCCTGGATCGAACGCGAGGACAAGGCCCGTACCATCATCCTGACCCCGGCAATGCTGCTGGTGTGGGTGCTTGGCCTGATGCTGGCGGTACACCTCAACCTGTGGGGGCAATATTGGTTTTCGGCCAAGCTGCTGCTGGTGATCCTGTTGACCGGCTATCAGGGCTGGATCGGCGCCTATGGCAAGAAGCTCGCCGCCGGGCACCGGGAAATCAATGACCGGAAATTGCGGGCGATGAACGAGCTGCCCGGGATATTCACCGCGCTCATCGTCGTGCTGGTGATCGTACGCCCGTTCTGAGGTTTCGTGCCGACTATCGACTGGGGCCGACCCGTATTGACTTGGCCAGAGGCCAATCTTAACGCCGGATTCAAGACGGCTGCATCGGCCCGACTCTCCCTCCTTCGCCGATGCGCCCCATCCCTTTCGCGGCGTCCTGCCGCAAGCGTTTGAAATTCCAATTAATTATGTTCGAAAGACACTCCTAATGCATCTCAAGGACCTCAAGCAGAAGACCCCCGCCGACCTGGTCGCCATGGCCGAGGACATGGGGATCGAAGGCGCATCGACGATGCGCAAGCAGGACCTGATGTTCTCGATCCTCAAGATCCAGGCCGAAAACGGCGTGGAGATCATGGGTTCGGGGACCATCGAGGTCTTGAACGACGGCTTCGGCTTCCTCCGCTCGCCCGAGGCCAATTACCTCGCTGGGCCCGACGACATTTACGTCGCGCCGTCGATCGTCCGTCGCTTCGGCCTTCGCACAGGCGACACCGTCGAGGGCGAGATCCGCGGTCCCAAGGAGGGCGAGCGCTATTTCGCTCTGACCCGCGTCACCACGATCAATTTCGACGATCCCGAGCAGGTCCGCCACCGCGTCAATTTCGACAATCTGACGCCGCTCTATCCCGACGAGAAGCTTCGACTCGATACGCTCGATCCGACCATCAAGGACAAGTCGGCGCGCGTGATCGACATTGTCGCTCCGCTCGGCAAGGGCCAGCGCGCATTGATCGTCTCCCCTCCGCGCACCGGCAAGACGGTGCTTCTGCAGAACATCGCGCGGGCCATCACCGACAATAATCCCGAGGTGATCCTGATCGTGCTGCTGATCGACGAGCGGCCGGAGGAAGTCACCGACATGCAGCGCTCGGTCCATGGCGAGGTCATCTCCTCGACCTTCGACGAGCCTGCCCAGCGCCACGTCCAGGTCGCCGAGATGGTGATCGAAAAGGCTAAGCGCCTGGTCGAGCACAAGAAGGATGTCGTGATCCTGCTAGACTCGATCACCCGGTTGGGCCGAGCCTACAACACGGTCGTGCCGAGCTCGGGCAAGGTGCTGACCGGCGGTGTCGACGCAAATGC
>JBJMUA010000030.1:0-7026 GCA_045811425.1 Sphingomicrobium sp. | reverse complement strand
AAGATTGGGCTCGGCGGTCCACATCAGGAAGGCGGAAACATCCTTCGCCATCTGGTCGACTGTCGGCTTCGGGTTGCCCGGCGCATAAGTCACCTGGCCTTCGCTGGTCAGCGGCGGCGGCATGGCGATGTTGAGGTTGGCAAAATAGGGGTTGTAGTGCAGCCCCGGCGGCGTCTTCGCGCCCGGGAACTTCTTCACCAGCTCCGCCGGCTGGTTCTGATAGCCGGTCAGGATCGAATAGATATAGGCCGATCCGCCATGGCGCGCCTTGGCCATCAGCGACAGGTCGGGCGGAAGCGCATTATTGTTGGCCGCGCGCCCGGCCGTCTCATTGGCGTAGGGTGACGGGAACTTGTCCGACGGGATCGCCTTGCGCGTCGCGGGTTCGCCGGTTTCCGGGTTCACCGACGGAACCTCGGTCGACCATTGATTGGCGATCGCCTTCACCTCGGCCTCGTTATAGCCGAGCTTGTGGAGGTCGCGGAACGACACCTGGGTCAGGCTGTGACAGCCCGCGCAGACTTCTTTGTAGACCTGGAATCCGCGCTGCAGCTGCTGTTCGTCGAACTTCCCGAACAGGCCGTCGGACTTGAGGCTCAACTCCTTGGGATGGCGATGGAACTCATGCTCGGCGGTCGGCTCCGGTGGAGACTGCACATAGGCGACCAGATTGACCACCAGGCTGATCAGCAGGACGCCGGCGAAACCCAGCCCGACGAAAAATCCAATGATGCGGACCATGGTCCTAAAGCCCCCTTATTGAGCAGGCGCGGGCGCAAGCCCGGCCGGAGCAGCTTCCGCAGCTTCGCCATGCAGCACCGATTCCGAAATGGAATTGGGCAGCGGCAGCGGCGTCTCGAACTTTGAGACGAGCGGCAGGATGATGAGGAAGTGCGCGAAATAATAAGCCGAGGCGATCTGCGACAGCGCCACATAGAGAGGCTCGGCCGGCGATCCGCCGCAATAGCCGAGGATCGCCACGTCGATCAGCAGCAGCCAGAAGAAGCGCTTGAACACCGGGCGGTAATGACCAGAGCGAACCGGCGACTTGTCGAGCCACGGCAGGAAGAAAAGCAGGAGGATCGAGGCGAACATCGCCAGCACGCCCCACAGCTTCGCCGGCAGGATGAAATCGACGGTGAAGGCGCGGAGGATCGCGTAGAATGGCCAGAAATACCATTCGGGCACAATATGCGCCGGCGTCGCCAGCGGGTTGGCCGGAATGTAATTGTCCGGATGGCCGAGATAGTTCGGCGCGAAGAAAACGACGAACGCATAGATCGTCAGGAACGCCGCGGCGAACCAGCCATCCTTGGCGGTGTAGAAGGGATGGAAGGGCAGCGTGTCCTTCTCATTCTTCACCTCGACCCCAGTCGGGTTCGACGAACCCGGAATGTGCAGCGACCAGATGTGCAGGATCACCACGCCGGCGATCACGAACGGCAGCAGGTAATGGAGCGAGAAGAAGCGGGTCAGCGCGGCCTGATCCGGCGCATAGCCGCCCAGCAGCCAGACGCGGATCGGCTCGCCGACCAGCGGAAAGGCCGAGAAGAAACCGGTGATGACCTGCGCGCCCCAATAGCTCATCTGCCCCCAGGGCAGCACATAGCCCATGAAGGCGGTCGCCATCATCAGCAGGTAGATGACCAGGCCCAGCATCCACACCAGCTCGCGCGGCGCTTTGTACGAACCGTAAAAAAGACCGCGGAAGATGTGGATGTAGACCACGATGAAGAAGAAGCTGGCACCGTTGGAGTGGGCGTAGCGCATCATCCAGCCGGCGTTCACGTCGCGCATGATGTGCTCGACCGAATTGAACGCGCCGTCTGCCGAAGCGAAAAACCACATCGCCAGGACGATGCCGGTGATGATCTGGATGGTCAGGAAGACGCCGCTTAGGACACCGAAGTTCCAGCCATAATTGAGGTTGCGCGGTACCGGGTAGCCGCCGCCGACCGCATTGAAGACCAGGCGCGGCAACGGCATCCGGTCGTCGATCCAGCGGCCGAGGTCGGTTTTGGGTTCGTAGGGCTTGGCCCAGGCAAAGCTCATCTTGGGTCCCCCTTAACCGATGGCCACGACGGTATCGGACTTGAATTCATAGTCCGGCACCTTGAGGTTCAAGGGCGCCGGCCCTTTGCGGATGCGCGCGGCGGTGTCGTAGTGCGACCCGTGGCAGGGGCAGAAATAGCCGCCGAAATCGCCGCGATTTTCGCCTTCTCCGGTGCCCAGCGGGACGCAGCCGAGGTGGGTGCAGACGCCAAGCGTGATCAGCCAATTCTCCTTGCCGGGCTTGGTCCGCTCGTCGAGCGTTTGCGGGTCCCGCAACTCGCCCAGCGGCACCGCCTTGGCGGCGGCAATTTCCGGCGGAGTCAGGTTGCGGACGAACACCGGCTGCTTGCGCCAGCTGGTCTTGATCGCCTGCCCCGGCGCGATTTTGGAAATATCGACCTCGGTCGAAGCCATCGCCAGCACGTCGGCCGGCGGGTTCATCTGGCTGATCAGCGGCAGCGCCACGGCGACCGCGCCAACGCCGGCGAAGCTGACGGCGGCGATATTGATGAAGTCGCGGCGGCGGAGGCTATGATCCTCCTCCACATGTGCGGCATTGATTTCTTGCAGCGTGGCCATGCTCACCCTTAAGACCGAAATTTCGCGCATTGCCGAATGGCATTGGAAACGACACCGCTACCCTTCGGGAAGCGGTTGGCGCGCCTGATAGCGTCTCACTCCTCAGATGCAAATGGTCAAATTGCCCGGCTTGTACGACGAACCGTGACCGGACTATCCGCACGCCATGCGACTGTGCCTGTTCGAGCCTGAAATTGCCGGCAATGTCGGCGCGGTGATGCGGCTCGGCGCCTGTTTCGGCGTGCCGGTGCACCTGATCGAGCCAATGGGGTTTGACTGGGACGACAAGCGGGTGCGGCGGACAGCGATGGACTATATCGACCATGTGCAAGTCGTACGGCATCCCTCGTTCGCGGAATTCAGGAATGCCACGCCCGGCAGGCTGATCTTGTTCACCACCATGGGCGATGCGTCGCCTTATGATTTTTCGTTCCGCAGGGATGACATCCTGTTGTTCGGCAAGGAAAGTGGCGGCGTGCCGCCTGATGTCTCCGACGCCAGCGACGCCCGTCTGAAAATCCCGATCCGGCCGGAGGTTCGTTCGTTCAATCTAGCTACATCGGCCGCCCTCGCGCTAGGCGAGGCGCTTCGCCAGACCGGAGGACTTCCGCAATGATGCCGCTAGATGACCAGCAACAGGCGGCTCGCGACTGGTTCGAATCGCTGCGCACGCGCATCTGCGAGGAATTCGAGGCTATCGAGCGCGAAGCGGACAGCGACGCCCGGTTCGAGTTCATCCCCTGGGATCGGAACGATGAAGACGGTGCGCCGGGCGGAGGCGGCGTGCGCGGCCAGATGGCCGGCAAGATTTTCGAAAAAGTCGGAGTCAACGTTTCGACCGTGGGCGGCGAGTTCTCCAGGGAGTTCGCAACGCAGATTCCCGGCGCCGAGGACGACCCCCGCTTCTTCGCTACCGGCATCAGCATGGTCGCCCATATGGCCAACCCGCACGTCCCCGCAGTCCACATGAACATGCGGTTCCTGACGACCACCCGGCGCTGGTTCGGGGGCGGAGCCGATCTCAATCCGGCCATCCCGTATCAGGAAGACACCGACACCTTCCATGCGCGGATGCGGGCCGCCTGCGCGGCGCATGATCCGACCTTCTATCCGCGCTTCTCGAAATGGGCCGAGGAATATTTCTGGCTTCCGCATCGCAATCGGGCCCGGGGTGTGGGCGGCATTTTCTATGACCGGCTGGAAGGCCATTTCGACGAGCATTTCGCCTTCACCAGGGATGTCGGTGAGGCATTTCTCGACATTTTCCCGCAGATCGTGCGCAAGCGGATGGACAGCCCTTTTACCGACCGTGACATGGACGAGCTGCTCGAGTTCCGCGGGCGCTATGTGGAGTTCAATCTCCTTTACGACCGCGGCACCTTGTTCGGGCTAAAGACCGGCGGCAATATCGACGCCATCCTGATGAGCCTCCCGCCCCTCGCCAAATGGAAGTGACACGGCGCAGCCATGCCGGGGGCATGGCGAGCATGTCACTCACGCGAGTCATGCCAGCATGACGAGCATGTCGCTCAATCCGCTTCGCGATTGACCTCGGGGACCCTCGCCTCGGCGGCGGATAGCTGGACATAGATTCGCCCGACCAATGCGGCCGATACGGCCGAGATTGCAGCACTGATCAGCGCATCGGCGAGAGCAATGACCAGCGCCGATAGATTGAACGGCTTGGGCTCGCCTGCGACGAGCTCCATGATCGATCCCACCACCGTTGTGATGGCGAAGCTCGCGACAAGGCCGGCGATCAGGAAAAGAAGCAGGGTCCCAAGCAGGCGGAGGAAGTGGCCGCCGGTCAGCTGCCAGCAGCGCGAGATCAAGCGCAACGGGTTGGCCGTTTCGACCATTCCGACCGCCGACAGCGGGAAAAGCCGAACGGCGGCGAACAGGAATACCAGGGTCATCGCCAGTAGCAGGAAGCTGAGGCCAGGCACCGCGGCCAGCGCTTCTGCCGTGACCTGCGTAGGATCCGTGATTCCCGAGCCGCCGATCATGATTGCGATGGCAAAGACGAGGAGGACGGTCAGCGGTAGGAAGATGAGCAATACCGCCGCCAACACGCCCCAGACCCCCCTGAGCGCCTTGGAAAGCGCCGCACCCACGCTGCCGGACCAGCCGATGGCCAGGCCTGCGATTGCCATTTGCCCGGCAACTGCGAGGATCAGGACGAGCATGGTCAGGGGCCAGCCGAGGCCCGCGCTCGCCTTGCTGGGATCGCCGGACGGATTATACCAGGCGAACAAGGCGCCCGGTATCATGAACATGGCCAGCGCAACCGGCGACACCAGGCGCGATTCGCGGCCGAGGAATGTGGTGCTTTCCTCCCAGGCCTTGCTGATCGATAGTTTAGCCATGCGTTCGGCCTCCAAAGGGTGATAACTTATGCGTGGCCAAATAGTGGCTGGCAATTACCCTTGCCGACCGTGCACGGCAGGCCCATGTCGCCGCCGATGAGCCGGGAAATCGAATGGCGGGTGAGCGAGGGGCTGGTGCCCTATCGCGACGCCCTGGCCGAGATGGAGGCGCGGGTCGCCGCCGTTCGCGCCGACGACGCCGCCGAGCTCATCTGGCTGCTGGAACATCCGCCCCTGTTCACGGCAGGTACGAGTGCCGATCCTGCCGAGCTGTTCAATCCCATGGGATTTCCAGTGTTCGAAGCGGGCCGCGGCGGCCGTTATACCTATCATGGTCCGGGCCAGCGCGTCGGCTATCTGGTCGTCGACCTGGAACGGCGTGGCAAGGATATCCGCAACTTCGTCCATTCGCTGGAAGGCTGGATGATCGCGGCGCTCGCCGACCTCGGTGTCGAAGCTCGGCGGGAGCCGGGCCGGATCGGGATTTGGACCGGCGAAGGCAGCGGCGAGGCCAAGATCGGTGCGATCGGGGTCCGGGTACGGCGCTGGGTGACCATGCATGGCTTCTCCCTCAATGTGGCGCCCGACCTAAGTCATTTCGGCGGAATCATACCCTGCGGGATCGCCGAATATGGCGTGACAAGCCTGGGGGCATTGGGCCTTCCGGCCCGCATGAATCACGTAGATTTCGCGCTGAAACGCAATTTTCCTTCCTTTCTCAACGCCTTATCATCGGCCTCACAAGCCGCTTGAGGCGGCCCTTTCTCCCGACTATGGTTCGCCGCGATTTGCGAAGCGGGGCAGCCGTGGAAGCAGATCTATAATCAAGGGAGTTTTGAATGCGTGCTCTGATCCTGGTCGCCGGTGCGGCCCTGGCGGTTTCTGCTTGCAGCAGCAACGAAGCCGCCGAGAATACGACGAATGTCGACGAAACGCTGACGACCGAAAACGTCGTCGCCAATGACACCACTGCGATCGACGCTTCGACCGCTATGGATGCCAACATGACGATGGACGCCAACGCGACCGACGCCAACGCGACGGATGCCAACGCGACCGATACCAACGCCCAGTAATCAGGCGCACAGAGGCTGCTTCGATGCAGCCTTTGCTATTTACAGGGGGGCTGCCGGAATTTCCGGCGGCCCCTCTTTATTTTGGATCTATTTCAGCCCCACCACCTTGTGCGCCTGCAAGGTCAGCCGCCACTTGGGCCGCTCCATCGCCAGCGCGATCGCCGCGTCGTAGGACGCCTTCACGTCCGCACAGTCCATCGGCTGGACCAGGAAATGGCCGAAGTCCCAGCCCTCCAGGTCGGCGGGATCGACCCCTTTTTGCGGCCACACCAGCTTCAGCTCATTGCCGGAGCGCTGGACGACCTCCGTTCCGGCCTTCGGGCTGATGCATAGCCAGTCGATACCGGGCACCGCCGCGATTGTGCCGTTGCTTTCCACCGCGACCCGGAACCCGCGGGCATGAAGCGCATCGATGAGCGCGTGATCGAGCTGCAGCATCGGCTCGCCGCCGGTAATCACCACCAGCCGGCGATCCCCGTCTCCGCCCCACAGCGCTGCTACATGATCGGCGAGCCGGGCCGCATCGGCGAATTTGCCTCCACCCGGCCCGTCCGTGCCGACGAAATCCGTGTCGCAGAAATTGCATTGCGCCGTCGCCCGATCCTGCTCGCGCCCGCTCCACAGGTTGCAGCCGGCGAAGCGCAGGAACACGGCGCGGCTCCCTGCCTGGACGCCCTCGCCCTGCAGCGTAAGGAATGCTTCCTTGACGGCGTAGCTCATGCCTCGGCGTAGCGGGTCGGATCGGCCAATCCCGCCTCCTCAAATCCCTTGGCGCGCAGGCGGCAGGCATCGCACAGGCCGCACGCGGCTCCGCCAGGCGTCGGATCATAGCAGCTGTGGCTCATTCCGGCGTCGAGCCCGAGCCGCGCGGCCTCGCGCGCGATGTCGGCCTTGCTCATCTGCTGGAGCGGCGCGTGGATGGTGAACCCATCGCCTTCGACACCAGCCTTGGT
>JBJMUA010000029.1:0-30039 GCA_045811425.1 Sphingomicrobium sp. | reverse complement strand
TGATCCGTGA
The DNA here is from genome assembly GCA_045811425.1 of Sphingomicrobium sp. Lineage (GTDB taxonomy): Bacteria > Pseudomonadota > Alphaproteobacteria > Sphingomonadales > Sphingomonadaceae > Sphingomicrobium. Next base: position 30,029 of record JBJMUA010000029.1, on the reverse strand, counting down.
GTTGCGCGACATGGGCTATGACGACCCGATCTACATCCATGGCGCGTTGCAACGTTTGTGCGATCTCTATGTCGAGCTGGGCGTCGATCTCGGCGAACTGCGCCCCGCTACCGGAGTCGCCAAGACCGAGTTGCAGGGGCGGATCGTGCTGTGCCCGCCGGGCGCGCTCAACGACCGCTGGTCGCGGCGGCTGCCCGATCCGATCACCGCCATGGCCTCGGGCTGGATGCGAATCCGTCAGCGCGCCCGGCAGCGCAATGTCGAATTGCCGCTCGTCATTTCGGATCATGCGGACTGGGACGAGCTAACCCAGACTATCCGCGAGGTAGCCCCGAAGGAGGTTTGGATCACCCATGGCCGCGAGGATGCGTTGATGCACTGGTGCCGGATGCATCAGATCAAGGCGCGCGAGCTGAACCTGGTCGGCTATGAGGATGAGGACGACTGAGACGTCGGGCCGACCATCGCGGCAATTTCCTGCAGGGCGGCTTGGGCACAATGGCGATCGATCACCAGGGCGGCGGTTTGGGTGATCAGGTCGACCAGGGCCAAGTCGCGTACCGTCGGCTCACGCGGCTCCCGGTGATACATTGCGAATGTTCCAAGAACCTTGCGGCCACGGGTCATGATCGGAATCGACCAGCACGCGCGAAGGCCATTTGGCAAGGCCACGGCCTTGAAATCCTCCCACAGCGGATCGGTCGCAATGTCGGATACGAAGACCGGGGCGCCGGAATAAGCGGCCGTACCGCAGGAGCCGGCGCATGGCCCGATCTCCGCGCCGTCGATCGCCTCGACGTAGGGCTGCGGAAGGCTTGGTGCGGCGCCATTGCGAAGGTGCTTGCCGTCGTGATCGAGAAGAAGGATCGATCCCAGGACGCCGGTGCGGGACGTGGATTCGACGATTCGGATCAGCTCACTGAGCGTCTGCTCGAGCGGATTGTCGCCGATGGCCAGCTCGAGCACCTTGCTGTGCGCGCTGCGAAGCGCTTCGCTGCTCTTGTCCATGCTGACTTCATTGCCCTGCACGAACATGGATTCGGGCGCCCCGTCACCTGGAGGCAAGGGCTGGCACAATATGTCGACGATGATCTCGTCGACCGGCTCGTCCGGCCTCGCCACCTTGATGGATAGATTGCGCTCAACCAGCGCTTCGCCCGATCTTGCCGCACGATCGAGCATATCGACGAAGCCCTGGGCAGCCAGCCAGGGCAGCGCTTCGGCGACAGCTTTGCCAGCCAAGTCCCGTTTTCCGAAGGCATGGCAAAAGGCCAGGTTGGCGAACCTGAAGCGATAGTCGCTTCCTTCCAGGAGCGCCATGAAGCCGGGCGCCTGCTCGAACAACTGCAGAATTTGATCGCGCGCTTCGCCCGCGACCATCTCAGCTCGATTCATGGCAAGCTGCTCCGACATCCGGTTACCATACAGAAACAGTATGGCCGCGTCACGGTCGGCTTATTAATGGTCCGCCAGGACCGGCGCGATCCCGCTTTTCTCAAGCTGGTCATCGACAATCGCAACGAGCCGATCGAGTCCGGCCTGATCCTTGGCCTCTGCGCGGGCAACGAGCACGTCCTGGGTGTTGGAGGCGCGCAGCAGCCACCAGCCGTCGGCGGTCTTGACCCGGACTCCGTCCGTTGAATTGACATCGGCGCCCTCGGCCGCGAGCCGCTCGGCAACCTCACCGATCACCGCGAACTTGCGCGACTCATCGACCTGGAAGCGAAGCTCCGGCGTCGCCACCGACACCGGCATTTCGCCCTTGAGATCCGTCAGCGACTTGCCGCTGGCCGAGACGGCGCGGATTGTCCGCACTGCAGCGTAAAGAGCGTCATCAAAACCGTACCATTGGTGCTTGAAGAAGATGTGGCCGCTCATTTCGCCGGCTAAAGGGGCATGCGTCTCCTTCATCTTCGACTTGATCAGACTGTGCCCGGTCTTCCACATGAGAGGGGTTCCGCCCATCTCCGCGATGCGGTCGAACAAGGTCTGGCTGGCCTTGACGTCGGCGATGATCGTGGCGCCAGGCTCATCCTTCAAAACCTGTTCCGCAAGGATGATCAGCAGCTGGTCGCCCCAAATCACCCGGCCCTTGGCGTCGATCGCGCCGATCCGGTCGGCGTCGCCATCGAATGCGAACCCGAAATCAAGGCCCTCGTCCGCAACCAGCTTTTTCAAATCGACCAGGTTGGCCTCGACAGTCGGGTCGGGATGATGGTTTGGAAATCGGCCGTCGACGTCGGTGTAAAGGGTGTGATGCTCGCCGGGCAGGCGCTTCACCAGCCTTTCCACGATCGGGCCGGCCACTCCATTGCCCGCGTCCCAGCCGATCCGATAAGCCTTGCCGTCGAAGCCCTTCATCAATGCGTCGACATAGGAGTCGACAATATCGATCTCCTCGATCTTCCCCTGGCCCTCGCTCCAGTCGCCCGTCGCGGCACGGCGGCCCAACTCCTGAATTTCGACCCCGAATACCGACCGGCCATTCAGCAGCATCTTGAAGCCATTATAGTCGGCCGGGTTGTGGCTGCCGGTAACCTGGACGCCGCCTTCAACGTCGAGCGTAGCCACCGCGAAATAGAGCATCGGCGACGAGCTCATGCCGATCCGAACCACATCCAGCCCACCTTCGGTCAGCCCGCGGACCAGCGCCGCTTCAAGCTCGGGCGAATGGGTGCGGCCATCGCGGCCGACCGCGACACGTTTCGCATTCTCGGAAGTCGCCAGCGCGGCATAGCTGCGGCCGAGGGCATAGGCATCGGCTTCGGTAAGGGTCGATCCAACTATCCCCCGCACATCATATTCGCGCAGGATGGTGCGATTAAAATTATGAGTCATATTGTCCTTCGAGACAGGCCTTCGTTACGCCGCTTGCGCGGCTACTCAGTCCGTCCTCAGGACGAACGGGTCAACAGGAATCCGTTCGTGCTGAGGAGCCGTTGAGCTTGTCGAAACGGCGTCTCGAAGCACCAGTTCCCTAGGCTACTTTAGACTGTATTTCCTCGACGCCCGGAACGGCCAGTCCGGCGATCATCTCGCGCAACTCCTGGCGGGCCGCAATGTGTCCCAGGCCCACGTCACCGATTTCCGCCATGTCGAGCAGGGTTAGCCCCTTTGGGAACAGCTCGCGGTAGATGACACGCTCGCCAAGGCCCGGAATCACCCGATAACCGATGCGCCGGGCCAGCTCATCGAGCGCTGCACCGACGCGAACGAGATTATGGGAGCTGATATGCTGGAGGCGGTTCCGGAGCACCACCCAGTCGACGCTCTTGCCCGTCTGCTTGGCGCGCTGCGTGCGGCTGTTCCAGATGAGCTCGGCATAGAAGCTCGGCTTGGTTACTTTGAAATTCTCCGGATGAACCTGGCCGATCAGGTCAAGGTCGACGAAGCTGTCGTTCATCGGCGTGACCAGCGTGTCGGCTTTAAGGATAGAGGCCCGGGCGATGGGGTCATCGCGGCCCGGAGTGTCGATGACGATCACCTCGGCCTGTTGGGACAGGCGGGCGATGGCCGCCTCAAGCCCTGCTTCGCTTTGGTCTTCGAGCACCTCATAGGCAGCACAGGGGAGCTGCCGGTCCAGCCGCCGCATCGTCGCGTCGCGGTTCTCGAGATAGCGGGTCATGGTGCGCTGCCGCTCGTCGAGGTCGAGCGCCGCCACGCGATGGCCCGATGCGGCCAGCGCGATGGCCGTATGCACGGCGGTGGTCGATTTACCGGTGCCGCCCTTTTCATTGGCGAAGACGATGAAGTGCGGCTGGCCCATGGCCTGCTATTCCCCTTGTGATTTCCCACAACCGCGCCTTTATGTCGCGGCCCCGCCACCAGAGATACCGAAGGCCGGAATCGCATGCAAATCATTAGAAGGTTGAGCGATTTGGATCCGGCCCTTTTGCCCTGGCGGGAACAAGGGCAGACAATCGCGCTCGTGCCGACCATGGGGGCGCTCCACGCCGGCCACATGGCGCTGATCGAAGCGGCCCGGAATGAGGCCGATCGAGTGGTCGCGTCGATCTTCGTCAATCCGCTTCAATTCGGAGCGAATGAGGATCTCGCCCGCTATCCACGGCAAGAACCCGAAGACGCGGAGCTGCTTCAGCACCACGGCTGCGACCTCCTGTGGCTGCCGACGGCCGACCAGCTCTATCCGCCTGGCTTCGCAACCACCGTCAGCGTGTCGGGCGTCAGTGACCGCTGGGACGGTGCGGCGCGACCCGGTCACTTCACCGGAGTGGCGACCGTGGTCGCCAAATTGCTCACCGCGGTGAGGCCGAACCTGGCTTTCTTCGGGGAAAAGGATTTCCAGCAATTGGCGGTTATCCGCCGGATGGTGGCCGACCTGGGCATGGATGCCGCCGTCCGCGGCGTGCCGACGGTGCGTGACGCGGATGGACTGGCCCTGTCATCACGCAATGCCTATCTCGACGCCGACGAGCGGAAGCGAGCTGTGGCCCTGCCCCGAGCGCTGGAGGAGGCGCGAGCCGCGATCCTCGGCGGCGAACCGGTCGAAGCAGTACTCGACGATGCGCGGCGCACACTGTCGAAAGCCGGCTTCAAAGCAGTCGATTATATCGCACTGGTCGATTCAGAGACCCTCGATCCGCTGGAAGTGCCGTCCGGCGAGATGCGGCTCATCGCTGCCGCAGTGATCGGCACGACCAGGCTTATCGACAACATCCGAGTCTGAATATTTTGTGTCATTCCGGACACAGTTCGAATTCACGGTCACTGGCATGTTAACCATTTCTTTGCTGATAGGACGCGAACTTCGGTTCCATTGAAGGAACAGGGGTGCAGCATGGCGATCAGTCAAAAGAGTGCCGACTTTTTTCTCCGCAGCCGAATCGCGGATGCGGAGCGCGGCAGCGTCGAGGCCCTTTATGAGCTCGGGGTAACCTTCTCCACAGGGCGGGCCGGCATCTCGGTCGACCTCATCGAGGCGCATAAATGGTTCAACCTTGCCGCGCTGTCGGGCGACACGCGCAGCCAGGCCTGCCGCGCCGAAATCTCGATCGAGATGACCGCGCGCGAGATTGCCGAGGCCCAGCGCCAGGCACGCTCCTGGCTCGGTCACTCCGGCAACCAGCGTTACGCGGCTTAACTGTTCCCCTGCGAAGGCAGGGGCCCTGACGCCCGCGGGGCCAAATTTTTCGCCGCCCAGGAATCGCTGCGCTTCGCTTGCGATGACTGGGCTCCGGCCTTTGCCGGTGAACTATATCAGCGGATAATCACCGTTACGGCGCGGCGGTTCTGCGCCCAGGCTTCCTCGTTGGAGCCCTGTGCCACCGGGCGCTCCTTGCCCCAGCTGGTCACGACCAGCCGTGACGTAGGCACGCCCTGAGAAACCAGGAAATCGCGCGCCGCATTGGCTCGCCGCTCGCCGAGGGCCTGGTTATACTCCCGCGTCCCGCGCTCGTCGCAGTGGCCTTCGATGGAGGCCCGGACGCTGGGATTGGCCATCAGCCAGCGGGCCTGGGCGGCAAGAGTCGTCTTGGTCGCTTCGTCCAGCGAATATTCGTCGGTCCCGAAATAGACCGTGTCCGAGCCCGCCTTGGCGACCAGGTCCGCCTGAAGCGCCGGCAGCTCGACGACTTCCAGGCTGTTCGGATCGGTCGAATTCGGATCGGTCTGCACCGCCGCCGGCGGCTCGGTCGTGGGCTCTGGCGGCGGAGTGCGCTTGGCGCATGCCCCAAGCGACAGGGCGATGGCGGTCATGCCGATGAGGACGGTCTTTTTCATGATTACTCCTTGGAAATTCACTGTTCGGCTAAACGTCGAAACTCACCTCAATTGTTCAAAGGCGACCAGCTCGGGTCGGATCCGCCAACCGGCGTCGGCATGATGCGTGCGTTGCCGCCGCCCACCGGCACGGCATAGAGCCTTGCGGCGCCAGCGCCCTGCGGGCTGCGGTGGAACATGACAAATTGACCATTGGGCGCCCAGCTCGGCCCCTCGTCCTGCCAACCGTCCGTCAGAATCCGCTCTCCCCCTCCCGAGGCATTCATGACGCCGATACGGAACGGACCCGCGATCTTGGTGAAGGCGATGAGGTTCCCGCTCGGGCTCCAGGTTGGCGACGCATAGCGCCCGCCGCCGAAGCTGATCCGGCGCTGCTGCGAACCGTCCGCATCCATCACGTAGAGTTGCTGGGTTCCGCCGCGGTCACTTTCGAACACGATCTGCCGGCCGTCGGGCGAGAAGCTGGGCGAGGTGTCGGCCCCCGGCGCCGATGTCAGCCGCCGGGGCGCGCCGCCGGCCGTTGATACGATGTAGATGTCGGTATTCCCGCCATTTGCCATGGAAAAGGCAACGTCGCGCCCGTTCGGCGAAAAACGGGGAGCGAAGGTGATGTGGTCGCCCGGAATGAGGAGCCGTTCCGATCCGCTGGCCACGTCATGCAACAGCACGCGCGGCCTTCGCCCGATGTAGCTGACATAGACCAGCTTGTCGCCGCGCGGCGAAAAGCGGGGAGTCACTGCCGTGTTGCGTCCGACGGTCAGATAGCGATGGTTGCTGCCATCGCTATCCATGATGGCAATGCGCTTCTGACGGTTATTCTTGGGGCCGGTCTCGGCAACATAGACGACCCGCGTATCGAGAAACGGCTGCTGACCCGAAAGCCGCGAATAGACCATGTCGGCGCATTTATGCGCCGCGCGGCGCCAGTCCGCGCCGGTCACGGCGAACCCTTGATGAGTGAGTTCGCGGCCCACTGTGACATCGTGCAAATAGCAAGCGACCGTCATCCGTCCGTCGGGCCGCGCCTCGATATAGCCGGATACCAGCGCGGCGACGCCGGCATTCCGCCAGTTGGGATAGGCGGGGTTGGCAGCTTCCTCGACAGAGTATCCGGGCAGTCCGCCGGGACCGATTGGCGTGAACAGGCCGGTCGATCGCAGGTCGGTCGCAATCACCTCCGAAACCTGTCGTCCGATCATGTCGCCCGGCATCACCGGAACCGCGATATCAGTGTTCGACCTGACGCTTCCGCCGACCAGTTCAGGCGGAGATTCCGGTGTATCCTGAGCCATTGCAGCCCCGGCCAGTCCGGCGAGCAGGAGGGAGAAAATCAGACGCATGGCTCAGTTTACCCTGTAAGTGAAGGTGAAGTCGTTCCAGCCGCCTTCCGCCGTGTCATATAGTTCGGCGGGCAGGCGCAACGGCGTGCATGCAGCGAAAATGCGGCGCACCTGGTCTTCAAGCAGGTCGCCATATTTCGCGCGCAGGTCAGGATCGCCCGAGGTGCGCAAAACGACCGGAGGGCGGATCAGGCGACCGCTGCGGGCCAATTTCAGGTTGATCGTCAGCCGAACCTGGTTCGCGCCCTCGCCAATATAGGGCTGCCGGTCCGCGCAAGGCTGGACCTGGCGAAGAATGGCCTGGCCGACGCTTGCCCTTGCCGTCGCATTGAAGGTCGGCGCAGCGGCCCTCGGTGGCGCGTTGCTTTTCGACGGAGCCTCCCCGATTCCCTTCAGGAAATCATCGCCGATCCGCGATACGCGCGGCGCCGGCTTGCTTGGAGCGGGGGGCTTGGGCGGTGCGGGCTTGACGACGGGCGCCGGCGTCGGCGCGGGCCGCACGATGGGCGAGGCTTCAACCGGCTCGGCCTCGCCGATCTCCGGCGCCTGGCTGGGCGGGGGTGGGACCGGAATGGATTGCGGCGCGGCCGAGGTCAGCCCGATATCCTCCACGAACTCCACCTCCATCGCCGGCGGCTCTGGTGTCGCATGGACATGGGCGAGGCTCATCGACAGGGCACCGATCATTGCGACGTGGAACAGCAGGGCTGCTCCTGTCCCGGTCCATTCGGCGCGGTCCATCCTCATTGCTGCTCGGGCCCCACGGAGACCAGGGCGACGCGGTTTAGCCCAGCGCGATTGAGCTCGCCCATCACCCGCATCACCTGGCCGTAATCCAGGCTTCGGTCGGCGCGCAGGTAGATCCGGCGGCCCTCGGCCGGCTCGGGCTGGGCAGCGATCCGGGCCAACAGGTCCGGCAATTCCGTTTCCTTGACCGGCGCCTCGTCGACGGTGATCAGGCCGCGGCCGTCGATCGCGATCTGGACGGGCTTGGCCTGCTGGTCGAGCGCGCCGGCGCGGCTTTCGGGCAGGTCGACGGGAACACCCGCGACGAGCAGCGGCGCGGTGACCATGAAGATGATCAGCAACACCAGCATTACGTCGACCAGCGGCGTAACATTAATCTCAGCCATCGGGGCGCGGCGCCGGCCGTGACGGCTGGAGGAGGGGAGGTTGGCCGCCATCAGTGACTCGTTGCTGCCTCGACTTCGAGCTCTCGGCTCAAGGTCGCGTGGAAGCGGTCGGCGAAGCGGCTCAACTTGGCTTCCAGCCGGTCGAGGCCATGGGTCAGCCGGTTGTAGGCGATGACGGCGGGAATGGCGGCGAACAGGCCGATTGCCGTTGCGAACAAGGCTTCGGCGATGCCCGGGGCGACCACCGCCAGCGAGGTGTTGTTGGCGCCGGCTATGGCCGTGAAGCTGCGCATGATGCCCCAGACGGTGCCGAACAGGCCGACGAAGGGAGCAACGGCGCCGACGGTCGCGAGGATGTTCAGCCGGTCGGTCAGGCGATCCAGCTCTGCGGCTACGGCGGCGTTCATCCGGCTGGCGAGGCGTTCGCGCGTTCCGGCCCTGTCGACCTGGGCAGTCCTGGTGGATCGGCGCCACTCGTCCATGGCGGCCGACATGACGGCGGCGATCGGCAACCCGTCCGACCCCCGCTGGGAATGGAAGGCGTCGATGTCGTTGGTCGCCCAGAAGTCGCTTTCGAACCGGTCCGTGCCGCGGTTGATCCGCCGCAGCCGGATCGAGTGGGTGAAGATGATCGCCCAGGTCCAGATGCTGGCGAGCAGGAGGCCCAGCATGACGGCTTTGACCACCGCGTCGGCCTGCAGAAACAGGTTCAACGGGCTCATCAGGTCGGCGGAGGCTTGGACGTCAGGCATTATTTCTCGCTTATCGATTTGAACGTTTCGACCCAGGCGCGGGGCTGGCGCCGGGGGCGGTTCTGCGGGTCAAGGAAGGCTGCCGTGACGAAAGCATCGGCCAATGTTTCCGAGCCGCGCATGACTCGTTGATGAATGGTGACGCTCGCGGCTCGCACTTCCTCGATCGTTGAAACGAGCAGGAGGTCATCGCCGAGCAGGCCCGGGCGAAGATAGCGGATTCTGACTTCCGCCACCGCATAGACCCCCTCTCCTGCATCCTTGGCGGCCCGCTGATCGACGCCGACCGCGCGCAGCATGTCGGAGCGGGCTCGTTCCATGAACTTCAGATAATTGGCGTAATAGACGATCCCGGCGGTGTCGGTGTCCTCGAAATAGACGGTCAGCGCGAAGCGATGCTCCTTGCCGACAAAGCCGCCGCGATAGGGATGGTCGAAGGGAGATGGCTCCATTGTCCCTGCCTTAACCAGCCCGAGACTCAACCCGCAACCCCGGCGCGGCGAAGCGATGCTTGACAGCGATGTAACATGAAGGTTACATGTAACCTATGCGTTACTAGCCTGGAGGTGTTGTTCCATGACCGATCGTTCTGCGGGTGAACGGGCCGATTATCTAAGCCGGCGCCGCGCGCGGATGCTGCCTGTGCTGGCCGTGCTGTACCTGTCGCAGCAGGTCACCTTTTTCTCGGCGCTGGATCCGGCCGGCCACGAAAGCGCCAGGACGTTAAAGATCGGCGCCTGGCTATTACTGTCGGCGGTTCTGCTGGCCGCCCTGACCACCAAGGGATTCTGGCTTCAGCCGCGCGAGGTGCGGGACCTGATCGACGACGAGCATACGCGTGCCAACCGGCTCGACGCGGTTCGTTACGGCTTTATCGCCAGCATGGTGATGGCGATGGCCATTTATTTCTGGGTGCAACTTGGGCCGCTGACCGCGATGGAAACCGTCCACCTGGTGCTGAGCGCCGGGCTTGGTGTGGCGCTGGTGCGGTTCGGGTTCCTCGAACGGCGAGCCCACCGGGAGATATAGCGCGCAATGACCGAGCGGCTCGCCAACCGGATCAAGGAGAAACGCGCCGAGCTGGGCCTGACGCAGGCCGAGCTTGCCGAGCGCTGCGGAGTTTCGCGCAAGACAGTGAATACTGTCGAGAATGGCATATTCATCCCCTCGACCCTGCTCGCCCTCAAGCTGGCCAAGGCGCTTAATTTGCCGGTCGAGGAGCTGTTCTCGATCGAGCATTGATCGCGCCGACTTGCCGGATGAGGTCCCCCATCGGCGCGCTCATGTCGGATAGATGCATGCCCCAGCCGGGTATGAACATGCCCAGGACCGACACTTCGCCGCCGATGCGATCGGTCCGCCTGTCAGTCGGATCGGCATTGGTGCGGATCGACAAATAGCCCCTCGGCCCATCATTGACGCAGCGTGCCGAGACCAGCCCTTCGGTGCGCAGGAAGGGCGACGGAGGCGAGCCCTCGGTTGACCAAATGATCGGGCCGCCTGGCGCGGGCAGGGCCGAACGGGCGCTCCAATAGCTGTCGAGGCTGACCCAGTCGGTTGAACCGGGCCGCGCGGGATTGGTGCAGGCGACGGTCATTCCGGGCTTGTCGGCGACACCGAAGATCGCTCCGGCGGGAGGGATATTCTTTTCGCGGAAGCTGACCCAGGTCATGACACAGCCGGTTTGACCCGCTTTCGAGCAGATCGGCGTGGTCTTGAATGTGCCGCCGACAAGCTTGCCTTGCGGTATCAGCAGGTTGAAGCCGGGGATGACCGCCAGCTTCATTCGCTTCGCCTCGGGCCTGCCCTCGATCTCGTTGGCGATCAGCTGCTGCAGCATCAGCGAGCCCTGGCTATGGCCGATCAGGACATAGGGGCGGCCATTGTTGTATTTCGCCAGATATTCCCGCCAGGCGGCGCGGACGTCGGCATAGGCGAGCATCGCGGGTTTGGAGACATCCGCCCCGGCCGCCGCCGCAGCCACCGCACCTAGGGTCATCTGCCGGTACAGTGGAGCGAAGGTCCTGCAGACGCCGGAAAAGCGGGCCAACTGGCTTATCACTGCCGCCTTTTCCTCACCGTCGCCCGGCCTGAGGTCGCTGTTCATGCCGCCGTCGCGGCTCATGGTCGGATAGACATAGAAACAGTCGATCCCCGGATCCTTCGCTACAGGAGACAGGCCGGTCGAGCCATAACCGTTGGGGTTGAGCGCGGTGGTTGCGAGCGGGGTCGAGCAGATATCGCTTCGGCCGGGCAAGCAAAGCCAGCTGGTAGGCCGCGCATAGTCCGGGGCGGGAATCGCCGCGGAAGCCTGGACAGCGAACAGGGACGCAGCAAGCAACAAGGACATTATTTGCTCTCCGGATCGAACAGGCCCGACTGGCTGCCAGCGGGCGGCGTCAGCCCCAGATGCTGCCAGCCGCGGCCGTTCAGGCATCGTCCCCTTGCCGTGCGGGCGATGAGGCCCAGCTGAATGAGGAAAGGCTCGACCACATCTTCGAGCGTATCGCGCGGTTCGGAAAGTCCGGCCGCTAGGGTCTCGACCCCGACCGGGCCGCCGCCATACAGGTCTGCGATCATGGTCAGGTAGCGCCGGTCCATTGCGTCGAGGCCCAGACGGTCGATTTCCAGGCGGGTCAGAGCACGGTCGGCGACGGCGTCGTCGATCGCTGGCGAACCGGCCGCATGGGCAAAATCGCGCACCCGGCGCAGCAGCCGGCCAGCGATCCGCGGCGTGCCGCGGCTGCGGCGGGCGATCTCATGCTCGCCCTCTTGCGTGGTCGGGGCCCCGAGCAGCCGAGCGCCGCGGCGGACTACCTGCTCCAGTTCCTCAACCGAGTAGAAATTGAGCCGCACCGGAATGCCGAAGCGGTCGCGCAGCGGCGTGGTCAGCAACCCCTGCCGCGTCGTGGCGCCGATCAGGGTGAAGCGCGGCAGGTCGATACGGACCGAGCGGGCGGACGGTCCTTCGCCGATCATCAGGTCGAGCGCCCGATCCTCCATCGCCGGATAGAGCACTTCCTCGACGGCCGGATTGAGCCGGTGGATCTCGTCGATGAACAGGACGTCGCCGTCCTCGAGGTTGGTCAAGAGCGCGGCCAGGTCACCGGACTTGGCGATCACAGGGCCAGAAGTAGCGCGGAAGCCGACGCCCATCTCACGCGCCAGGATCCCGGCCAGGGTCGTCTTGCCCAAGCCGGGCGGTCCGAAAAACAGCACATGGTCGAGCGCTTCTCCCCGCGACCGGGCGGCGTTGACGAATATGCGCAGATTCTCGCGCGCTGCCTGCTGCCCGATAAATTCATCGAGGCTCTTCGGCCGCAGCGCGGCATCCGCATCTTCCGCGGTGCGCTCGGGCGTGGTCAGGCGGGCGGGATCGGTGGCCATGAAGCAGGATTATGTAGGATTTCGCCCGAGGGGAAGGTGAAACATTTCCTCGGCCGCAGGACAGGCTTTTCGTGCGGAGCCAAGCGATGCTACCGTTCGGCCGGGCAAGGAAGGGCGGATATGAGGATCGACCGGCGAACGATGTTGGCGGGAGGCGTGGCGCTGGTCGCTGCAGCCCCTGCGTGGGGCAAAACGGCGAAGGTAAGGGCTGACTGGTACGACCAGGCGATCGTGATCGACGCGCTGGGCGGCGCGGGGGATCCCTATGGACCCGAAGATTCCCTGCGGATGAGCGACCGCGCCTGGGCGGAAATGGTCGCCACCGGCGTGACCATGCTGCGGGACACGGTGTTTCCGGTCGGCAACAGCGCCGATCCCTGGGGCGATTACCAGAAGGATGTGGTCTTCAAGAAGAATGTCCTCAACGCCAACCCCGACCGGCTGGTGCTGGTCCGGACGGCGGCGGACATTTTGAAGGCCAAGCGCGAAAAGAAGTTCGGAGTGCTGCTCGGCACCCAGGACTCGTCGATGGTCGGGCCGGAGCTCGATCGGCTGGCGCAGCTGAAAAAGGACGGCGTGATGACCGTCCAGCTCACCTACAACAACCGCAACCTTGCCGGCGATGGTGCGCTGGAGCCGGCCAATGCCGGGCTGTCGAAACTGGGCCGGGCGACGATCGAGCGGATCGAGGCGGAAAAGCTGCTCCTCGACCTGAGCCATGGCGGTGCGCGGACGATGGCCGAGGCGGCGGCGCATGCGAAGCGCCCGCTGGTCATCAGCCACACCGGCGCCCGGGCGCTGACCGACCATGTCCGCAACACCGATGATGCGACGATCAAGGCGGTGGCAAACAAGGGCGGGGTGGTGGGTATCTACTTCATGCCCTTCCTGACGCTCGACAGCCATCCGAAGGGCGAGGACTTGCTTCGCCACGTCGACCATATCGCCAATGTGGCGGGCGAGGATCATGTCGGCATCGGTACCGACAATGGCGTGCTGCCGACGACCCTGGACGAGGAAACCAAGGCCAAGCTCAAGACGTGGCAGGAGCAACGGATCAAGTCCGGCATCGCCGCGCCCGGCGAAGCGGTCGGCGTCTATCCGCTGGTCGATGACTATAACAGCGTGGACCGCTATCGTCGCTTCGTCCGCGACCTCGAAAAGCGCGGCTGGACCCAGGCGCGGCTGGAGAAGCTTATGGGCGGCAATTTCCTGCGGGTGTATCGGGACGCCTGGGGCGGGTAAGGATGCTCACAATCCGTCATTCCCGCGAAAGCGGGAACCCCGCTATTCTTATCCGGTGCCTCAAAAGTGGAAGCGCGGCCCCCGCTTTCGCGGGGGTGACGATATGAGGTTCAGTTGAAGTGCTCGATGTCGTCGCCGAGGATTTCGACCCAGCCATGCTTGCGTTCTTCCCACACTGAGAATTTAGGCGAGAGGGAATAAGGGTCGTCGAAGGCGCCTAGCGGGATCGCGACCAGTCCGTCGAACTTGCCCTCGATGCGGTAGTGCACGGTCGAGCCACATTCAGGGCAGAAATGATGCGTGATCCGGTTGCCGCTGTCGGCTTGATGGGCCCAGGTTTTTGACTGGCCCTCGATGGTGACCTGTTCATCGGGCCAGCGCGCCTGGGCGGAGAAGGCGCTTCCAGTGCGCTTCTGGCAATCGAGGCAATGGCAGACCGATACGCGCACGGGCTCGCCGGTGACTGTGGCCCTCAGCCGGCCGCAGCGGCAGGAGGCGGTGCGGCCGGTCACTTCGCCAGCGCCTTTTCGATGCGACGCCAGACCTCCGCGACCGCTTCGACCGGCTGCGCGGACCGGGGCAGCAGATGGCCTATCGGCGCGCGGACCTCGCTCATCCGCTCATAGGCGCTGGCCATGGGGATGACCGGCCAGCCGGGCTGTTCCTCCAGTGCCCCTCGATGTAGCGCGCGGCGACGGTCGACCATCGAGAAAACGGGAGCCAGGATAACCTTGGGCCCCTTTTTCTGGGCGACGTGGGCCTTGATCTCGTCGAGCGCGCGCCGCGACAGGGCCGCGGGGATGACGGGCACCACCACGAGATCGGAAGCGCGCAATATCTGGTCGGCGGTGTCGGTCATGCCGGGCGGACAGTCGATGATGATCCGCTCATAGCCGACCAGGTGCGACGAGGCCTTGGCCAGGCGCTTGCGCTTGCCGAGGTCGTGGAATGCATGGTCGAGGTCGCGCAAGGATGAGTCGGCCGGAAGCAGGTCGAGCCGGTCGATCGCGGTTGGACGGATCAGCCTGGACGGGTCGGAATCGCGGATGATGCTTCGTTCGGCCTTGTTCCCGCCTGCCGGCTCCTGGCCGAGGATGTACGTAGCGGCGGCCTGGGCATCCAGGTCCCACAGCAGGGTGCGCCGCCTCGAAAATGTCGCGCTGGCCCATGCCAGATTGACGGCGAGTGTGGTTTTACCAACGCCGCCCTTGGCACTGTAGAGCGCGATGATCATTTTGCCGCCTTGCGAAGCGCCAGGCGGACCAGCGCGTCGAGGCCGGCGTCCGGACCAAGCTCCTCATTGGCAGCGTTGACGGCCGCGCTGGCCTCGGCGGGCTTGAAGCCCAGGTTGGCAAGGGCGGACAGGGCATCGGCTGCCGGGCCACCGCGCGGAGGGGCGGCACCGATTGCACCGGCCAATGCGGGACTGCCGAGCTTGCCGGCCAATTCATTGACGATGCGCTGGGCGAGCTTGGGGCCGACGCCATTGGCCCTTGCGACCATCGCCTTGTCCCCGCGGCTGACCGCGGTGGCGAGCTCCTCGGGGTTGAGCACGGACAGAATCGCCAGCGCGACGCGGCCGCCGACGCCCTGGACGCTGGTCAGTTGCCGGAATGCCTCGCGCTCGCCGGCCGAACCGAAGCCGAACAGGGTCCAGCCGTCCTCGCGCACCTGCAGCTCGGTCAGGATGATCACATCGCCGCCGATGGGCCCGAGCGCATCCAACGTGCGTGCGCTCGCCTGGATTTGGTAGCCCACCCCGTGAACGTCGATGATGGCGCTGTCGGCGCTAGCCTCGGCAAGCGTCCCGGTCAGGCGGGCGATCATGAGGGCCCAACCGTCATTGCGAGCGCTGCGAAGCAATCCATATGACTGGATTGCCGCGTCGCTGCGCTCCTCGCAATGACGAAATCTGCATTGCCCAGATTTTGCCAGCCCGCCATGAAGGTCGACAATGGCGGATCGGGGGGCATCGGCGCATGAGGCGCGCATCTGGTTCTGGGGCCTGCTGGCGCTTGCCATTGCCTTGCGCGTCATTTCGTTCGACGCATATTCCGCCCACCATCAGGACGAGACGATCCAATATCTGGAGCAGGCGCACCGGATCGTGTTCGGCTATGGCTTCGTGCCTTGGGAGTATCGCTATTTCATCCGCAGTTGGCTGATCCCGCTGCTGCTGGTCCCGCCGATGCAATTGGGCGAATGGCTCGACCCCGGAGGCATCCTCTACCTGGTCCTGCCGCGGGCCCTGGTCGCGGCCTTAAATCTGGCTCCGGTCATCGCCGCATGGTTTATCGGCAAGCGCATGTCACAGCTTCATGCCATCGCCGGCATGGCGGTCATGGCGCTGTGGGTGCAGAGCGTCCTCTTTTCGGTGCAGACCTTAAGCGAGAGCCTGGCCGTGTCCTGCTTCCTGATTGCGGTCGCCTTGCTGCATCGCAACGCTCGCTTCGGCGCGATCGTCGCGGCCGGGGCATTGATGGCGCTGGCCGGCCTGTTCCGCTTCCAGTTCGGCCCGGCCATTGCCGTTTATGCCGCGCTGGTCGGCGGCAAGGACATGCGCCTCTGGAAGGGCCTGGTCGCGGGCGGATTGCCAATCGTGATCGCGGGCGGCCTGCTGGATCTGGCAATGGGGTTGCAGCCTTACGAATGGATCCTCAACAACTATCAGGCCAATATTGCCGAGGGCCGGATGAAGGAAATCGGCGGCGTCGATCATTTCTATTATCTCCAGGCCATTCCCTATTACTGGAAGTGGGCGATCGTCCCGATCGTTGGGCTCGCAGTCTATGGCTGGCGGCGCAGTCCGGCCCTGCTGGCCGCCGCGCTGGTCAATCTGGCGATGCATCAATTGGTCGGCCACAAGGAGTATCGCTACCTGTGGCTGTCGATCGACATCATCCTGCTGCTGGCGGCATTCGGCAGCGTGGATTTCGCTCAGCGCGGCAAATCGCCCGGCTGGGTGACGCGCAATCAGGCGACCGTCATCGTCGCCGGTTGGGCGCTGTTGTCGCTGTCGCTGGCCGTGCTGCCGACCTATCGGCTGGACTGGCGGCAGGACGGGGCCCCGTCACGACTTGCGGCGCAGGTACTGCGCGATCCCAGGGTCTGCGGCCTCGCCGTGCCGATGGGCCCTTATGCCCGCTTCGGCTACGGCCTGCTGCACCAGCACAAGCCGATCTTCCTGATCGGGACCGGTGCCCCGCCGTCAAGGGCCGATCCAACGCCTGCCGTCGCCGGGTTCAACGCGGTCCTGGCCTGGTCGGGAGAGCCCCAGCCAATCGGCTTTCCGATCAAGGGGGAATGCATGGGCCGGGCCGCGGACCGGCTGTGCGCCTATCGCCGGCCTGGGGGATGCACTTTCGACGCGCGTAGCCGACCGCTCGAATATCAGCAGACACTCTACCGGTTAAACATGTGAGGCAGGGCGCAATGGGGGAAGTCGTGACGCGTAACGAGCGTATCTGGTTCTGGGCGCTGCTGGCGCTCGCCATCCTGCTTCGCGCCCTCAATTTCAACGCCTTTGCCATGCACCATCCCGACGAGGTGCTGCAGTATCTGGAGCCTGCATATCGTCTGCTGACCGGCGAGGGCATCGTCACTTGGGAATATCGCTACGGGATGCGGGGATGGCTGCTCCCGGTCCTCCTGGCCGGGCCGATGGCGCTGGGCCAGGCAATCGGCGGAACGGCGCTTGCGGGGATCGTTGCGGCAAGGATCGCGGCCGCCCTCATCGGGCTGATCCCGGTCATCGCCGGCTGGCATCTGGGCCGGCGACTATCGGCCGTCCATGGGATCGTCGCGATGGCGGTCATGGCGGTCTGGTACGAGCAGATTGTCTTTTCGACTCATCTGCTGACCGAAAGCCTCGCGACCTCGCTCTTTCTGGGTGCTGCGGCACTGGTCAGCAACACGGAAGGTCGTTTTCGGGTCATGGCGGGTGGCGCACTGCTCGCCCTCGCAGTGGTGTTCCGGTTCCACTATGCGATCGCGGCGGGCGTGTTCGTCCTGCTCGCATTGACCAACGACTGGAAGCGCTGGGGCTGGCTGATCATGGGTGCCTTGCCGGTCATCATCCTCAGCGGCACGGTGGACCTCGCCATGGGCCAGTGGCCGTTCGAATGGGTCTGGGTCAATGTCCAGATGAACCTGATCGAAGGCCGCGCGGCGCGCTTCGGCACGCAGGAACCTTGGTATTTCCTGCAGGCAATCTGGGGGCAATGGCACTGGCTGACCTTGCCGATCGTGCTGCTGGCCATGCAGGCGCTCGGGCAATATCGGGCGCTGCTCTACGCCGCCATATTCAACCTCGCGGTTCATAGCGTCATCGGTCACAAGGAATATCGCTTCATCGAGCTGACCAGCGCGGCGCTGGTGCTGCTGGCCGCGATCGGTTCGGTCAATGTCTGGCGCTGGCTCGAGCAGCGCCGCGGCAAGCCCTATCCGGCGATCCCGGCGCTGTCCGGCTTGCTGTTGGCCTGGGCGGCTGCTTCGGCATGGCTGGGCAGCGGCAGGCCGCTCGACCAATGGTTCGCCGAACGGTCCCATGGACCTGAGCTCGTCTACCTTGCCGGCCGCGACTCCCGCGTCTGCGGCCTGTCGACCATGATGGTCGAATATTGGCAGCTCAGCCGGGCCTATCTCGGCCGGCCGATGCCGATCATATTGCTCAGCAACACGCCGCGGCCTGACCAGCGACTAAAGCCACCGGGACCGGAGCTTGCCAGCGTCAATGCCGTGATTGCCGACAGCGGCGCGGGGCGATTGCTGCATGGATATCAGTTGCAAGCGTGCAGGGGCGCCGAACCCTATCGCCGCTGCCTTTACGTCCGCCCCGGGCCTTGCGTGCCCACCGCAAAGGCGCGCGACAATGAAGTCCAGAGAATGCTCGCCATCTTCGACATGTAAGAGCCTAGGCCCGGCCGATCCCGCCGCGCGCGCTCGCCAGGTGGTGGGCGTGGGTGATGGCCACCGCCAGGGCATCAGCCGCGTCCGGACCGGCGATCTGGACGCCAGGCAGGAGGCGCTGGACCATGGCATGTACCTGCGATTTCTCAGCGCCGCCGGTGCCGACGACTGCCTTCTTGACCAGCCGCGCGGCATATTCGCCGACATCGAGCCCGGCGCGCGCAGCGACCATCAGCACCACACCGCGCGCCTGGCCGAGCTTCAGGGTCGACTGCGGGTTCTTGTTGACGAACACCTCCTCGACCGCCGCGGCCTCGGGCAAATGATCGGCGAGGAGGGCCTCAAGTTGCGAGGCCAGGTGCGAGAGCCGTTTCGGCAGCGGCTCGCCGGCATTTGTCTTGAGCTGGCCGTTTGCGAGATGCGATAGGCGATTGCCGTCGGCCTGGATCAAGCCCCAGCCCGTCGTTCCGAGCCCTGGGTCCAGGCCCAGGATCCTAGCCAAGCCGCTCCAGCTCCTCGTCCGGGACATTATAGTTGCCCCAGACAGTCTGGACATCGTCATCTTCCTCGAGCGCATCGATCAGCTTCATCAGCTTTTCGGCGTCGTCGCCGGTCACGACCGTCTCATTTTGCGGCTTCCAGCCGAGCTTGACGGCTTCGGCCTCGCCCAGCGCGCCTTCCAGCGCCTTGGCGACCTCATGCAGCGAGTCGATTGAGGTCCAGATCTCATGACCCTCGTCATCGCTCTCGACATCGTCGGCGCCGCCATCGATCGCTGCTTCCAGCACCTTGTCGGCATCGCCGGCCGAAGCGCCATATTCGATCAGGCCCATGCGGTCGAAGCCGTGGCTGACGGATCCGGACGCGCCCAAATTGCCGCCGTTCTTGGAGAAGATCGTGCGAACGTTGGTCGCGGTGCGATTGCGGTTGTCGGTCAATGCCTCGACGATGATCGACACGCCGCCCGGACCGAAGCCCTCGTAGCGGATCTCCTCATAGTTTTCGGCGTCGCTGGCCGAAGCCTTGTCGATCGAGCGCTGGATATTGTCCTTGGGCATCGACTGCGCCTTGGCCGCCAGCACCGCCGCCCGAAGCCGCGCGTTCATGTCCGGATCCGGCAGGCCCATCTTGGCCGCGACGGTGATTTCGCGGCTGAGCTTGGAGAACATCGCCGAGCGCTTTTTGTCCTGAGCGCCCTTGCGATGCATGATGTTCTTGAATTTGGAATGGCCTGCCATGGCGCCCTCTTAATGCAGTCCGAGCGCGCTGCGATAGGTTTCGAGCAGCGCGTCGGCTTCGTCGCGGGCGTGCTTCTCCATCCTCCTCAGCGCAACGATCTTGCGCATGGTCTTGGTGTCATATCCATTGGCCTTGGCCTCGGCGTAGACGTCCTTGACGTCGTCGGCGATGCCCTTCTTCTCTTCCTCAAGCCGTTCGATACGCTCAATGAACAGCCGCAGCTGGTCCGCCGCGACATTACCCTCGCTCATGTTTGTCCCGCCCTTTCGAATCTCATCGGATTGTCAAATTGAGGCGGTTCACTAGGCGAGGCATCCGGAAGCCTCAAGCCGGTTGAACGACGGGGAACAGCCGCTATGGCGATCACATGCTGAAACCGCGCGCGCGAAAAGTAAAAATCCTGGCGACGCTGGGGCCCGCCTCGTCCAGCCCGGAGATGATCCGGGCATTGATGGAAGCGGGAGCCGACGCCTTTCGCATCAACATGAGTCATGGCAGCCAGGCCGAAAAGGCCAAGCTGGTCGAAGCCATCCGCGCGCTGGAAAAGACCTTCCATCGTCCGACCACCATCGTCTTCGACCTGCAGGGGCCCAAGCTGCGTGTCGGTAAGTTCAAGGGTGGATCGGCTGAGCTGTTCCCCGGTCACATGTTCGTGCTCGATCGAAACAAGGAACCGGGGGACGCGACGCGGGTCGAGCTGCCTCATCCGGAATTGTTCGAGGCGGTCAAAAAAGACGCGCGGTTGCTGATCGACGACGGCAAGGTGCGTCTCCGGGTCGCGGCAGTCGAGAACGACAAGATCGCGGCGGTAGTCGAGGTCGGCGGCAGGGTCAGCAACAACAAGGGCGTCAACGTCCCCGACGTGCTGGTGCCGATCCCGGCGCTGACCGACAAGGATCGCAACGACTTGCAATTCGCGCTGGAGCAGGGGGCCGACTTTATCGCACTATCGTTCGTGCAGCGGCCCGAGGACGTCGCCGAGGCGCGGGAGCTGGTGGACGACAAGGCGGCGCTGCTAGCCAAGATCGAGAAGCCCCAGGCGATCGACAGGCTGGACGAAATATTGGAGCTGGCCGACGCCGTCATGGTCGCGCGCGGCGACCTGGGTGTCGAACTTCCGCCGGAGGGCGTACCACCGCTTCAAAACAAGATCGTTGCGGCAGCGCGACTTGCGGGCAAGCCGGTGGTGGTGGCGACCCAGATGCTGGAATCGATGATCGTCTCGCCAACGCCGACGCGCGCCGAGGTGAGCGATGTCGCCAATGCCATTTACGAAGGTGCGGATGCGGTCATGCTGTCGGCCGAAAGCGCGGCCGGCGCCTTTCCGATCGAGTCGGTGGCGATGATGGACAAGATCGGCCGCAGCGTCGAAGCGGACCCGGTCTATTCGGCCCGCATCCACTTCACCGAAACTCCGGCTGAAGCGACGACGGCGGATGCGCTGTCCGAAAGCGCGGCGCAGATCGTCCGCATTCTCGATGCCCGGGCAATGGCCTGCTACACCGCCTCGGGATCGACCGCGCGACGCATCGCCCGCGAGCGTGCCCAAGTGCCGACCCTCGCCATGACATCGAGCATGAAAGTCGCGCGGCGGCTGGGACTGCAGTGGGGTGTCCACGCGGTCCACACCCGCGACGTATCCAACTTCGAAGAAATGGTCGGGAAGGCCAAGCGGATGGTGCTGCGGCACCATCTGGCCGAAGCCGGAGAACGGGTTTTGCTGATGGCCGGCATACCGTTCAAGACCAGCGGTTCGACCAACGTCATCCATGTCGTCAAGATTGTCGGCGACGAACTCGACAATTATTCGAGCGAAGGCTGAATTCCGGCCGAGTAAGAACGCCCTCGATTCGCGTTGCCGGAAGCGCCAAAAGGCCCGAAACAGCCATTTCGCGCATGGGCCGAGGCCCGTTTTTCCAACGGCTCGGCCTACCCTTCATTGACTTTGGTAAATGGAAAGTTAATGATGTCGGATTGGTTTCACCTGCGAGGGGGTGCAACGTGACTACTCTTGAATCAAATAGCAGCAACAAGCGTTATCTCATGACGGGCGCAGCGGTGCTTGCCGTGGCCGTATCGGCTTATGGCCTTGGCCGTATTTATCCGCCGCTGGGGCCGACGGAAGGTACGGTGGTCGCGTCCGAGCGCTATGTGGCGTCTCAGGTCGGCGAAGGCGACGTGACACTGGGGGACACGTCGATCCCGAAGCTGATGCAGACCGATGCGTTCGAGGTGATGTCCAAGAATCCGAACTTCCGGACCTTGGCCAGCCATCCCGGATTTGCGGCCCTGGCTGCGAACGGCCAGGCAATGGCGCAGATCGCCGCCAATCCGCAGGCCTTTACCGCGCTTGCCAAAAATCCGGCGGCCTTCCTGGCAACGGTGAATGCAGCGCAGGCGGTTTCGGCACAGGCCAAAACCGCCAGTGCGGGCCAGGCCAGCGCTTTCGCGGCGATGGCAAACCATCCGAGCGCCTTTGCCGCACTGGCCAACCATCCGCAGGCCTTTGCTGCGATCGCCCGGAATCCCAGTGCCTTTGCGAGCTACGCGAACAATGCTGTTGCGTTCAGGGCGGCGGCCGCCAATCCGTCCGCGACTGCGGCAATGGCCCGCGATGCGCAGGCATTTTCCGCACTGTCGCGTGACGCCAACGCCATGTCGGCGATCGCGCGCGATGCAAGCGCGTTCAGCGCCATCGCAAAGAACGCAGACGCGTTCAGCGCGCTGGCCGCAAATGCGCAGGCACTGGCCTTGGCGGCGAAGAGCGCTGATGCCTTTTATGCCAACCTGGGTCAGGTCAATGCCAACGTCAGCGGCCAGGTCGCTGCGGTGATGTCGCAGAATGCCAACGCCTTCAACGCGCTGGCGCAGCAACCGCAGGCCCTGCAGGCGGTGGCCAATCATCCGAGCGCCTTTGCCGCATTGGCCAACCATCCGCAGGCATTTGCCGCGATCGCCCGGAACCCCAGCGCCTTTGCGAGCTATGCCAACAACGCGGCCGCGTTCAAGGCAGCCGCGGCCAATCCATCGGCGACTGCGGCGATGGCTCGCGACGCGCAGGCATTCTCCGCGCTGTCGCGTGACGCCAACGCCATGTCGGCGATCGCGCGCGACGCAAGCGCGTTCAGCGCGATCGCGAAGAACGCGGATGCGTTCAGCGCGCTTGCCGCCAACGCGAGGGCTCTCAGCGCGGTGACGAACGCCAATGCGATGAATGCGGTGGCGGCCAACGCCAGCGCGTTCAAGGCGGTGGCGGCCAATGCCAATGCGCTCGCTTCGGCAGCGCAGGCTGCCCAGGCCTTCAACGCTGCCTCAGCAGCGGCGAGCTTGTCGGCGCAGGGGCAGTTCAACGCCCGGGCGATGCAGGCGATGTCGGCCAATCCGCAGGCGTTCGCCGCCATGTCGGCGCAGCCGCAAGCCTTCGCGGCGATCGCGAACAATGCCCAGGCGCTACAGGCCCTGTCAGCCAATGCGAATGCGTTCAATGCCTTGAAGGGCATGGTCGCGTTCCAGGCCCTGGCCGCCAATCCGTCGTTCGCGGCTGCCATGCAGAACTCCAACTTCGCGGCGAGCCTATCGAACCAGTAGCGCTACCGGGCCGCGTCGTGGCCCGAAAGGGGGGTGATGAGCGGGGGAAGCGCGCGCCGGGACCGGCGCTGGGCAAGAAGTGTCGCGGCGCTGTGGCTTGGCAGCGTCGCGAGCGGGGCATTTGCTCAGGTGCAGCAGGAGCCCCCGCCTCCCCAACCCCCGACGACAACGATCGTAGAGGTGCCTGCGCAGGGGCCTGAACCGGTCACCGAGCTTCCCGCCCCGTCCCCGGACGAACCCAAGGTCGAAGAGCCCAAGCATGCGCCGCCCAATGCCGGCGGCATTCCGCTGACTACCTTGGAAACCGACAACCAGCTGCTGCTCTATTTCGACCCGATCCAGACCTATTTGACGCCCTATGTGGCGAGAGCCTTCGAAAATGCGATCGAGTGGCACAAGCAGCGCTTTCAATGGGAGCCGTGGGATCGAACGACCGTCCTGCTCAAGGACTTTGGCGATTTCGGTAACGCCGGCGCCCGTGCGTCCCCGAACAACGGCGTATTGCTGGATGTCGCCCCGGTTTCCCAGAGGATGGAGACGTTCACCCCCGGCGAGCGATTTTACACGCTGATCAACCATGAGCTGGCGCATGTCGCGACCCTGGATGCCTGGAACAAAAGGGACGCCTTCTGGCGCAAGGCGCTGGCCGGCAAGCCGATGCCGATCCAGGAACATCCGGAATCGATCCTCTACAATTATCTGACGACACCCCGGAACAATATCCCGCGCTGGTATGCGGAAGGATCGGCGGTCTTTTTCGAAACCTGGATGGCCGGCGGGCTTGGCCGGGCACAGGGCGGCTACGACGAAATGGTGTTCCGCGCCAAGGTCCGCGACAACGACAAGCTTTATTCGCCCCTCGGCCTGGAAAGCGAGGGCATCGCCGTCGACTTCATGATCGGCGCCAACGACTATCTCTACGGCACGCGGTTCTTCTCCTACCTGGCGCTGACCTATGGTCCGGAAAAGGTCCTGCAATGGCTGCGGCGAGACGACAAAAGCTCGGCCTTCTACGCCAGCCAGTTCCACCGCGTGTACGGCAAGCCGCTCGACGAGGTATGGAGCGAATGGCATGCCTGGGAGCGGGTATTCCAGCAGGAAAACCTTGCCAAGCTGGCGGTTTATCCGCTGACCGACGTCCAGCATCTAAGCCCGAAGGGCCTCGGCTCCGTATCGCGCGGCTTTGTCGATGAGCGGACCAACCAGCTGGTCGCGGCATTTCGCTTCCCCGGCCAAGTCGGCTTCATCGGGACCATGGATCTTGCCACCGGAGAGCTCCACCGGCTGTCCGACCTCAAGGGTATGATGCTCTATTTCGTGACCAGCGTCGCCTTCGAACCGGATAGCCGCAAGGCGTTTTACATCGATGACAATCGTGCCTTCCGCGACCTCATGGAAGTCGACGTCGATACGGGCAAGAAGCGGATGCTGCTGCGCGACGCCCGCATTGGGGACATCGTGGTCAATCCCAGGGACAAGTCCATCTGGGGGATCCGCCATCAGAATGGCTATGCCACGATCGTGCGCGTCCCGCCGCCCTACGCCGGGTACAACCAGGTCCACACCTTCGAATATGGCATCACGCCCTTCGACCTCGACATTTCACCCGACGGATCACTGGTCTCGGCCAGCTATGGGGAGATCAACGGAACCCAGTCGGTGCGCGTGTGGAAATTGCAGACGTTGGAGGAAGGGAATGGGCTCGACGAGGTGGCGCGGCTCGACCTGCCGCCGTCAACCCCGGAGGGCTTCACCTTCTCGCCCGATAGCAAATCCCTTTACGGCACCAGCTATTTCACCGGCGTCTCCAACGTCTTCCGGTTCGACCTCGCCAGCCAGAAATATGACGTTCTGTCCAACGCCTCGACCGGGTTCTTCCGGCCGATGCTGCGGCCCGATGGGCAATTGCTGGTCTATGAATATACGGGCCAGGGGCTCAGCCCGTCGCTGATCCGCCCCGAAAAGCGCGACGACCTCAGCACGATCGAATTTCTCGGCACCAGGGTGGTCAACACCCGCCCCGAACTCAAGGAGTGGGGTGTCGGCTCTCCGGCCAAGATCGATCTCGATGCGCGGATCAGGGCGCGGGGCATGTATCACGCCACCGAGCGAATGAAGCTGGCCGCCGCCTATCCGATCGTCGAAGGGTATAAGCAGAAGCCGACGGTCGGCTATTATTTCCACCTTGAAGACCCGATGCAGTTCCACCAGTTGAGCGCCGCACTCAGCGTTTCGCCCTGGGGTGGGTTCGGCGACGGCCAGGGCCTGCATGCCGACATCGAATATAAGACGCTGAACTGGGCCCTGCGCTACTGGCACAACGACGCCGACGTCTACGACCTGGCCGGGCCGGTCCTGCGCAGCCGCAAGGGCGATGCGATCATCGTCAGCTATGACAAGGCGAAAATCTACGACCCGCCGCGCCAGCTGAACCTGTTCGGCAGCGTCGCCGGCTATTTCGGGCTGGAACAGCTGCCGTCCGCGCAGAACATCCCCAGCCCGGCGGACATTTATTCCGCAGAGGTGGGGCTTCGATACACCAACACGCGCCAGTCGCTTGGCGGGGTCGACCATGAAAAGGGCATTGCCTGGCGCCTGGTCAGCGGCGTCGACCATGCCGAGGGCAAGGAGTTTCTCCGGCTATGGGGCGGGTTTGATTATGGCATCGCACTGCCGCTGAACAACAGCTCGGCATGGGTTTATGCCCAGGCCGGGATCGTCGGAGGCCCGTCCGAAAGCCCTCTCGGCGCCCTCTATTTCGGAAGCTTCCGCAACAACTATGTCGATAACCGCCCGGAGAAAAGGTACCGCGAGCTGGAGGCCTTCCCGGGCTTCGAAATCGACCAGATCGAGGCGCGGAAATTCGGCAAGCTGACCAGCGAGGTCAATTTTCCCCCACTGCGGTTCGAGGAAGTCGGCACCGCGGCATTCTTCCTCAGCTATGCCC
This sequence comes from Sphingomicrobium sp., assembly GCA_045811425.1. Classification (GTDB taxonomy): domain Bacteria; phylum Pseudomonadota; class Alphaproteobacteria; order Sphingomonadales; family Sphingomonadaceae; genus Sphingomicrobium. Next base: position 3,751 of record JBJMUA010000029.1, on the reverse strand, counting down.
GCCCTGCGGTTTTCGGTGGCGCGATGATGTTCCGATCACCCCAGGATCGGAGCTACAGGATCTTCGACGTTGGAGCGCAGGTCGACCTGGGCTTCACCGTGGTCATGCGGCTGCCGATGGTCTTCTCGGTCGGCGTCGGCCATGGCTTTGGCGACAAGGATATCGACGGACGAACCGAGCTGATGGCCTCGCTGAAAATCCTGTAGAGTAACGGTCATGACCTATTCCGAGATCGTCCACTGGTCTGTCGCAATGGTCCCGGTACTGCTGATGCTGGTCCTGTTTGCCTGGCTGGACGTGTTCAAGCTCATGATGCCGCGGGAGCTGGTCGGGCCGCTGATTATGGGCGGCATCATGGCCTTCGTTGCGTGGCCGATCAGCGGCGAGATGCTCGACAATCTGCCGATGGGCTACAGCTTCTACAGCCGGGTCGTCGCGCCATGGATCGAGGAAGCGCTCAAGTGCCTTCCGATCGTGCTGCTGATCATGGCCAACCGGATCGGGTACAAGATCGATGCGATCATCTTCGGCTTCGCCATCGGCGCGGGCTTTTCGGTGGTCGAGAATAGTTTCTACCTGGTCCGCTACCCCGATCTCACGACGCCGGTATGGATGGTTCGAGGGCTGGGCACGGCAGTGATGCACGGATCGACCACAGCCGTGCTCGCCGCGGTGGCGCACGAACTGGGCGAGCGCGGGCTGCGGAGTACCGGCGAGAAGAAGGGGTTCAACCCGCTGTGGTTCCTCCCCGGCTATGTCGTGGCGAGCATGATCCACCTGACATTCAACCAGTTCCCCGACCGGCCCGGCTTGGTGATGCTGGCGACATTGGTCCTCGCGCCCATCGTCCTGATCGGTCTGTTTCGGTTCGGCGAGGGCGAAACGCACCAATGGCTGGTCGAGGAGAGCGAAAGCCACCGCCGTTGGCTGGAGGAGTGGCGCAGCGGCGGGTTCCCAGCGGACGCCAGCGGCCAGCGCATTGCCGCGCTTGCAACCAGGGCCAGCAAGGCGGAGGCCGACCGCATTCGCGAATATTGCATGCTGAAGACCGAACTGGTGCTGGCCGCCGAAGAGGAAATGCTGGATCGCGACCGCAAGCTGGAGCCCGGCCAGCGCGAACGGTTGCAGGAAGGATTCGATCGCCTGGCGAGGCTTCAGCAGGAAATCGGCCGCGTGGGTTTCCGGGCCCTGCGGCCATTGCTGCCGTTCAGCCGCAATGACGAGTGGGAGCTGGCGGAACTTCAGGAGCTGATCGGACAGCCCAACGGCAATTGACGCTCCGGCCTCGCCGTGGCAGCGGCTTTGTGTACGGGAGAGGCCATGTCGACGACCACCATCGAACAGCTTGAAGCCAAGCGCGCCCAGGCGCGGCTCGGCGGCGGCGAAAAGCGCATCAAGGCACAGCATGCCAAGGGGCGGCTGACCGCACGCGAGCGGCTGACCGTGCTGCTCGACCCAGGCAGCTTCGAAGAAGTCGACATGTACGTCGAGCATAATTGCGTCGACTTCGGCATGGAAAAACAAAAGATCCCGGGCGACGGCGTTGTTACCGGATCGGGCACGATCAATGGCCGGCTGGTCTATGTTTTCGCGCAGGATTTCACCGTGTTCGGCGGTTCGCTGTCGGAGCGGCACGCGCAAAAAATCTGCAAGGTAATGGACGCGGCAATGAAGGTGGGCGCCCCGATGATCGGGCTCAACGATTCGGGCGGCGCCCGTATCCAGGAGGGCGTGGCGTCGCTCGGCGGCTATGCCGAGGTTTTCCAGCGCAATGTCCTGGCCAGCGGCGTCGTTCCGCAAATCTCGCTGATTATGGGCCCCTGCGCCGGCGGCGCGGTCTATTCCCCGGCGATGACCGACTTCATCTTCATGGTGAAGGATTCAAGCTACATGTTCGTCACCGGACCGGAGGTGGTGAAGACGGTGACCAACGAGGTGGTGACCCAGGAAGATCTGGGCGGCGCCGTCACCCACACCACCAAGTCTGGTGTTGCCGATGTCGCGTTCGAGAATGACATCGACGCGCTGATCGCCACCCGCGAATTCTTCGATTACCTGCCGCTCAGCAACCGCCACGATATCCCCGAGCGGCCATGCAGCGACCCGTGGGACCGGATCGAGGACAGCCTCGACACCCTGATCCCGCCGTCGGCCAACCAGCCCTATGACATGCATGAGCTGATCCGGAAGGTCGCCGACGAGGGCGACTTCTTCGAGCTCCAGCCGGCCCATGCGGCCAACATCATTGTCGGTTTCTGCCGGATCGAGGGGCGCACAGTGGGCGTGGTCGCCAACCAGCCGATGGTGCTGGCCGGATGCCTGGACATCAACTCGTCAAAGAAGGGCGCGCGGTTTGTTCGCTTCTGCGACGCGTTCGACATTCCGATCCTGACCTTCGTCGACGTGCCGGGCTTCCTGCCGGGCGTCGGGCAGGAGCATCACGGCATCATCAAGCACGGCGCCAAACTGCTGTTCGCCTATGCCGAAGCGACGGTGCCGAAAATTACGGTGATCACGCGGAAAGCCTATGGCGGCGCCTACGACGTCATGGCGTCGAAGCATCTGCGCGGCGATCTGAATTATGCCTGGCCGACCGCCGAGATTGCGGTGATGGGGGCCAAGGGCGCGGTCGAGATCATCTTCCGTGGCAAGACTCCTGAGGAGATCGCCGAGCACACGCGCGAATATGAAGAGCGCTTCGCCAACCCGTTCGTGGCGGCCGCGAAGGGCTTCATTGACGAGGTGATCATGCCGCATTCAACGCGGCGGCGGGTGGCGCTGGGGTTACGCAAGCTGCGCGACAAGCAGTTGGATAACCCGTGGAAAAAGCACGATAATATTCCACTGTGACTGGAGGGAAACGATGAACTGCGAGGCATGTGATTCAAGTCTGTCCGACAGTGCCAAGTTTTGCGACCAGTGCGGACACCGCGTAGGCGAGCCCGTCACCTCCCGCATGGAAGGTATTCGTGAATACGCGAAGGAAGTCTCCGAAGAAGGAAAAGTCGTCCTCGCTGAAATCGGCGACAAGACGAAAAGAGGTCTAAAATCTGACATCGGGAAGAGCATGGTCGTATGGGGCGCCGCCGGTGCGGTGGCGGGCGTGGTCCTCCCTTTCGTTGGGCCAGCACTTATTGGTGCGCTGGGTGCCGGTTATGGGGCGCTTAAGAAGCTATGAAACTCGGACGCTTGAACCATGTCGGGGTCGCGACCCCCTCGATCGAAAGGTCGGTCGCACTGTACCGTGAACGCATGGGCGCCGAGGTGGTGCGGGAGCCGTTCGACCTGCCGGCGCAGGGGGTGCGCGTCTGCTTCGTCGACACGCCCAATTCGCAGATCGAGCTGATCGAGCCGCTGGGCGAGGATTCGCCGATCGTTAAATATCTCGAACGCAATCCCGAAGGCGGGCAGCATCATCTCTGCTTCGAGGTTCCGGACATTGAGGCGGCGCGCGCCTTCTACGACGGCAAGGGGGTGCGGATCCTCGGCCCGACGCGGATCGGGGCGCATGGCACTCCGATATTCTTCATCCACCCCAAGGACATGGGCGGAGTGCTGACCGAAATTATGGAGTCCCCGAAACAGGCGCATTAGCTGTTCCCCGGCGAAGGCCGGGGCCCAGGACGGCGCGATAGCGGCGTAACTTCGCTGCGCGCCTGGACCGCGGCCTTCGCCGGGGAACAAGGAGTGATTGATGTCCAGCCACTATGCCACCATCCGCTGGTTCGCCTCCCCCGGCGAGGATTTCGCC
>JBJMUA010000028.1:0-32305 GCA_045811425.1 Sphingomicrobium sp. | reverse complement strand
TCGGTCGACCGCTTCGGCGAGCGCTTCCTGAATCGGGTATTCACCGACGTGGAACGGGCCAAGGCCTCCCGGCGCCCCTACGGCATGGCCGGGACCCTGGCCAAGCGATTCGCTGCCAAGGAGGCCTTCTCCAAGGCGGTCGGCACCGGTTTCAAGCGCGGCGTCTATATGAAGGACATCGGGGTAGTGAACGCGCCTTCCGGTGCACCGACCCTGCGGCTGACCGGCGGAGCGAAGGCCCAGCTTGACGCCATGGCTCCGGAAGGCCACGCCATCGACGTACATTTGACGATGACCGACGACCACCCCTGGGCACAGGCCTTCGTCATTCTTTATGCGCGTAAAATGGAGTCTTGATTGTCCGATTCCCCTGACAGCGTCGCCGCGGAGGCGGCGCCGCAACTGGAGACCGAAGCGAAGAAGGAAACTCACGGCCAGGCGATTTGGCGTGAGATCAAAGGGCTGTTTTGGGTGCTGCTGGCGGTGCTTGCCTTCCACAGCTTCATTGCCAAGCCCTTCTACATCCCGTCGGAATCGATGATGCCGAACCTGTTGACGGGCGATCGGCTGGTGGTGACCAAATATCCCTATGGCTGGTCCTATGTCTCGCCGACCATCCCCAATCCGGCGGCGATCCTGCGCAACCTCCTGGTGGGCCCCGGCGAACCGTGGAGCGTCACCCTGCCCTTTTCCAAGGGCCGCGTGCTCGGTTCGCTGCCCAAACGCGGCGATGTCGTCATTGTCACCCCGCCGGGCGGCAACCAGGATTACATAAAGAGGGTCATCGGCCTTCCGGGAGATACGATCGAGGTGCGCGACGGACGCCTGATCCTCAATGGCCGGCCCGTTCGCGCCGAGCAGCGCCCGCCGGTGATGATTCCGGTCGATACGAACTCGCCATGCGGCGAACAGCAGTTCTGGGGCCGGCAGGTACAGACCGAGCAAGGCGCATTTTGTCGGCTTCCGATCGTGCATGAAACGCTGCCCAATGGCGTTTCCTACGACACGATCGACGATGGGCGCAGCCAAGGCGACGACTTTGGGCCGGTCCGAATCCCGCCCGATCACCTGTTCCTGATGGGTGACAATCGCGATCATAGTGCCGACAGCCGGTTCAGCCTCGCCGAGCAGGGACTGGGCGGGCCGGTGCCGTGGGAGAATATCGGGGGCCGCGCCGAATTCATCACCTTCAGCCTCGACGGCACGACGCGTCTCAACCCGGCGACCTGGCTGTCCTCGTTCCGTGACGGCCGGGCGGGAAACTCGCTCCGGCCGCCAAAGGACTAGGTCATGGCCGACGAGCAGCCGCCCGCCCCGCTGGTTGAACGGCCCGGCCCATCCGATTTCTATTCCCGTTCGGTCCGCGACGAGGCGCGCAAGGCCGCCGTGTGGCTGGGCATGGCGCTGGCTATCGTCGGAGTGATCGTCCTGTCCCAGCCGATCCTGCTGATCCTGGGCGGGATGATCTTCGCGGTGATCCTTGATGGAGGCACCAGGCTGTTGGGCCGCGTCCTGCCGATCGGCCGCGGCTGGCGGCTGGCGATCGTTACCCTGTCAGGCTTCGCCTTTGTCGGCTGGGTCTTCTATTTCGCCGGCTCGACCCTGGTTGGCCAGGCTGAAGCGCTGCGCGCCGTGGTTGCGGAACAGGGACAGCGCGTGTTCAATTTCGCGGTTGGGCTCGGCCTCATGCCGGAAGGCGGAACCGGCCTGCAAAGCTTCGGCCAGCAGCTGCTGGGCGGCGTCGGGCGGCTGACCACGGCGGTCAGCACGGCGATCGGCGCGGTGACATCGATCATCATGATCATGGTGATCGGCATTTTCATCGCCATGGAGCCGCATCTTTACGATCGCGGCGTGGCGTGGATGCTGCCGGTCGAGCGGCGCGCCCGCTTCTACGAAATCAGCAACCATGTCGGCTTCACCCTGCGTCGCCTGCTCGCCGGCCGCATCGTCGGAATGGCCTTTGAAGGCGTCTTCACTTTTGTGATGCTGTCGATCGGCGGCGTGCCCTTTGCCGCATTGCTGGGCCTTCTCACCGGCCTGCTGGCATTCATTCCCAACATCGGCGCACTCATAGCCGGCACCTTGATGGTCGCGGTCGGCTTCTCGGCCGGAACGGGCGAGGGGTTATGGGCGATCTTCGTCTATTTCTTCGTCCAGAATGTCGACGGCTACCTGGTCGTACCTTACATTGCCCGGCGGACCGTGGACCTCGCCCCGGCAGTGGTTCTTGCCGCGCAATTGCTATTCGGCGCGCTGTTCGGCGTGCTCGGGCTGCTGCTCGCCGATCCCATTGTGGCGACGATCAAGGTCACCTTGCAAAAGCTCAGCGAGACGGAGGCGATGCGGGTGCCAAAGGCCGCGCCGGCGATCAAATCCCGACGAAAATCGAGCTAGGCCTTATTGGCCCTGTTGGGCAGCGCCCATGCTCAGCGCCGCGTTCGGCGCAACCTGCAGCACATGGACGTCGAAGCTCAGGTCTTCGTTCGGCCCGATCGGGCTGCCCTGCGGCGGATTCTTGCCATAGGCAAGCCGGCCCGGGATGACGATCTTGTAACGGCCGCCCTGCTGCATCTGGGTCAGCGCCTGCTTGAACCCGGGAACCACCTGCATCACCAGGAAAGGCGCCGGTCCGCGCCCGTCGGTGGTGTCGAACACCGTGCCGTTTTCGGTCCGGCCGGTATATTCGATGATCACCCCGTCGACTTCGCTGATCAGCGGTCCCGTGCCGGGCGCGACAGTTTCCACCTTGACGGTCTTGAACTGGCCCGCGCCGAAATAAGCGAGACCGTAGGCAAGCGCGACCAGCGCGGCAACGGCGAGCCACAGCTTGACGAGCGAGCCCTTGGCGATGGGGCGAAGCGGGACTTGGGAAACCGTCATGTCGACCCTCGCATGATGGCGCGGGAAAAGAAGGAAACGAAGCTTCTGGCGCGCCTTAGCGGGCGCCTTCGCGCTCCATCCGCTTGCGCTCCAGCTTGCGGGCGCGGCGGATCGCGGCAGCTCGCTCACGGGCGCGCTTCTCCGACGGCTTTTCGTAATGACGGCGCAGCTTCATCTCGCGATAGACGCCCTCACGCTGCAGCTTCTTCTTGAGCGCGCGCAGCGCCTGGTCGACATTATTGTCGCGAACGATGATTTGCATAAAAGCCGTCTTGCCTCCTTCGATAACTGCCCGAAATCACCGGGCGAACCCTGCTCTGAAGCCGGGCAGTCCGGCCCCGATTTCGCTGGGCAATGAATATTATTCGCGCGCACCACCGGCGCGTGCGGAGGCGGCCCCTTAGCAGCCGTCTCTCGGCATTTCAAGGCGTTGCAAGCGGCACTTAGCACGACGAACCGTTCGCCGTACGGGACGGAAACCGGAACGGGACTATAAGTGGTTATCGGCGATTAATCTTTTCACCGGTATAAGGCCCGGATGCAGAGCGTGGGGAGTAAAGCGTTGAATCGGAGGCAGATGTTGCGGCTTGGTGCAGCCGGCGCAGGAGGACTCCTGTTGTCCGGAGCAGCCAGCAGCCAGGTCCTGCCGTCGATCCTGATGCCGCCGGCAAGCCCGGCGATCGACCCGCTTGCGCCGGTTCCAGCCGCCCCGACAACCTTCACGGCGCCTGGCGGCATCAATCCGGCCCTGTTTTCCAAGGCCAAGGCGGCGCTCGATTCGCGCAAATGGATCGCAAACCGCGATTTTATCGGCGTGGTCGACTTTGCCGAGAGCTCGGCCGAGCCGCGCTTCCATGTCGTCCACCTGCCCAGCGGCAGTGTCGAAAGCTTCCGCGTCGCTCACGGCAGCGGATCGGATCCGGGCCACACCGGCTTTCTCGATCATTTCTCGAACCAGCCCGGCTCGGAAGCGACCTCGAACGGCGCCTACACGACGGCCGAGACCTACCAGGGCAAATATGGGCTTTCGATGAAGGTGCGGGGCCTCGATTGGTCCAATAACAATGCCGAGCCGCGGGCGATCGTGATCCACAATGCCTGGTATGCCGAGCCGGAGATGGTGGAAATCCATGGCAAGCTCGGGCGGAGCCAGGGCTGCTTCGCCTTCAGCCGCAAGGATCAGTGGCACGTGATGCAGCGGTTGGCCGAAGGCCGCCTGATCTACGCCGACAAGCTGGCCTGATCTTCCACGCATAGCAAAAAGGGCCGCATCGCTGCGGCCCTTTCTTATTTGGTGGCGACTTTCTCCGCCGGCTTCTTTGCCGGCCCCTTGCCGTCCGTATCGAGCAGCGCCGAGATGACCTGGGCATCGCGCTTGTAGACATCCTCGTAGTTGATGATTCCCCCGTCATTGAGCGCGGCGGCGCTGAAATAGACGATGTAGACGGGCAGCGGCTTCACGAAATTCGCCTGGATCGTCTTCTTTTCGGCCAGCGTATCCTGGATCTTTTCCGGAACCCATTCGCCATTGTCGTCACCCAGCAGCAACGTCGCCAATTGCAACACATCCTTGGTGCGGATGCAGCCATGGCTGGCCGCGCGAACCTGGCTGTTGAACCGGCTCTTGGCGTTGGTGTCGTGGAGATAGATCGCCTGCTCATTGGGCATGACGAACTTGAGCTGGCCCAGGGCATTGGTCGGCCCCGGCGGCTGGCGCCATCGCTGGATCTTGCCGTCCTTCCCCTTGACCGGGACATAGCCCGGCTTTCCGGCGACCTCGCCGGTGATGCTCTTGGGAACCTCCCACCATGGGTTCAGGATCACGCCGACGGCGGTGGCATTAAGCTGCGGTGTTGGCGTTTTGATGGCGCCGGCAACCGCGCGCGTTTTCCATCGCGTCACGCCATTTTCGACCAGGGTCGCGTAATAGCTGGGTACGTTGACGATGATGTACTTCTCGCCAAGGTCGCGCGGCAGCCAGCGCCAGCGGTCCATGTTGAGCCGAATCTTGTTGATCTTCTGGACATCGGTCCGCGGCGTCACCGACAGGGCAGTCTTGAGAGCGCCATATTGGGGATGGCTCGGTAGCAGGCCGTTCAGCGCGTCGGCGAGGCGGTTCTCCTTGAGCGCCGCCTCGAGCAACGTGCGCTGCCGGACCTCGTCCAGATCCTTGTCCGCCACATGCCAGTCGACCCGCGCGTCGCCGCGTACATGGCCGAGCGCGAGATCGGAGGAAAGCTTGTTGAACCGATCGGTTGCTGCCTGGGCGAGGACCATCGGGTCGTTGGAGCGCATCGCCGCTTCCAGGCCGGCTGGATCATAATCCTCGGGGTTCAAACCGTCGCGGGCAACCCACTGGATATAGGTCAACAGCGCAGAGGCCTGGTCAAATCGCCATAGGGGCGGAGGCAGGGGCGGCGGTGGCGGCGGCGCCGCCTCCTGGGGAGGAGCGGCGTTAGGATCCGTTTCCGGCAATGGACCGATGGGATCGGCCGGCTTCGGCGTGGTCGCGCCGCCCGCCTTGGGTGCTGACGCATTGGGCGTCGCGGGCTGGGCCAGAACCGCGCCTAACGGCAACGCCACGCTCACTGCAAACATCGCCAACAAATTCACGCGCGACATCATCTTTTGCCTCATATTCCCGGTCCACGGCGCCGGATGGCCGTTTCCTAATATAGGTCAGGCATACACAGGATGAACCAGCGGGACTAGGTCGCTGCGGCCACACTGGCAGTCGCTTTTCTCCCCTTGCCAACCAATCCTTAAACAGTTGGGAAGCATAACCTATTGCTCATAGTAGGCAGGTAAGGGAATGGGCGGATGACGTCGCGGTTCCAGCTTCATGGGAACATGATCCCGCGCTCCGTTAAGCGCATGTTCGACGAACGGACGGAAGAGCGGCTCGACGCGGACTCGCAGACTGTCATCCTCTCGCTCCGCGGGCGGAACCATATCGTTTCGCTCATCAATCTTTCAAAGTCCGGAGCTATGGTTCGCTTCACTGGCGAAGCTCACATTGGAGAAAGCGTGTCGCTTCAAATGCTTGACCGCGGCACGATTGACGGTCAGGTGCGTTGGCTACGGGACGGGCGGATGGGCGTATATTTTACCCGGCCGCTGGCGTAGCCGCCCGGTGGAGACGAGTTTCCGGATGATCAAGGCGCGGATCGAAGAGGCCCGTGATTCCCAGGACCGGCGGCGCAGAGCACGCCATCCGGTGGAGATCGGCGCACGCGTCCGCGAACTTGGCGCGGAGGGCTTCGAGGCCAGGGTGATCAACATCTCCGAGACCGGCTTCATGGCCGAGGCGGACGGAGAGTTCGAGGTCGGCACCCGCATCTGGCTGATTCTGCCGGGCCGCGAGCGGGCCAACGCGCTGGTGCGCTGGATCGCCGGCAAGCGGATTGGCGCTGAGTTCGCCGAACCGATCTCAATTGAAGGGCTGAACGCCTAATTCCCTTCGATCGCCTGCTTCACGGCTGGCGCAATTCCCGTCACGATGCGCTTAACGCCCTGGAACGTCGGATGCATTCCATCCGGCAATTGCATTCCGGGCTGGGCTGCCACGCTATTCAAAAAGAAGGGATACAGGGCGGTTCCATGTTTCCGCGCGAGCGCCGGATAAATGGCCTCGAATTTGGCGATATAGGCCGGATCGAGGTTGGGCGCCGCGCGCATTCCGGTGAGCAGGACCGGGATTTGCCGCCGCTTCAGCTCCGCTAGCATGGCGTCGAGGTTGGTTTCAGTCAGCTTGGGATCGAGCCCGCGCAACATGTCATTGGCACCCAGTTCGAGGATGACGACATTGGGCTTCCGGTTCAGCCCGTCCAGAGTCCAGCCGAGCCGCGCCTTCCCCGCCTCGCTGGTGTCTCCCGAGACGCCGCCATCGATAACCTCGGCGGCAATGCCTTGGCGGCGTAAGGTCGCCTGTAGCTGCGGAGCGAACCCGAGGCCCGGCTCCAGGCCATATCCCGCCGTCAGGCTGTCGCCGAACGCCAGCACCAGCGGCCGCTCGCCGGGTGGGCTGGCGCCGACCAGGCTGATCGACAAAAGGGCGGCGGCAATCGACCGGCGGATCATGGCATGCAACGTGGGGCCATTGTGACGGACCCGCAAGCTTCCTAGCTGTCACAGCCATGAGCCATCCGCTGATCGACCTTGACGATGTTCGCCTGACCCTTGGCGAAGGGGACGTCCAAACCGAGATATTGAAGGGGGTGAGCCTCCAGCTTGCGCCAGGGGAGAGGGTAGCGGTGCTGGGTCCGTCGGGTTCCGGCAAAAGCTCCTTGATGGCGGTGGTCGCCGGCCTGGAGCGCGCCGATTCGGGGCAGGTGCGCCTGGCGGGGCGGGACATCGGCGGCCTTGACGAGGATTCGCTGGCCCGGCTGCGCGGCCGGTCCCTCGGCATCATCCTCCAGGCCTTCCACCTGCTTCCCACCATGACCGCGCTGGAGAATGTTTCCGTGCCGCTGGAGCTCGCGGGAATGGACGATCCCAGGGGCCGGGCGGCCTTTGAGCTGGAACAGGTGGGACTTGGTCACCGCATGTTGCATTATCCGGCGCAGCTGTCCGGCGGCGAGCAGCAGCGCGTTGCGATCGCCCGGGCTACGGCGCCCCGACCCCAGCTATTGCTGGCTGACGAGCCGACCGGCAACCTCGACAGCAAGACCGGTGCGGCGGTTATCGACTTGCTGTTCGAGCGCGCCGGCATTGCCGACGCGGGCTTGCTGGTCATCACCCATGACCCCGCGGTCGCTGCGCGAGCCGGGCGCACCGTGCATATGTCGGACGGGCGGCTGACTGCGTGAAGCTGTCATTCAAGCTGGCGCTGCGCGACCTTAGAGGTGGCCTTAGCGGCCTCGGCCTGCTTTGGCTGTGCCTCGCGGTCGCGATCGCCGGCCTGGCGTCGGTCACCAGCCTCGCCTCCTCCGTCGACCGGGCAATCGCCGACAATGGCCGCCAATTGCTCGGCGGCGACCTGATGCTGACCATCTCCCAGCGCCAGGCGACTGGCGAGGAACTGGCAGCCATCGAGCGGCTGGGCGAATATTCGAAGAGTACGACCACCCGCGCCATGCTGGTCGCGCCCGGCGGCCGGAGCGTCCTGTCCGAGCTGTCGGGCGTCGATGCGGCCTGGCCGCTGACCGGAAAGGTAGAAACGACGCCGGGCGGCAAGCGACCACGAGGACCCGAAATCGCGATTGGCCGGGAGATTGCGGAGCGGCTTCGCCTGAAAGCCGGTGACCGGCTGCGCGTGGGCCGGGCCGGCTATCGTATATCGGCGGTCATCAACAAGGCGCCGGGCGCATCCGGCTTCGCCCTGGCACCTCCGTCCGTAATGGACGAGTCGGGCCTTGCCATGAGCGGTTTGATCCAGCCCGGCAGCATCAGCACGACCAGCTATCGCCTTCGCCTCGCCGACGGCGCCGATGCTGAAGCGGCGGGCAAAGCCTTTCAGCGCCATTTCCCGGAAGGTGGCTGGCGCTCCATCGGCCGCGAGGAGGCTGGCGGGGGCACCCGCCGGTTCATCGACCGGCTCGGCCAGATGCTGCTGCTCGTCGCCCTGTCGGCGCTGGCGATCGGCGGCCTCGGCATGTCGAGCGCGGCGGCCGCCTTTGCGGCGTCGCGCCGGCCGAGCATTGCGATTCTTAAGCTGGTCGGGGCCTCAAGGCGAACGGTCGATACCATGCTGCTTGTGGAGATCGGGCTGATCGCCGCCACCGCAATTCTCGCCGGACTAGCTATAGGCGCGGCAGCCCCTGCGCTCGTCGGCAAGCTGACTGCGGGTCTGCTGCCGGTCACGCCCGACAAGGCGCCGCAATGGCTGGCCCTGGGCAAGGCGGCTTTGTTTGGGGTGCTGATCAGCTTCGCTGCCAGCTGGCGGATGGTCGCCAATGCCGGTGAAACACGGCCAGCCCGCCTTCTGCGCGGCGACGTCGGCAATGGCGAGCCGCTGCGCTGGCGGACCTATGTCCTGCCGGTGATCGCGCTGGCGCTAGCCGCAGCCATAGCGATCGGCAGCGCAAGCGATCCGATGTTCGCGACAATGGGAATCGGCGCCATCGCCCTGCTTTGCGGGCTGTTCGCGCTTATCGGGGTTGGCATCCGGCGGATCGCGCGAGGTGCCAAGCATCTCGGCGGACCGGTCACCCGGCTCGGCATCGCGGCACTCGACCGGCCGGGAGCGGCCACAGGGCGGCTGGCGGTATCGCTCGGCCTTGGCCTCACCCTGCTGGTCACGCTTGCCGGCACGGCTTCCAGTGTCCTTGCGGAAATCGACACCAGTATCCCCAAGCGCGCGCCCGCCCTGTTTCTGGTCGATATCCCCCGTGCCGAAGAGGCAAATTTCCGGCAAATCGCGGGTCGGGACGTACCGGGAGCCGAGCTCAGGCTGGTTCCCTCGCTCCGAGGGCCGGTAACCGCGGTCAATGGCGTGCGCGTTGCCGACATGAAGGATATCCCGGAAGGCGCATGGATCCTTCGCGGCGACCGCGGCCTGACCTTCGCCCGGGATCTGCCGCCCGCCAATCGCATCGTCGCCGGCCAATGGTGGCCCAAAGACTATCACGGCCCGCCGCTGGTCAGCATCGACGTCGATGCGGCGACGGCATTGGGCCTGAAGGTGGGCGACTCGCTGACCGTCTCGGTCCTCGGCCGCCCGATCGAGGCACGCATCGCCTCCTTTCGCGAGATCGACTGGCGCAGCTTCGGCTTCAATTTCGCGATCATCTTCGCGCCAGGGGCGCTGGAGGAGGCGCCCTACACAATGATGGCAACCGTGGCGCCCGCGCCAGGCCGGTCGACAGCTCCGCTCGAACGGCGGCTCACCCGGGACCTGCCGATGGTCAGCGCAATCCGGGTTTCGGACGTCATCGCGGAAGTGAAGTCCTTGCTCGAGTCGATCGACGGCGCGGTGCGGATCGCCACGGCCTTCGCCATCCTCATGGGAATGATCGTGCTGGCCGGCTCGGTCGTCGCCACCCGCCGCCAACGAGCCCGCGATATTGTCTTGTTACGTTTGGTCGGTGCAACGCGCGGCGAGGTGGCGCGAAGTCAATTGATCGAGTTCGCCGCCCTTTCCACCTCGGTCGCCATAACCGCCTTGGGGGCCGGCGTGCTCGCCGCCAAACTGGTTGCCACCTTTGTCTTCGAATTCCCTTTCAGCCCTGACTGGCCCAGCCTGGTGCTGATCCCGCTCGGCGCAATATTGCTGGCAGTCGTCGCGGCGTTTCTCGCCGCGATTCCGGCGCTTAATGCGCGTCCCGCGGAGGGACTGCGCGCCCTTTAGGCCGCGAAATTGTGAAACCCGGCGCGGCTTCGGTCGTTCATCGCCACCGAAAGGAACGTCTTATGGCTTCTGTCCCGACGCTCGGCGAACTCCAGATGAGGCACGATCCCGCCGGCCGCGGCTATCACGTCGTTTATCGCGAGCGGGAAGTGAATCACTGTCCCGGATGCGGCCGAACCCAATGGCTAATCGGCCGCGTATCGGCCGAATGCGCCTTCTGCTCGACGGCGCTGCCGCTGGCGGAGGCGAGCATGCGCCACCATAACCGCCCGGTGATCATCCAGCACCGCAACCGCGTGGTGGATTCGGCCTGGGCGGCCTAGGTTGCGGGTACCGGCCGCACCGGCACGTTGATGTTGCACAGGTCTGCCCCGCCGGCGGGGCGAATGAAGAAGTCGTCCTGCCGGTTTTTCCGGGCGTTCAGATAGGCATCGAACGAGGCGCCCGAGAGATATTCGAACCGGGGCCGCTCAGTGGCCGGCAGGTCCGATACGAGCTTCGCACCGGCGATAGGCACGTCCGACGAGCGTTCCTTGTAGAAGCCCAGCGCTTCCGTGCCGCGGGGCAGCGAACTCATATTCTCCAGCCCCTGCACGATCCTACCGACCAGGGCGATGTTGCGGTCGAGATGGCGCGGGGCGTGCCCGATCACGGCGTAAAGTTCGCCGCCCGTGCCGGTGTCGGGTGACAGGTTCCGGCCCACTCCGACCATCGCATAACAATGGGCGAGGTTGGCGAGCCCCTCCTTATCATGGACCGCGACCGGCCATCCGTTGGCAAAGCCGGCCCGCGACGCATAGGCGTCGGGGGAACCGAGCGGGGTGATGCTCAGGCCGGCGACCGGGCGCGCATATTCGGCCGGCGGCTTGGCGACGACGCCGGCTGGGAAGGGCTTCTCGCTCTCGTTCTGGCCCCACTGAACGACATAATTGTCCTGGACCCGGTAAATCTTCGCACCGTCCCACCAGCCGCCCTTCGCCAGCGCGCGGATATTGGCGACATGGACCGGCGCGAAGCCGGGCGCGAGCTGCATCACCACCTTCTTCCCGCCCTGCAACTCGAATATCAGCAGGTCCTCGGCAGCAATCTCGCGCCAGTCGGCCTTGGGCGCCGCGGCCACGATCTCGCTCGGCGTCTTGGGCTTGGTCGGCGCCGGGGCCTGGGCGGCGGTGATCAGGGGGATGAGTGCAAGGGCGGCAAGTCGGCGCATGGTCAGCCTTTCGCAATGTTACGCCGGCAAGCATTGCCGCCTCCCCAAGCCCATGCAAGCCCGCTAGGGGGCAGATATGTATTTAGCGACACTGATGCTGCTCGGCTCCGGCGAGCTGGGACGGGAATTCACCATCGCCGCCAAGCGGCTCGGCTGCCGAATCGTCGCCTGCGACCGCTATGACGACGCGCCGGCCATGCAGCTGGCCGACGCGCGGGAGGTCTTCCCGATGCTGGACGGAGCCGCCTTGCGCGCCGCGGTCGAAAAACACCGGCCCGATTTCATCGTCCCCGAGATCGAGGCGATCGACACGGCGGCCCTGGCCGATCTGGAGCGTGAGGGCTGGCACATCGTGCCCTCGGCCAAGGCGGTCCAGCTGACCATGAACCGCGACGGCATTCGCGATTTCGCGGCCAAGGAGCTCGGCCTCACCACCTCGCGCTACCTGTTCGCCGAGACTCGGGAACAGGCGATCGCTGCGGCCGCGACCGTCGGCCTTCCTGCCGTGGTCAAGCCGGTGATGTCGTCGAGCGGCAAGGGCCAGACCACCGCCAGGACCGCGGAAGAGCTGGGCGCGGCGTTCGACTATGCCGTTGCCAATATGCGCGGCGACCGGCCCCGGGTGATCGTCGAGGAGTATATCGCCTTCGACTATGAGATCACGCTGCTGACGGTGGCGACCAGGGACGGCGTGCTGTTCTGCCCCCCGATCGGCCATCGGCAGGAGCAAGGCGACTATCGCGAAAGCTGGCAGCCCGCGCCGATGGATGAGGCAGTTCTGAAGTCGGCTGAGGAACAAGCGGCTAAGGTGGTCACCGCGCTTGGCGGCCACGGCATTTTCGGCGTCGAATTTTTCATCGCCGGGGGCCGCGCAATCTTCTCCGAACTCAGCCCCCGCCCCCACGATACCGGCATGGTGACCTTGATCGGCCAGAATCCCACTGAGTTCGAGCTGCACCTGCGGGCCGTCCTCGGCCTGCCGATCCCGTCGACCGAATGCCTCGGCCCCTCCGCCAGCGCGGTCATCCTCGCCGATCGCGAGAGCAGCCATTTCCGGTTCGAAGGTCTCGGCGACGCGCTTGCTCTGGGCGAGCCGGACGCACCGGTCGACGTACGTATTTTCGCCAAGCCGAACACGCTGAAGAATCGCCGCATGGGCGTGGCCTTGGCTCGGGCGGAAACAGTAGCGGAAGCCAGGGACAGAGCGGTCCAGGCAGCAGGCCATGTCCGCATAGTTTATACATAGGCAATCGTTTTAGGCCCGCCGCCGAATGACCAGTTTCGACCCATTGCGGACAAAATGGGTTCGGATAAAATCACCCCATGCATCAGTTGGACCGAGTAAGCGTCGCGCGCCGGCTGTTGTGGCGGGCCTTCCTGACGGGCTTAATAGCCGCGCCGCTCACAGCTGGCGAAGCGCAGCAGCCGAACGCCGCGAGCGTGGCGAACTTCGACGAGAAGGCCGCAATGCTTGACGAGCTTTTCAGGTCCACTGCCAGGACAGGCGGCACCTATGTGCTCAGCTATCGGGCCGATGATCGTAATTTTGTCCAGGCTTACGGGTCGCTGGATTGTGGCGGTTTGAATCCGATGCGCGCCGATGCGCTCTTCGACGGCGGGTCGCTGACCAAGAACTTTACGATGGCGGCGATATTCAAGCTTGTTGAGAGCGGTCGATTGAAATTGGACGACCGATTGGGCGAGCTCTTTCGGGGTGTGCCGGCCGACAAAGGGCGGATCACCGTGGCCCAGCTCATTCAGCATCGCTCTGGAATTCCAAATTTCATCGACGGCAAGGGCCGGGCGATGGCTGATTCCGAATGGAGCATCGAAACATACGACTATGCCCCGCGCACGAAGAGTGAAATGTTGCGGCTCGCGTGGCGCGCGCCGCTGCAATTCCAGCCCGGCACTCGCGACGAATATTCGAACTATGGCTTCGCCATATTGGCCGCGGTTGTCGAAGCCGCATCTGGCCGGCCTTACGAAGCCTATCTTCGCGAGCAGCTTTTCGTCCCGCTGGGCATGAACAACACCGGCTATCTGCTTCAAGATCGCGCAGCACGCCCGGTAGCGGAACAATGCCGTGACGGCCGCTCGTGGGGCGACCCTTATCGTAAGGGGCTGTGGGCGAGCGGCGTATCGTGGAACCTGGTGGGAGCCGGCGGCATGTATACGACCGCCGACGACCTTCAGAAATGGAGTGCCGGGATCGCGTCGGGCGCCCTGTTTCGGTCCGACATCCAGCGGCGGTTCGACGCACTGTACTTCGCCCCTTCCTACCGCTGCGGCACCGATGCGACCGCGATGGGGGGCAGCAACGGCATGACTCGCAGCCTCATCTTGCATTTGCCCCGCCGACGGGAGGCAGTCGTGATGGTTGCTACGCATCGCCAGCACGGATTGCCTCCGGAGGACCAGGTCCGCGCGGCCCTCTGTGGCCGCTGACAGCTGGGGCATCATCGCCATATTGCATAATTATACAGCGAATTGCATATAACGGCGATGATTCGTGCCGCGATCCTTGGCGCCTCCGGCTATGTCGGCGGCGAATTGATGCGCCTTATCGCTGCTCACCCGGCGATCGAGGTCGGCGTCGCCTTCGCCGCATCCAATGCGGGCCAGCCGGTCGCATCCGTTCATCCCCATCTTTCGCTTGCCTATCCTGGCATGGCCTTCGCCGCCTGGGAGCCCGCCATGCTCAAGGGCTGCGACCTGATCCTTGCCGCCTTGCCCCATGGCGAGACGCAGCGGCTGGCCGGCGAACTGCTTGGTCCCGGCATTCCGTTCGTCGATCTCGGGGCCGACTTCCGCCTCGACGATCCGCAGGAGTTCGAGCGCTGGTACGGCGAGCCGCATGCCCGCCCGGAGCTGCTCGGCCGTTTCACCTACGGCTTGCCCGAATTTCACCGCGACAGGATCAGGTCGACAAAGCTGGTCGCCGCCCCCGGCTGCTACCCGACCGCCGCCAGCCTGGCGCTGCGCCCGCTGGTCGAGGCTGGCGCAATCGAACGGCAGGGTATCATCGTCGACGCCGCCTCGGGGGTCAGCGGCGCCGGCCGCGCCGCCAATGCCGGCACGCACTTCTGTGCCGTCGACGGCAGCTTCCGTGCCTATGGCCTGACGAAGCATCGGCACACGGCGGAGATGGAACTGACGACCGGTGCCGAGGTCCTTTTCACCCCCCACCTGATGGCGGCCAGCCGCGGCATTCTCGCGACCTGCTACGCCCGGGCGACCGGCAAGGCGGACCCGCTCGCTATCCTGCACGAGGCCTATGCCGCCGAGCCTTTCGTCCATGTCGGCGAGACCCCGCCCGAGACCAAATGGGCAACCGGCTCCAACGCCGCCTTCCTGTCGGCTCGTTATGACGAGCGCACCGGCACCGTCGTTGCGCTCGCCGCAATCGACAATCTGGGCAAGGGCGCGGCGGGCCAGATGATCCAATGCGCCAATTTAATGTTGGGCTTGGACGAGGCGGCGGGACTGAGCACGATGGGAGTCTATCCGTGAGCGGCGATCTTCATCCTCCCCCGGATTTCTGGGGGAGGGGGACCAGCGTAGCTGGTGGAGGGGTTCTAAACGGTGGGGCCGAAGAACCCCTCCACCGCGCAATGCGCGGTCCCCCTCCCCTGCAAATGCAGGGGAGGATGTTCTCATGAGCGTCACCCTGGCGGAAGGCTTTGTCGCCGCCGGCCTTGCTGCCGGTATCAAGGCTGGTGGCCGCCGCGACATGAGCCTGCTGGCCACCGACGATGGCAAGCCGGTGCCCGCGGCCGCCGTCTTCACCCAGAACAAATTTCGCGCGCCGCCGGTCGAGGCGAGCCTCGAACGGCTCAACGTGTCAGGCGGACTTGCCGCAGGCGTTGTCGTCAATTCCGGCAACGCCAATGCCGGCACCGGCGCCAAGGGCCGTGGCGATGCGGAGGCGATGTGCGCCGAGGCTGCCGAAGCAGTTGGCTGCGATCCGCGCGACATGCTCGTCTGCTCGACCGGCCTCATCGGCTTTCGCCTGCCGATGCGGAAGATCCTCACCGCCATCCCCAGGCTGGGCGAGGCGCTCGGCCGCGACGGACATCGCGATGCGGCGAAGGGTATCTTGACCACCGATACGCGGCCCAAGGAGGCGCAGGTCGTGCGCGACGGCTATGCGGTAGGTGGCATGGCGAAGGGCTGCGGCATGCTGGCGCCCAATATGGCGACCATGCTCGCTTTCCTCACCACCGACGCCAAGCTGTCGCCGGAGGAGTTGAAGCCGATCCTGTTCCGCGCCGCCGACGCCACCTTCAATGCCCTCATCACCGACGGCGCGACCTCGACCAACGACACGGTCATGCTGTTCGCCAGCGGCCGCAAGGGCCGGCCCGCCGACCTCGCCCGGTTCGAGGACGACGTCCGGCAGGTGTGCGAGGAGCTGATGCTGCAAATGGCGCGCGATGCCGAGGGAATGACCAAGCTGGTGGTCGTCAAGGTCGCCGGCGCAGCCAATGATGCGGAAGCACGCAAGGTAGCCCGCTCGATCGGCAATAATCAGCTGATCAAATGCAGCTGGTATGGCGCCGACGCCTATTGGGGTCGGCTGCTGGCCGAGGCGGGATCCTGCGGCGTCGAATTCGACACCGAACGCTCGTCGGTCAGTTATGGCGGCATCAAGGTCGCCGACGCAGGCGTTGAGGTCCCCCATGATGCCGAGTCGGTGCGCGCCCATATGAAGGGCGAAGAGATCGACATCCTCGTCGATCTTGGGCTCGGCGACGGCAAGGGCCGCGCCGTTTCGGTCGATTTGGGGCCCGGCTACATCAAGGAAAATGCGGCGACGTCATGATCACGGCCAACGACACCGCGCGCATCCTGATTGAGGCGCTGCCCTACATCCGCCGCTTCACCGGCAAGACGATCGTGGTCAAGGTCGGCGGACTGCCGATGACTGAGCCCGAACGGATGCGGAGCCTCGCCAAGGATATATTGCTGCTCCACTCCGTCGGCATTCGCCCGGTGCTGGTCCATGGCGGCGGGCCGCAGATCGACGTCGAAATGGCCAGGGCCGGGATCGAGGTGAAGCGGGTCGACGGCCTGCGCGTCACTGATGCCGACACGCTCGACATCGTCCGCATGGTGCTGGTCGGCAGGACCAACCGCGAGCTGGTTGCGGCAATCAACGCGCTGGAGCCGGTCGCGATCGGCGTCGCCGGAGAGGATGGAAGGCTGTTGGAGGTCGAGCCGGTCGATGAACGCCTGGGCTATGTCGGGCGAGTCACCAAGGTTCGCGGCGCCCTGCTCCATGCCTTCCATGACGATGGGCTGATCCCGATCGTCTCAACGGTCGGCGCGGACTCATCGGCTCAGCCCTACAATGTCAACGCCGACGATGCGGCCTGCGCCATTGCCGTGGCCATGCGGGCGGAGAAGATCATCTATCTGACCGGAACTCCTGGCCTGCTCGAGAATCCGACCGACCCGGCCAGCCTGATCCATCGGTTGACGGCGGCAGAAGCGCGTCATCGCATCGCCGATGAAAGCGTGACCGGAGGCATGATCCCCAAACTGCTCGCCTGCGCCGAGGCAGTCGAAGGAGGCGTCGGCAGCGCCCATATGATCGATGGCCGCGCCGAGCACGCCATATTGGTTGAACTGTTCACCGATGAGGGCATCGGTACAATGGTGACAGGGGAGAATGGGGTCACCGCGGAGAATGGCCGATGAACGGCAAGAACCAGCGCCAGCGAATGATTGCGGATTGGCTGCGCGAGTTTCGCGTCGGCAGCCAGGAGGAGCTGGTTGCCCGCCTGTCGATGGCGGGCATCACCGCCACCCAGGCGACGGTCAGCCGCGATCTGCTGGAGCTTGGCGCGGTCAAGCAGAAGCGCGAAGGTTCGATCCGCTACGTGATGCCCGATCAGGTCGAACCCGGTCATGCCGCCGCCAAGCTTGACCGGCTGCTGGCCGAATGGGTCGATGCGATTGTCCCCGCCGGCAACATATTGGTGCTGAAGACACCGCCGGGATCCGCGAACCTGGTTGCCAATGCACTTGATGCGGCGGGGCTGGAGGAAGTGGCCGGCACCCTGGCCGGCGACGACACCATCTTCGTCGTACTGGCCAATGGCACCAATCCGGACGCGGTCGCCAGCATGTTGCAGCACCGCCGGTCCGGAGCCTAATTCCGGCTCCACGCGTTCGTTCGATGAGGAGAGGCCAATGATGCGTTCCGCAGCCCTGCTGGTATCCGCCTGTCTGCTGGTTTCCTGCGGCCAAGGGGGCGATGAGGCCGCCCCGCCGCTGCAGAACGATATCATGGTCCGGAGTGAAGCCCAGCAGAGGTTGTTCGACCTGAACGACCTCGACCGGGCCATCGCCCTTAAACGGGCAATCGGCGACCAGGGCCTCAGCTGCGCGCAGATTGTTTCGACGGGCTACGTCACCCGCTATCGCGACATGGATATGTGGACCGCCACTTGCAAGGACGGTCACCAATGGTCGCTGTTCATCAGCGCCAATGACAGCGTCCAGGTCCGTCTCTGCGACGACAATGAAAAGATCGGGCTGCCGGCCTGTACGGTTCAGCCCGGTACCGAGGGCGGCACCGGGCTGGGAAATTTAAGCGGGAATAGTACGGGTTAATTTGCCCGATGGATCAGTCGCACTTGCGGCTTTCCTTATATTCGCCGGCCGGCGATTTTTCCTTGATCGTGAGGCACTTGCCCTGGCGGATTTCCTCGCGCCAGCTGCCGTCGGCATTCACCTGCCGGTCGCCCTTCGGGACCCGCTTGCCATCCTTGATTTCCCAATTGAAATTCTTCGGCGTTGCCTGGTCGCCGGTCGCGGCCTGGGCATAGGCTGCCGACGCCGCAGTCGCAGCAAGCGCCACCGCGCCGGCACCCAGGACAATCTTCCACATGCGAGTCATTGCACTCACTCCTTGGCCATGCTGCTAGAGGAATCCAGCTTAACCGCCCCTGAAATAGTCGTTCACCGGTAATAACGCCCGAATCGTCCCGACGGACGCAAAAAGCCCCCGCCCGTTGGGGCGGAGGCCTTTGAATTCAATTGATTAGCGTCGACGAGCCCTAACCGGGCCGATTTCCGGGGTCTTAGCCCTGGCGCGCCTTGAACCGCCGGTTCGTCTTGTTGATGACATAGGTCCGGCCGCGACGGCGAATCACCCGGCAATCGCGGTGACGCGACTTAAGCGACTTCAGTGAATTGCGAATCTTCATGGCCGGAACGCCTGCCTTACATCTTCAAGGTTGGTGGAATAATTGGAAAATCCGCGGGCTCCCTATGTGCGGACGCTCGCGAAGTCAATCCTCGGCGCTGATCCTTGCGGCTTCGAGCAGCACCTTAAGCGCCTCTCGGTCGGCCTCTCCGATCTCCGGCCGCCAGACCTCGAACAGCAGGATGATGCGCTGCTGGTTCGACCGATTCCACGCTTCATGTTCCATGCTGTCGTCGAAGATCAGCAGTTCGCCCTCCCTCCACTGGCGCTGCTGGTTGCCGACCCGGATCAGGCAATCGGACGGGACGATTAGCGGCAGGTGGCAGATGAGCCGGAAATTGAACGATCCGTGGTGGGGCCGGATGTGCGCTCCTGGTTTCAACAGCGAGAACAGAGCCATGGGCGCGCGGTCGGCGATATTCGGAAGGGGCGCCAGCTGCAGCGCCGCCAGGGTCTCGGGAAAGCGTTCGGCATGGCCTTCCACCGGGATCCCGCCCTTCAGCAGGTGGAAGGCGCTCCAGCTGGCGTCGCCGGCAAGATGGGCGTTGGGCGCCGTCCCGCCCGAGCGGTCGGCGTCCGCGCCGATATAGGGTTCGAACTGCTCGGCCTGCGATCGCAGCAGCGCCTCAAGCTCGGCCTTGATCGTCCCGGTCCGCTCTTCCAGCGCGGGGGCCCAGTCAAATTCCTCGCGTTCGTAAAAGCTGCGCTGGGGAAGGCCGGGGAAGTAAAAGCTCGTCGGCTGCTGTACCTGGATCGGCGCTTCGCCGCGGAGGATGGCCAGCGCCTCCTCGATCACATCGCTGCGCTTTCCCGGGCCGAATCCGCCATCGGCCAAGGCCCGGTCGATCCTGGCGGTCCGTTCGGCGACATGGCCGCGCACCCACTGCGCCGCGCGATTGACCTCGCTCGCCAGCATCGCCGGCAGGATATGACCCGCGCGCCGGGCTTGGTCGGCAACCGCCAGCGACGCCTGGTAGGGCGCCATCGCCTCATCGTCGTCGCCGGCACGGGCAAGCGCCGCCCCTTTCATCAGCAGGGCGCCGAGATGGGTCGGCTGAAGCGCGAGCAAGCGGTCAAGGGCTTGCGCTTCGCCCGGCGCATCGTCCTCCATGCGGCAGGCCTGGGCCATCAGGAACAGCGCGGGCGGACCGGGACTTTGGTCAACGAGGGGCTGCAGCAGTTCTCGCGCAGCCGCTCCGTCCCGCCGCCCGAGCGCCTCAGACGCTTGCCGCAGAATCTGACCGGCTGGCTCCATCAGCGCGGCTCTCGCGGCCCCGTCGGGTCGAAGAGGTCGCCGAAATAATCGCCCTGGAGCCACATCGGCCGCCGCGGCGCATCGGCCATGGCGCGCGAAATGCGGTAATTGAGCAGAGCGTATCGGGCACCGGCGTCCCAGTCGATCTTTTGCGTCAGATCGTCCTGCGGCGAATGATAAATCTTGCTGAGGAATGCGCCCCAGTGCGCCTTCCCGCCATTGGCATGACCGGTCATCAGCAGCACCGCCGGCACGCCGCGCCGGACAAACATATAATGGTCGGACCGCGTGAAGATCGCCTCCTGCGGCATAGGGTCAGCGCTAACCGCGACGCCCATTGATCGGCCGGCCTCTGCGACTGCCTCGCCGATCGTCGAATGGTCGGCGCCAAAAGCAATCACGTCGGTGAACCGGTAAAGCAGCAGCGGCATGTCGAGGTCGACGACGCCCACGATATTTTGCGCCGGCACTGTCGGATGATTGGCATAATAATCCGCGCCGAGCAGGCCGCGTTCTTCGCCAGTGTTGGCGATGAACAGGATCGATCGCTTCGGCCGGGCCGGTTGGGCGGCAAACTGCCGTGCCGCTTCCAGCATGGTGGCTACCCCCGCGGCATTGTCCAGCGCGCCATTGTAGATGGCATCCTCGCCCGGCTTGGCATCGGTCCGCATGCCCAGATGGTCGAGATGCCCCATCAGCACCACATGCTCAGCGGCGAGCGATGGATCCGATCCTCTGAGCAGCCCAATCACCTCGGCGCTTTTGAAATCCTCCCACTTGCTCTCGGCCTCGACGGCGATGGTCGGCTGAAGGGCAAAGCCGCGGGGCCCCACCCGGCTTTTGGCCTTGGCTTCGCGGCGCACGGCGTCGAGCGACATTTGCGATCCCTCGAACAGTCGTGCCGCCCATTCGTTCGATACCGACAGCTGGAGCCTCAGCCCCGGTGGCACCGATCCGGCCCGGCCGCTGCTGTCGACCCAATCGACCAGCGGGCGCCCGCCGCGACCGACCCCATCATTGCGCTGGCCGTCGTTGCGCCGGATTTCGAGGAAGCCGATCGCGCCGGCGGTGGCGGCGAACTGATCCTTGCTGCTGTTGAGATGGGCCTCGATGTCGCTTGGCAGGCCAGATGGTGCTCCCTGCAGCGCCACCGCGATCTTGCCGCGTAGATCGAGCCCGCGATAGTCATCGATGCCGTAGCGGGCGTCCTTGATGCCGTGGCCGACAAATACAAAGCCTGCGGAAAGATTGCGCGATTTTTCTGTCACGCTGGGGCGCAGCGCGGCGTCCTTCAGGGATTCGAGCGCAATTTGCTTGCCGCCGATCGTCAACGTCAGCTTCGGCTGTTTCTCATAGGAGGCGCGCCGGAACGGCACCGGCTGGAACCATCCTCCATTATCGCCGCCCGGTTCCAGCCCGATCGCGCGAAATTGAGAGGCCACATAGTCGGCGGCGATCGCATAGCCCTTCGACCCGGTTTCGCGGCCCTCCAGGCCGTCCGAGGACAGGAACTCGACGTCGGCGCGAACCCGCTGCGCGGCGTCCTGGCCACCGATTGACGGCACTTGGGCGCTCGCCGTTGCGGCAAAGGCCAGGAAACCAACGGCAAGCAAACGCATCCACACACTCCGGAATTTGCGGCGTTAACCGCCGGTTATCGCGTAACGGCTAGTCCAGCCAACGCGGCGGCGCCAGTGTCGCCATCCGCCATTGGTCGAAATTTGCCGATTGGCGCGCATCACACTATGGGCCGCGATAACCATCTTGCTAGCATATCAGGGACATTCATGAGCATCACGATTTCGAGCGCTTTTGACGCCGGTAACATTCGCGTCGCCGGGCAGAGCGGCGACACGATCGACCTCGAGATCGTCACCGATCACATGAGCGACTTCTACCAATGGTTCCACTTCCGCCTGGCCGGCGCCGGTGGTCGGGAAGTGACGCTCAGAATCACCAATTGCGGAAGCTCGGCCTATCCCGACGGATGGCCCGACTATAAGGCTTGCGTTTCAATCGACCGTGAGGATTGGACCCGGATCCGGGGCACCAGCTACGCCGACGGCGTTCTCACCATCCGCTTCGTTCCCGAAACCGACCTCGTCTGGGTTGCCTATTTCGCGCCCTATTCGATGGAACGCCACCATGATCTGGTGTCGACCGTCGCCGCACTGCCCGGCGTCGAATATCGCAGCCTCGGCAAGAGCCTCGACGGCCAGGATATCGACTGCCTGCAAATGGGCGAGGGTGACCTCACGGTATGGCTCTATGCTCGTCAGCATCCCGGCGAGACCATGGCCGAATGGTGGATGGAAGGCGCGCTGGAAAAACTGACCGATCCCGACGATCCCGTCGCCCGCGTCCTGCGCCGCGACTGCACCTTCCACGTGGTCCCTAACATGAACCCCGACGGGTCGCGCCGTGGTCACCTGCGCACCAATGCGGTGGGCGTCAACCTGAACCGCGAATGGCATGCGCCGTCGGCTGAAAAGAGCCCGGAAGTGTTGTTCGTCCGCAATGGCATGGACGTAAATCCGCCGGATTTCGCGATGGACGTACATGGCGACGAAGCGATCCCGGCCAATTTCCTTGCCGGGTTCGAGGGCATCCCCTCGCTAACCGAACGGCAGAGCGCCTTGTTCAAGCTGTTCAGCGAGACTCTGGAGCGCGTTTCTCCCGATTTCCAGACGCGCCAGGGCTATGAGGTCCCGGCCCCCGGCGAGGCCAATATGTCGATGTCGACCACTCAGCTGGCCGAGCGCTACGGCTGCGTGTCGATGACCCTGGAAATGCCGTTCAAGGACAATTTCGACCTGCCCGACGAAGTTTACGGCTGGTCGCCGGAGCGGTCAAAATATCTCGCCGGCTCCTGCCTTGACGCGCTGCACGCCATTCTGCCCGATCTGAAGAAAGCGAAGGCGGAGAAGGCGAAAGTTGCGGAGAAGGTCGAAGCGTAATGCCAACGCTCGTCCTGCTGCGCCACGGCCAATCGCAGTGGAACCTTGAGAACCGTTTCACCGGCTGGTGGGACATCGACTTAAGCGAGCAGGGCATTGCGGAGGCGCGAGCAGCAGGCCGCCTGCTCGCCGAAAAGCATTTCGAGTTCGATCGCTGCTTCACCAGCGTGCAGACCCGGTCCATCCGCACTCTCCACCTGGTGCTGCATGAATTAAGGTCGCTGTGGCTGCCGGTTGCCAAGGACTGGCGGCTCAATGAGCGTCACTATGGCGGGCTGACGGGGCTCAACAAGCAGGAGATGATCGATCGAGTCGGGGCCGAGCAGGTCAAGATCTGGCGCCGCTCATTCGATATCCCGCCGCCGCCTCTGGAGGCTGACAGTCCCTACCAGCTGTCAGGCGATCGCCGCTATGCCGATATCACAATCCCCGAGACGGAGAGCCTCAAGGACACGATTCGGCGGGTGCTGCCCTATTATGAAGGGGAGATCGCGCCCGCCCTGCGCGCCGGCGAGCGGGTGATGGTTTCGGCCCATGGCAATTCGCTTCGCGCGCTGGAAAAGCATCTGTCGAAAATCGCCGATGCCGACATTGTCGGCCTGGAAATCCCAACCGGGCAGCCGATCGTCTATGAATTGAATGAAGATCTTTCGGTCAGCGACCGATACTATCTCAGCGAACGCTAATTTCGCCTCCCCTGCTTCTTGCGGGGTAGGAAGATCAAGCGGCGTCTTTCACCCGGTACATCGCCTTGTCGGCACGGGCGAGGACCGTCGCGGGACTGTCCCCCTCTTCGATCAGGGTGACGCCGATCGCCACCGACAGCGGGATCGATATTTCTTCGAACAGGAATTCGTCCCGGGCGATGCTGTCGACCAGTCGCTCGGCGGTTTCCAGCGCGATCTTCTCGTCGGCATGATCGAGCAGCACGCAAAATTCGTCGCCACCCAGGCGCGCGACACAGTCTGTCGCCCGCGTCCCGGCCCGCAACTTCTCGGCGACACTGACCAATGCCGCATCGCCGCCGACATGGCCATATTGATCGTTGAGCAGCTTGAGATCGTTAAGGTCGACGAACAGCACGGCCGCCGGCGTCCCGTGCCGCTGATGCCGGGCAATCATCATCTCCAGCTCGCGCAGCATGCCGCGTCGGTTGAACAGCGGGACGAGCGCATCCTGATGAGCCAGCATATCGAGCTCTTCGACCCTGGCTTCCAGGCACGCGATATCGGCACGCAGACGCGCAATTTCATCCAATAGCTGCGTAGGGTCGCGCCTCTCGAGTGCGACTTCGTGCATTTCCATGGCCCCCGAATTATTCACCCCGCTTAACCCAAATTGATGACAATGTGGATTCAGAAATCTGAACCTGTCCCGGATTGCACCAGCGGCGATCGGCCTCTAAGCCGCCATTTCCTGGAGGCCTGGGGGAATTTCGAATGGCCGATCCGTTGATCGGAATCATCATGGGCAGCACCTCTGATTGGGAAACGATGCGCCATGCCGCGGAAACGCTCGAAGCCCTCGGTGTGGCCCATGAAACACGCGTTGTATCCGCGCACCGTACACCAAGGCGCCTGTACGAATATGCTCAATCGGCGAAGGGGCGCGGCCTAAAGGCAATCATCGCCGGCGCGGGCGGCGCCGCGCATCTTCCCGGGATGGCGGCGTCAATGACCGAGCTGCCAGTGCTGGGCGTTCCGATTGAAAGCAAGGCGCTGAAGGGAATCGATAGCCTCCTGTCGATCGTGCAGATGCCAGCCGGGATCCCGGTCGGCACCTTGGCGATCGGGAAGGCCGGCGCGGTCAATGCGGCGTTATTGGCCGCGGCGATGCTGGCCAATCATGATGAACCCTTGGCCGCCCGGCTTGCCGGCTGGCGGGCGAAGCAGACCGACGCGGTTCCAGAGAGCCCTGAGTGAGTCTGGCGCCTGGCTCCACGATCGGCATATTGGGCGGTGGCCAACTCGGCCGAATGATGGCGCTGGCCGCGGCCCGGCTCGGATATCAATGCCATATACTCGATCCGCACGAACGTCCCTGCGCGGCCGAGGTCTCGGCCCATTTCACCCGCGCGGGCTTCGACGACGAGGAATCGCTGCGCCGATTCGCCGAACAGTGCGACGTCATCACCTATGAGTTCGAGAATTTGCCGGTCGAGCCCCTGAAGCTGCTCGGGGACAAGCTGCGGCCCGGGCTCAAGTCGCTGGCAGTTGCGCAGGATCGGGCCAAGGAAAAGAGTTTCATCGCATCGACCGGCGCCCGTGTCGCGCCGTGGTGCCCCGTTTCCAGCCTCGACGAGCTTCGGCTCGCCATTGCCGAGCTTGGTCTTCCAATCGTCCTGAAGACCTGCCGCTATGGCTATGACGGCAAGGGCCAAGCCTGGATCCGTTCCCCCGCCGACGCGGCCGATGCCTGGGACGCGATCGGGCGCCAGCCGGCGGTGGCCGAAGCGAAGATGAGCTTCGAGGCGGAATTCAGCGTGGTCCTCGCTCGCGGGATGGACGGCCATACCGCGGCCTTCCCGCTGACCCGCAACCACCATGAGGGCGGCATCCTGCGCACTTCGACCGTGCCGGCAGGGCCTGCCATTGAAGCGCTGGCTGGCGAAGCGATCGCTGTGGCCAAGGCAATTGAAGAGGCGCTTGACCATGTTGGCGTACTCACGGTCGAATTCTTCGGCTGTGCCGACGGGCCAGTGGTCAACGAAATTGCTCCGCGGGTCCACAACAGCGGCCATTGGACTATCGAAGGCGCCCGTACCTCGCAGTTCGAGCAGCACCTCCGCGCCATTCTCGGCCTGCCGCTGGGCGATCCGTCATTGGTATCCGCCGGGGCGACAATGGAGAACCTCATCGGGCGGGATGTCGAGCGTTGGCTCGACTATGTCGCGGAGCCCGGCGCCGACCTACACCTCTACGGCAAGGGCGAAGCTCGCCCGGGGCGGAAAATGGGTCATGTGACGAGATTGAGGTCCGAGGGATAAGGGAAGGGTTTGCGCGGCAAACGGCTGCGCTTCAGCGCCTTCCGCAATCCGTCACGCCAACCTGCGATACACTCGCAACACCAGTTCCTCGGCGAATAGCATTACCACGACCACGATAATCAGCCAGACGATGCCGTGCAGCACGCCCTCAAACATGACCCGATCGCCGAATGCGAATGTCAGCGCCTCCAAGATCACGAATTTTGACCCGAACAGCACCAGCCAGGCACAGAAGAAGCGCATGAAGCGCATGAAGCCGCCAGGCTTCGAATTGAAATAATGGGCGACGCGATGCTCGACCGCAATCGTGGCCTTCAGCAGGATCTGCAGCAGTGCGGCCGCAAGCAGCATGATCGTAAAGCCATCCACCGCGACATTGTTGGAATATTCGTCGAACAAGCCGAGGACCACCAGGTCCGTCAGGGTCGCGGTAAAATAATAGAGGAAGAGTCGCTGCCGGTCCGACGGAAGCTCCGCGGTCGCCGGCATGGCAGCTGAGCCCTTGATCGACATGATCTCTGCCCCAGTTCGAACGAATAATGCTGGTAATGGCAGCCATGAAATGTGGCGGATATCGGGGTTAACCCTTGGACATCTGCGCCCGAGCGCTGCTGACATTGCCTTGGGACAACCGCCAGCAGCGCTCGATGCGTTACCGGGCCTGAACCACTTCCACCGGAATTCCAAGCTTGTCGAGCTGCGGCTTCACCTGCGCTGCGTCACCCACGACGACCCATGTAAAGCTGTTCGGATCGATCGCGGCCCTGGCCGCGGCATCAAGGCCGGCCTGTGTCTGCGCGCGATATTTGTCGGCCAGCAGTTCATAATAATTGTCCGGGCGATGATAGAGCGCATTGCTCATCATCGCGCCCAATACCGCCTGGCTCGTTTCGAAGCGGCCCGGCAGCTGCTGCGACAGGTTGACTACCGTGCGCGTCAACTCTTCGTTGGTCACGCCCTTCTTACCGAGGAAGGCGGCGATCTGCTCGCTGAGCGCCTTGATTGAATCCCCCGTTCGATCGGCTTGGACAGGGGCGTTGACCAGATAGGGCACGGCATGAACGTTGAGGCCGACCGAGCCTCGAACGCCATAGGACCAGCCCTTGGTCTCCCGAAGATCCATGTTAATCCGCGACAGGAAGTTGCCGCCTAGCACGTCGTTGGCGCTGGTGACGGGGACAATGTCGCTGAACGGATCGATCGGTGTCAGCTGGCCGCCGAGGATCACCGACTGCGGCGAGCCGGGTCGGTCGATGAACACGATCCGCGCCTTGGTCGGACGAGCCGGCGAGGCGGCGAAACTTTTGACGCCCTTTGCGGCCGCCGGTGCAGCCCAATTGCCGAAGCGCGCTTCGATCTGCGGCTGCAGCTCGGCAAGCGGCAGGTTGGAAACGACGAAAATCTCCATGTTGTCTGGGCGCAGCCAGGTATCATGGAAGCGGATCAGGTCGTCGCGGCTGAATGCCGTAACCGCCGCAACGTCGCCTAGGTTGGTCGTCGCATAAGGATGATCCTCGCCATAAAGCAGTGCCGGAATTGCGCGGGCGGCGATGGAGTTTGGCTCCTTTTGCGCCTGGGCGATCGCCGTCAGGGTCTGGGTGCGGACGCGATCCAGCTCGGTGGCGTTGAAATCGGGCCGCTGGACGACGTCGGCAAGCAGGTCGAGCGACGGACCGAGGTTGGCGGTCAAAGCGGAAAGGCTGACGCTGGACCGGTCGGCACTTCCGCTGGCCGAGACCTGCGCGCCCAGCCGCTCTTCCTCTTCGGCGATCTGCTGGCTGGTGAGCCCGTCGGCGCCCTCTTCGAGCAGGGACAAGGTGAGGTTCTGCAGCCCGCGTCCGGACCGCGCGTCCGCCGCATAGCCAGCGTCGAAGGACAGGGCGAGCTGGGTGACGGGAACCGCCGTACGCTGGGCGTAGGCCAGTTTTACCCCATTCGACAAAGTGACGTGCTGAACATCGGGAAAATCGAGCGGCGGCGTCTGACCAATTGCAGGCAGAGGCCGGACCGTCTTCTTGGTCGGCATGTCAGCTTGGGCTTTCTTGGGACCCTTGGCTTCTTCATATGGAGGACGGTCGCCCGGCTCGAGCCGGACGTTGAAAGACGGGCGGCCGAGCCACTGCTTCATCGCATCACGAATCTGCGCAGGGGTCACCGCTGCATAGGCATCGAGGTTCTTTTTGTAGAAGTCGCTGTCGTGCGCATAGACCTGGCCTTCGGCCAGCGCGACAGCCTTGCCGCCGAAGCCGCCAACCTGTTCGAGGCCGCGGATACGGCCGGCAACATCTTGCGTTGCCGCGCGGCGCACTTCGTCCTCGGTTGGCCCATTGGCCAGATATTCGGCCATGATCTCGTCCAGCCGCTTATCGACCACCGCCGGGTCGACGCCCGGCTTCACCGTCACATTCACTTCAAACATGCCGATGCGGTGGAACGGCTGGAGGCCGGCGTTCACGGCGACCGCAAGTTTTTCGTCACGAACCAGGATCCGGTCGAGCCGTGAGCTGGCGAGGCCGCCGAGGATCGATCCGCCAAGGTCGAGCGCGGCGAGCTGGTCCGACAACAGGCCCGGCACCGCCCAGTGCCGCTGCAGCTGTACCGCGGCGACACGGTCCTTCATTACGATCGACTTTGTGGCCACTAGCGTCGGTACATCGGCCCGGGCCGGATTGTTGACCGGACCGCGCGGGATCGATCCGAAATATTTCTCGACCAGTGGACGCGCCTCGGCCGCACTGACGTCGCCCGCCAGAACCAGCACCGCATTATTGGGGCCATATTTGTCGAGGAACCATTGCTTGACCGCCTTGAGCGAAGCCGCATCGAGGTCGGCCATCGATCCGATGGTATCATGATGATAGGGGTGGCCTTCGGGGAAGAGATTGGCCAGCACCTCATAGTCGATGAGGCCGCCCGGGCGATTGTCACCTTGGCGCTTCTCATTTTGGACCACGCCAATTTGGTTATCGAGCGATTTCTGGGTGAGCGCGGCCAACAGATAACCCATCCTGTCGCTTTCCATGAACAGCCCCATGTCGAGCGCGCCGCGCGGGACCGTTTCGAAATAATTGGTACGGTCGAACCAGGTCGTGCCATTGTAGTCTGTTGCTCCGACCTTCTGCAGATACTCGAAATAATCGCCCGGTAGATTCTCCGAACCGTTGAACATGATGTGCTCGAACAGGTGGGCGAAGCCGGTCTTGCCGTTCGGTTCATCCTTGGATCCGACATTATACCAGGTGCTGATCGCCACCACTGGCGCCTTACGGTCCTCATGGACGATCACCGTCAGCCCATTGTCGAGCACGAAACTCTGGTGCGGAATGGATACCTCGCTGACGAGTGCCGAGACCGGGGCCGGCTCGGCCGGCGCCGGGGCGGCGGGCGCAACGGCGGCGGCAAGGTCGCGGCTGGCGGCAGATTCAACCGCCGCGCTGGGCGCGCAGGCTGCCAGCAGGGAGGCGCTGGCGAGCAGAATGGACAGGCGATGGTCGACTAAACGCATGGAATTGCTCCGTGAATGGATTTGCGCGGACCCTAGCCGCCCGTGCAGGCGATGCAACAAAGTTCGATTAACGGGGATGCCGGATCGACGAACGGCGCCGTCTGGCCGAAACCAAGCCGCGCCGTTTCAATCACTTAGTGCGCTTGAGGAGCCGCTGCCGACGGGTTGGCCGGCAGACCGCCGAGCTGGGTCACCAGCTTGGTATAGGCATCGAGATAGGCCAGCACGATCACCTGGCCGATTTCGGTATTCTGGTAGCCGGTGGCGCCAGCCGCTGCGAATCCGCCCCACCAGCCACCACCGCCGCCGACGCCCCAGCTGATGTCCTTCTTGCGGGCATAGCCTTCGACCAGGGCTTCCTCTTCGGTCGTGCGGGCGTTGACCAACTCAAGCGTGACGTTGGCCTCGCCCTTCTTGACGTTGATTCCCCCGGCCACTGCGCCAACGAAGCTTCCGGCACCGCCGAACAGGCCCCCTAGCGCGCCCAACGCTGCGCCGCCGCCGCCCCCACCCGAATTGCGGTTGGCTGAAACGATGCCGGGCTCCAGGAAATAATCGGCGGTCTTCACCTGACCGCCGCCGACGTTTGAGCCGGCCTGCAGCTCGCCGGATTCGGCCAGCGCCCGTTCCATCGCGCGGCTGCGCATTGCGCCGCCGCGGTTGACCATGCTGAAGCAGCCCGATTTCTGCACGAACAGCTTGATGATAGCCTCGGGGCTGCCAAGGCTATATTCGCGCCACCATTGGTTCTCGGGCTCCACGATCGCCAAGGTGCCGAGCTTGCGCGTGCAGACCGGGATCTGCTCCTGCGCATTGGTCTGCATCTTGCGGGATTCGCTAGCTTCGGTGTTGCTAGTCTGGGCCCAGCCAGGCGCGGACGAGAGAAGAGCGACGGCACTCGCCACTGCGAAGGTCAATCGACGCATATTTACCCCCGTTAATTAATCGGAGCGGCTGCGTAACACTTCTCAAGCCACGAAGCGATACGGAGACTCGCCGCAGCACTGGCCGTCGGTCGAACGGTCTGCTAGCGGCGCCCTCATTCCCAATTTGAGTGAAGATTTATTTTGGCTGATGCGAAACATATCCGGAATTTCTCGATCATTGCGCATATCGACCACGGGAAGTCGACGCTTGCGGATCGGCTGATCCAGCGCACCGGCGGCCTTACCGATCGCGAGATGGTGCGCGGGCAGATGCTCGACAATATGGAGATCGAGCAGGAGCGCGGGATCACCATCAAGGCGCAGACGGTGCGCCTCAAATGGAAAGCCGCGGACGGCGAGACCTATGAGCTGAACCTCATGGACACGCCGGGCCACGTCGACTTCGCATACGAGGTGTCGCGCTCGCTGGCCGCGTGCGAAGGCGCGCTGCTGGTCGTGGACGCGGCGCAGGGCGTGGAGGCGCAGACGCTCGCGAATGTTTATCAGAGCATCGAGCATGACCATGAGATCGTGCCGGTCATCAACAAGATCGACCTCCCCGCCGCCGAGCCGGAAAAGGTCCGCGAGGAGATCGAGGACATCATCGGCCTCGACGCGTCGGAAGCAGTCCTCGCCAGCGCCAAGTCCGGCATCGGCATCGACGAGGTGCTGCAGGCGATCGTCGACAAGATTCCGCCGCCCAAGGGCGACCGCGACGCCCCGCTCCAGGCGATGCTGGTCGACAGCTGGTACGACCCCTATCTCGGCGTCGTCATCCTCGTCCGAGTGATCGACGGCTGCCTCAAGCGCGGCCAGCAGGTCAAGTTCATGCAGGCCGGCACCACCCATCTGGTCGACCGCGTCGGCTGCTTCCGCCCCAAGATCGAGCAGCTGGCCGAGCTCGGCGCGGGCGAGATCGGCTTCATCACCGCGCAGATCAAGGAAGTCGCGGAAACGCGGGTCGGCGACACCATCACCGACGCCAAGCGGCCGGCCGCGGCGGCTCTGCCCGGCTTCAAGCTGGTCCAGCCGGTGGTCTTCTGCGGCCTGTTCCCGACCGACGCCGCCGACTTCGAGAAGCTCCGCGATTCGCTCTACAAGCTGCGCCTCAACGACGCCTCGTTCAGCTTCGAGATGGAGACCAGCGCCGCATTGGGCTTCGGCTTCCGCTGCGGCTTCCTCGGCCTCCTCCACCTCGAGATCATCCAGGAGCGGCTGATCCGCGAGTACGACCTCGACCTCATCACCACCGCGCCGAGCGTGGTCTACCAGGTGCGGCTTCGTGGTGGAGGATTGGGCGGCGGCGAGACCCAGGACATCCACAACCCCGCCGACTGGCCCGACGCCAACGACATCGAGGCGGTCGACGAGCCGTGGATCGAGGCGACCATCTACGTCCCCGACGAATATCTCGGCGCGGTGCTGAAGCTGTGCCAGGACCGCCGCGGGGTCCAGAAGGACCTGACCTATGTCGGCACCGGCAGCCACGCCCGCGCAATGCTCCGCTACGAGCTTCCGCTGAACGAGGTCGTGTTCGACTTCTACGACCGGTTGAAGTCGATCAGCCGCGGCTACGCCTCCTTCGACTATCACCAGGTCGGCCACCGCGAGGGCGACCTCGTCAAGATGAGCATCCTCGTCAACAACGAGCCGGTCGACGCGCTCAGCATGGTCGTCCACCGCAGCGTGGCCGAGGCGCGCGGCCGGCACATGTGCGAGCGCCTCAAGGACCTGATCCCGCGCCACCTGTTCAAGATCCCGATCCAGGCCGCGATCGGCGGCAAGGTGGTCGCGCGCGAGACCATCAGCGCGATGCGCAAGGACGTGACCGCCAAGTGCTACGGCGGCGACATCACCCGGAAGAAGAAGCTGCTCGAGAAGCAGAAGGAAGGGAAGAAGCGCATGCGGGAGTACGGCAGCGTGAGCATCCCGCAGGAGGCGTTCATCGCGGCGCTACGGATGGGCGAGGAATAGAAGCCTCTTAAGTCCCCGTCCTTGCTGAACTTCCATCATTTCATTTATTGGGGAAGGACTGCCTTAGGTCTGGAGCGGGATTGGGGAGCACAATGGCCTACGGCG